>JAITQW010000051.1 GCA_031288715.1 Lactobacillales bacterium | reverse complement strand
GGCATTTCATCTTTATTCCTCCTAAATGTTTTGGGCTGATACTTTAAACATTTTATTAGAATTTTGATGATTTGTCTTTTTTTATTTTTCAGTGGACGGTTTTATGTTACAACTTGCCGTTTGAATTTACCCATTTTTATAGTATAAAGCTTCGCAATCCATATTTATTTCACTAATTGCTCTTGAAATAAAATTGAAATTGTGCCTAACTTGGATTTACGATTCAATTTATTCTTGATTTTTAAATGGATCTAATTTATCGAACGTTTCTTTTTCGTGAGCTAATCTTACTACGTTTTGAATAGAAATTTTTTCTTTGACATTTCCGCTTTTACTTGATTTTTGTAAGTGGGTAAGGAATTCGATATTTCCTTTTCTGCCAATGATTGGTGAAAATGTAAGATCAAGAACATCAAATCCGCTTTTTGTTGCACATTCGAAAATTTTTTGGATAATGTCTATATGAGTTTTTTTATTGCGGATGATGCCATTTTTACCTACATTTTCTTTTTCTGATTCAAATTGTGGCTTGATTAGAGCAACGACCTCACCTTTTGATTGTATAATTTTTTGTAAGGGGTTAAGGATTAATGTTAATGAGATAAAGGAAACATCAATGGTAGCTATTTCAGGTAATCCTTTTGTGAAATCTTCAGGTTTAGAATAACGAAAATTAGTTTTTTCCATCACGACTACTCGACTATCTTGGCGTAATTTCCAATCCAATTGATTCGTGCCAACATCTAAAGCGTAAACCAAGAGTGCTCCATTCTTTAAGGAAACATCTGTGAATCCTCCTGTGGAAGTACCAATATCTAAAACAATTTTTTGATCAAGGGATAAGTGGAAAGTTTTGAGAGCTTTTTCAAGTTTTAAACCACCTCGGGAAACGTAAGGTAGTGGATCGCTTTTTATTCTAAGTAGTGTTTCAGAATCTATTTTTTCTCCAGGTTTGTCGAAACGTTCTCCAGAAGAAGATGCAACGATTAAACCTGCCATGATTGCACGTTTGGCTTTTTCTTGTGTAGGAAATAATCCTTGTTTTATCGCTAAAATATCGATTCTCTCTTTTGACAATTTCTTCCTCCGTAAAAAATGTGTATTTAACAGGTTACGCTGTTATATTTCCAACGATTTCACTATTTTGTGTAAAAGTTCTCCATTGAGGTGAGGTAGTTTTTCTTCAAGTGATTTTAGAGCAATATAAGCCATTTCAATTTCTTTAGTTAAAGCTTTTTTTGCACCGCTTAATCCTAAAATAGAAGGATACGTACTTTTTTTTGTCGTTACATCTTTTCCGGCTGTTTTCCCTAAATTTTCAGTGGTTTGAGTAATATCCAAAATATCATCGCGTATTTGGAAAGCAAGTCCTAAACTTTCAGCATAAGTTATCCATTCTTTTTCTATCTTGCGAGGAAAGTCTCTATGATAATTTTGCGCAATAAGAAGTCCGGCTTCTACAGAATAAATAAAGAGAGCTCCGGTTTTTAAACGGTGCATATTTTGTATTGCATCAAGTGGCAGACTTTTATCTTCCCCTTGAAGATCTAGGATTTGACCAGCGACCATTCCTAATGCTCCGGAAGCAACAGATAATCTTTTTACTAACTGATAGGCCAATTTTTCATTCGATATACTCTCAGTTAATATTTGAAATGCCAGAGTTAATAAAGCATCTCCAGCAAGAATAGCAATTCCGTCACCGTAAACTTTGTGATTGGTTAATTTTCCACGTCTGAAATCATCATTATCCATCGCGGGTAAGTCATCGTGTATAAGCGAATATGTGTGGATTAGCTCAATGACGCTGGCAATTTTTATTACATCTTCATCAATCTTTCTTTCTACGGAAGTAATGACCATCAAAGTTAAAAGTGGACGAAGTCTTTTTCCTCCTGCCATGAGAGAATACAGCATAGCTTCTTGTAATGTTTTTGGAATTTTTTTCTGTTCTACAAATGTTTGTAGCATGTCCTCAATTAACGGAAGGTAATAATGTTGAAATTCTTGTAATCTATTTTTCATTGGAGTTCTCATCTTCAAAAAGAATCTCTTCCCCATGTTCGTTGATCATTTTAGTAAAAGTGTCTTGTGCTTTTTGTAAGGTTTCACTTAAATTTTTGCTCAGCTTCATTCCTTCTTGGAATGAAGATAAAGCTTCTTCTAAAGGAAGCTCTCCTTGTTCGAGTTTGTTTACAAGTAGTTCTAACTCAGATAGTGATTCTTCAAATGTTTTACTCATTGTTTTCCTCCATGATTTCTAGAACGTTTACTTTTACGATTCCATCGTTATAGTGAAGCAATAATTTTTCATTTTTTTTCAAATCATTTATGGTTTTGATCAATTGTTTTTTTGTATTGGTCGTGTATGTGAATCCTCTTCCCATCGTTTTTAGTGGACTGAGAAAATCTAAGGCTTGTAATGTACTTACGAATTTAGTTTTCTTTTGTTCTAAGTAGTATTTCATTGTTTTTTGTAGGGTTTTTATTTGAAATTGCAAATTTTGTTGAGCGACAAAGAGACCTTTCTTTGGATTGTGTTCTTTTAGTCGAGATTGAAGGTGCATCAGACGTTTTTCTTCTGCTTGTAATTTTTGATTCATTGTTGTGATAAGCATTTGTATGGTTTGATCGAGTTGGATAGTGGATTTTTCGTATAATCGCATGGGCTGCTGAAAAACATAGGATTGCTGTAAACGAAGTAAACGTTCTTGTTTACTTTTAAGAATACCTTGAAAGTAGGAGGACAAAATTTGTTTTGTTTTTTGCAGTTGGAGGATGATTTCATCTAGCACAGGGGTGGCTATTTCTGCAGCAGCAGTAGGAGTAGCTGCTCGCTTGTCTGAGACAAAATCTGCCAAAGTCGTATCTGTCTCATGTCCTATAGAAGAGATAATTGGAGTTTTTGCATTGAAAATAGCACGCACTACGGATTCCTCATTGAAACTCCACAAATCTTCGATGG
Source organism: Lactobacillales bacterium (assembly GCA_031288715.1). Taxonomy (GTDB): domain Bacteria; phylum Bacillota; class Bacilli; order Lactobacillales; family Streptococcaceae; genus JAIRLR01. Next base: position 20,506 of record JAITQW010000051.1, on the reverse strand, counting down.
AACCTCCGCCTCGACCTAAAATAAGCGTGTCAAATGTTCCTAACTTATCGACCCAGTCAATATTTGCAACAATGGATGTAGCCGAACTATTTCCCTGAACAATGGTTGGAAACAATACGAGTTGAGCGATTGGGAAACGTCTACGTACGGTAATAATAATATCTCTAATCACTGCCCCACTAGGACTTGTTAAGATGGCGATTCGTTTAGGAAAACGAGGTATAGGTTGTTTGTGTTTTTCTTGAAATAATCCTTCTTGCTCGAGTTTCTCTTTTGATTTCTGCAATGCAGCAGAAAGTGCACCGATACCGTCAGGTTCCATGTGTTCTAGAATAATTGAATAGGAGCCGTTTGGTTCATATACACTGATTCGACCGATGGCCAATACTTTCATTCCTTCTTCAGGTTGAAATCGCAGTTTGGAAAATAATCCTACCCACATCGTTGCTTGAATAACTGCTTTTTCATCCTTTAAACTAAAGTATTGATGTTTTGGACGGAGGCGAAAATTGGAAATTTCTCCAACCAAAAATACACGTTCAAGATAAGGATCTCTATCAAATTTAGTTTTTATATACTGAGTTAAAGCACTCACGCTGAGGTAGTTCTCTTGCCTCATTTGGTCCACTCATTTCTTAATAAAGTTGAAGATTGAATTTTCTTCTTTGATTTTAACATAGCAAGTGGGAGGGGAATAGAAGGTTTTTAAATAAGTATTTAGTATATGATGTAAATAAAGATAATAAAATTTACATAGTAATCTCTTTTTGTTTTATACTATTGAAATTTCGTATTGCGTAACGTAAAAATATCTATGAAACCTCTTTTCAATTAGCTCAAATGACAACTTTTTTTCTGATTTTGTTCATTTTTGTTGTTTCTTTGTATTTTTTGGTTTGACAACATTTTTACTGAGCAATGAAATGTCTAGAAGAATATAAATTTCTTTATTGAGTTTTCCTTTTTCTATTTGTTATAATGCCTTAAGTATAGGTAGATAAGTTGGATGCTCTTGAAAAGAGGACTAGTATATGAAAGAAAAAATGGATGTGTTCATATTTTCTTTTTTATTAATTAGAAAAATTTTAGAAATATTTTGTGGAATTTTTATTTTACTTTTTGTTGCCGTTTTTTTGAATATTGTTATTTTGTCAAAATTGATTGCGAAATTTTTTTACAATCTGATAAAAGTTTCTTTTTGTAATTTTCGTGAGATTTTAGCAAATAAACATTGATGGTAATGTAATAATAGATAATTTTGAACTGGAATTTGACGCTTCAAGAGTTGTTATTTCAGTTTTTTGTAGGTTGAACCATTGTATTCATACCTAATCACTTAGGGGGTTGATTGTGGAGGATAGGAAATGAAAATTTTGGCAATGGATACGTCAAATAAAACTCTAAGCGTTGCATTGGTACAAGGTAATGAACTTGCGGCGAGTTACCAATTGAATATTAAGAAGAATCATAGTATAACGTTGATGCCGGCTGTTGATAGGTTAATGAAAGAGGTAGGTTGGTGTCCAGCTCAGTTGGATAAAATTATTGTAAGCGATGGTCCTGGTTCATATACAGGGGTTAGAATGGCAGTTACCACATCTAAAACACTTAGTTTTACGTTGAAGAAACCTTTGATTGCTGTTTCAAGTTTAGCATTACTTGCACAAAATGCCTATGGATTTGATGGAATGATTGTTCCGCTTTTTGATGCAAGAAGGGGAAACGTGTATGCTGGTGTTTATCAGTTTTCTGAAGGGATTGTTCAAGAGGTTTTAGAGGACGCATATTTTTCTTTTTCAAAGCTGCTCTTTAAGCTTCCTAAAGATAAAGATCTTCTATTTTTAGGGGAAGATGTCCAGAATTTTCAATCGGAAATTGAAAGTAATCTCCCAAGAGGATGCATTTGTAAAAATTCTTTTTGGAATCTTCCGAAAGCTGAAAATTTGGTATTGATAGGTCGAAATAAATCTCCTGTTGCGAATATTCATACGTTTGTTCCGCGTTATTTAAAGAGAGTAGAAGCTGAAGAAAAATGGTTGAAAAAATCAGGATCAAAGATTTGATTTGTTAAGTTGGTATTTTGAATCTCGGAGAGGTTGTAAGGTAGATGAAAATTCTTGCAGTGAAAAAGGATAGAAATCGTTATTTGGTTGTATTTGATAACGAAAAAGAATTAGCGATCACTGAGGATATTTTAGTTAGTAATTGTTTATTGAAAGGAAAAGAAATAAGTGATGAGACCTTTGTGGATCTTAAAAAAGAATCGTTTATTTCTTGGGGAGAGCAATTGGCATATTCTTATTTGGACAGAATGTTGCGAACGGAAAAAGAAGTTCGAGATTATTTGAGAAATCATGAGATTGAAGTAGAGTTTGTTGACATTATTTTGGATAAGTTACGAATTTTGCAGCTGGTAGATGATAAAGTCTATGCTGAAAGTTATGTTCGTACACAGGTACGTTTGAATGAAAAGGGGCCGCAAAAAATTCAGCAGTATTTGTCAAAAAAAGGTGTTACAAAGGAATTCATTGAACAGGCATTACATATGAATTTTCCTGAAGATTTGCAAGAAGAAAATGTAAAGAAAATGGCAGACAAGCTGGCAAAAAAATATCAAAAATTATCTAATAAAGAGTTATTACAAAAGATTCGCCAGAGATTAACCAATAAAGGCTTTTCTTTTGAAATGGCTGCTGTTGGAGTAGAAAGTCTTTTTCTAGAAATGAACGAAGATGCTGAATGGGAATCTTTAAAACGACAAGGACAAAAAATTTGTCGGCAATTCTCTGAGGTGACTACGTATCAAGTACAACAAAAAATAAAGAAGCGACTGTATCAAAAAGGTTTTTCTTTAGATAAAATTGGAGAATTTTTAGAGACATTGAGATTGCAAAGTGATAACAGGTTTTAGTGAGATCTATAGAGAGGTAATTAATAAATTTTTAAAGAAATATTCTACTAATAAATATAAGTTTTAAAAATAAATAATACTTTCCAAATAGCTTTTAAATTTCTTTTTTTTGAAATTTCAATTCTCGCTGAAAGAGGACGAATGAGATGACAAGCTCATTCGTGCAAAATGAGACTACAGGCTCGTGAGCGCCCCTATCAGCAAGAATTGATTTCAAAAAAGGAATTTAAAAGTTACTCAGCAGTCATTAAATAGATAAAATTTCTAGGAATCCTTGAAAAAGGGTCCTTATTTGTATTGTGCTATAATGCACAAGAGGAAAAGACGTTTAAAATATTAAAAAGAGACAGAATACGAGAAAATTTATTAAGCATATATGTGGTTTGACATTATTATTTTTAGGATGTTTTGGAAAGAAGGTTTTTTATGGATTCTCCTAAAGAAGGCGAATTTTTTACGATAAAAAGTTATAAGCATAATGGAAAATTGCACCGAATTTGGCAAGAGTCGATGGTATTAAAAATCAATGATTATTCGTTAATTGGCTTTAATGATCATACGCTTGTAATAGAATCAAACGGGCGGCGATGGGTGACGCATGAGCCAGCGATTTTATATTTTCATAAAAAATACTGGTTTAACGTAATTGTGATGCTTAGGAAATCTGGAAATTCTTATTATTGTAATCTTGCAAGTCCTTATGTACTGGATAAAGAAGCATTAAAATATATTGATTATGATTTAGATATTAAAATGTTTCCTAATAAAGAAAAGTTATTTCTGGATGTTGATGAGTATGAAGAACATCGAAAAGAGATGCATTACCCTTGGGAAGTCGAATTTATTTTGAAGGAGCATTTGAAAATATTAGTAGATTGGATTGAAAATCAGAAAGGTCCATTTAGTGATGGATATATCAAAATTTGGCGAAAACGATATGAGCATTTAAAGAAAAGAATTGGTAGAAAATCAAAAACATGAATTAGATTTTTAAATTATATTAAAAGGATTTTAACAGGCTCTAAAAAGTAAACAAGAAATGAAAAAAATTTCTTGTTCTATTGCTATGTGACTTTTTATGCTGAATTGCATTGTTATGTTAAAATTTTAGAAATGATATTGATACAAAGGAGAATATATAGATGGCATTTGAGGGATTAACTGAGCGTTTACAACAAGCCATGAAAAAGCTTCGTGGTAAGGGAAAAGTTTCGGAATCTGATGTTAAAGAAATGATGCGTGAGATTCGTTTAGCGCTATTAGAGGCTGACGTTGCTCTTCCGGTGGTCAAGGAGTTTATAAGCAATGTGCGTGAGCGTGCAGTAGGTGCAGAAGTGTTGGAGACGCTTAATCCTACACAACAGATTGTAAAAATTGTGGATGAAGAATTGACGAAGATCCTTGGATCTGAAGTGGCACAGTTACAGAAATCACCTAAGATTCCAACTGTCATTATGATGGTAGGTCTTCAAGGGGCAGGGAAAACGACTTTTGCTGGTAAACTAAGTAAGTATTTAATGAAGGAAAAAAATGCCAGGCCCTTGATGATTGCAGCCGATGTATATCGTCCAGCGGCAGTAGAACAGTTGAAGACACTAGGGGAGCAGTTGAATGTTTCTGTGTTTGAAAAAGGAGTTAATGAGTCTCCTGTGGAAATTGTTCTTCAAGGATTAGAGCTGGCACACGAGAGGAAAAATGATTATGTATTGATTGATACGGCTGGGCGACTTCATATTGATGAAGCGTTGATGGATGAGTTGCAACAAATTAAGATATTAGCTAATCCGACAGAAATTTTGCTTGTGGTTGATGCGATGACAGGGCAAGATGCGGTGAATGTGGCGCAGAGTTTTCATGATCAACTAGGAATTACTGGTGTGATCATTACTAAGTTGGATGGAGATACACGTGGTGGTGCGGCGCTTTCAATTCGAAGTGTGACAGGTGCACCAATTAAATTTATTGGTACAGGAGAGAAACTGACCGATTTAGAAATTTTCCACCCCGATCGAATGAGTTCACGAATTCTGGGCATGGGAGACATGCTGACTCTTATTGAAAAAGCTGAAAAGGAGTTCGATGAAAAGAAAACGCTGGAAATAACGGAAAAAATGCGTGAGAATACTTTTGATTTCAATGATTTTATTGATCAGTTGGACCAAGTGACAAATATGGGACCGATGGAAGATTTGCTGAAGATGATTCCAGGAATGAGTCAAGCTCCAGGAATGGATCAATTAAAAGTGGATCCTAAGGATATTGCTAGGAAACGGGCGATGGTTCTATCAATGACTCCTGAAGAACGTGAAAATCCTGATGTGCTAAGTCCAAGTCGAAGAAGACGAATTGCAGCAGGTTCAGGAAATGCCGTAATTGATGTCAATAAGATGATTAAAGGGTTCAATGAATCTAAAAAAGCGATGCAGATGATGATGAATGGAGATATGAACAAAATGTTTCAAGGGATGGGCGGTATGCCTAATATTCCAGGAATGCCAAGTATGCCTCAAGGTGGGGGGAATCCATTTGGAGGAGGACTTAAAGGAAAAGTTGGTGAGCTGGCGATGAAATCAATGATGAAAAAAGCGCAAAAGCAGTTTAAGAAAAAGAAGAAAAAACGCTAGATTGAAAAACGGGAAACTTTTGATAAACAGACAAGTAGAGAAAGCCTCTTGTTTATTGCGTTCGATCTGTTCGATCAATAGATATTTTTCTACCGAATTTTTTAGAAATTGAAGCTAGACATTGGAAGACTAAGCATTCACAAGATGGAGGTTACGGTATGAAATGTCCAAGGTGTGCGCATACTAATTCTCGAGTGGTGGATAGTCGTCAAAGTGAAGATTCAAATTCAATTCGCAGACGGCGAGAATGTGAGCATTGTGGTTATCGTTTTACAACGTTTGAGAAGATAGAAGAAATTCCTTTGTTGGTAGTGAAAAAAGATGGGTCACGTGAGGAATTTCGTCGTGATAAATTATTACGAGGATTGATTCGCTCAGCAGAGAAGCGCTCGGTTACTAGAGAACAGATGGAGGCGACGATTGATGTGGTGGAGCGTCGTGTTCGGGAGTTGGGTGAATCAGAAGTAATGAGCATGCAAATTGGTGAATTCATGATGGAAGAATTGATAGATTTGGATGAAATTGCTTATATTCGCTTTGCAAGTGTGTATCGGCAGTTCAAAGATATGAGTGTGTTCTTATCTGAGTTAGAAGATATTGTAAGGAAAGCGAACAAAAAGTAGATTTAATATTATTCGATTGAACAGTGTTTATCGTTTTAAGCAGGTACTTGAAAGGAGTCAAAATGCATCAAAATATACCTTGTCCACGTGAATTTTATTCTGTTGCTTTTGTCGGGATACCTTCGTTAGATTCTTTGCTATCGTTATCGAGTCTATATTTGCCTTTGATTGGAAAAGATACATTTGCTCTATATATGACATTGTTGAGCCAAAGTATGGCAAAAAATTCTGAGCAAATAATTTCTCATGACACTTTATTTCAGGCTATTAGTTTGAACGGTGCACTGTTTTGTAAGGCGCGAGAACGTTTGGAAGGTGTGGCTTTGTTACAAACTTTTGTAAAGGATTCGTATGAATTTGGCAAGGAATATTTTTATCGATTGAAGATGCCGCTTTCGTTTTCACAATTTTTTGCGGAACCTCTTTTTTCGGGTATGTTGCTTGATCGAGTTGGTCAGAGAGCATTTGATTCGCTAGTTGAAGATTATCAAAGATTTTCAGTGGAAGTTTCTGGAATGGAGAATGTTTCAAAGAAATTTATGGAAGTATATGCTTTTGATTTGAATGTTTTGAATGAGGAAGATGAGTGCTTACATAAGGCAAGGCAGAAGACAGCGTTAGATGTACCTGCAGTAAACTTTGATGTAGAATTTTTTAAGCAGATGATGAAAAAGCAAGATTTGTCTTTTTCTTCTGAGAAGCAGGATATTGAGCGTTTAAAAAGCTTATGTTCTTTATTTGGATTTACAGAAGTTGAGTTATTTAATGAAGCAAAAAATGTAGCTCGTGCAGGAACCGTTTTGGATATATCGAAGTTAAATGAGTACCTAAAAGAAAAGGAATTAAAGATCTCGCGAAAAAAAATGGAAAATAGCGAGGAAAGTTTGCAGCAAAATTTATTTTCTGCAGTGGAATTAAAGGTAATTGAGGAGGCAAGGAGTCTTTTTTCGATGGATTATTTGAAGAACATTCGTCAGCAAAAAGGTGGAATGGTTACAAAGAATGAATTAGATTTGTTAGCTGATTTGGAAAAAGAGTTGACAAGAAGAAATCAAAAATTTGGAAGCAAAATAAAAATAGAAATTCTTAATGTTTTGATCAATTATATATTGGTCATTCAGAGGCACTCTTCTTTGCCTAGAAATTATGCATTGACGATCTTGGATGATTGGATGCAAAAAGGTGTGGTAGACGCTTCTAGCGCAGTGCTTCACCTTAGAGAAATGGTTGAAAATCAAAAAGTGCGTAAAGAAAAGAAGTATGATAATTCGCGTAATTTTGGAAAAAAAGTAGAAAAAATTCCAGAATGGATGAAAGAAGTACCCAAAAGAGAGAAGAAAGAAAAAAATCAAACAACGGTGAGTCAAGAAGAGGTTGAGCAACTACGTAAAGAGTTAGCGGAATTTTCCAATTTTTCGAAAAGGGAGTGAGTTTCCAAATGGAGTATATTGGCAAGGGACGTGGATTTGGAATGATTTTTCACGATGAATTGAGTGAAGAGAGGAAGGAAGAAATTCGGGGACGTATATTTAAAAATTCAGATGTACAATCATTTTTATTAAAACATCAGAATAAGCTGTCGGATAAAGAAATGGAGCGAAGTTTTTCGAAGCTATATGAGTATGTTTCACAAAAGCAGAAATTTTTGAATAATGATAAGACTTATGTGGCTCCTGGCTATGAGCCGAAGCTTATCTTTAGTTCTTCGTCGATTGATGTGGTATATGAGCCGACGGAAGAATTGGTGGAACAGCAGAAGAGAGCAAAAATCTTAGCAGTAAATATTCCCAAGGAAACGCGAAAGGCATCTTTTCAAAACTTGACTCTAACAGATGATGCAAACAGGATGATCGCGATTCAGAAAATTAAAAAATTTGGAGAATCACTTGTTGCCAATCCTGAAAAACGACACAGAGGAATTTATCTTTACGGAAATTTCGGTATTGGAAAAACCTATTTGATGGGAGCACTTGCGAATGAGTTAGCATTAAAGGGCTTTGCAACAACACTTTTACATTTTCCCTCTTTTTTGATGGAGTTGCAAAATGCAATGAATTCACAAAATAATGTGGTTGGAGATAGAATTGAAAACATAAAGAAGGCACAAGTTTTGGTATTAGATGATATTGGTGCTGAATCGGTTACTTCTTGGGCGAGAGATACTGTTTTAATGGGAATTGTTCAATATAGAATGCAGGAAGAATTGCCTACTTTGTTTACTTCAAATCGTGATTTTGAAGGTTTGGAAAAGTATCTGTGTTTGGATAATAAGGGAAATAATGAAAGTGTACAGGCAAAACGTGTGATGGAGCGGGTGAAATTTTTATCCGAAGAAGTTTTGTATGGTGGAGAGAATGTGCGGAATTTGTAATTTTTTCGCTTTTTCAATTGATTAACAATAAATGGGGAGTAGAGTATGAATATTCAGCAGATGAAGTATGCTGTGGCTATCGCAAATAATGGGAGTTTTCGTGAGGCAGCAAAAAAATTGTATATTGCTCAACCTAGTCTTTCGCATGCAATGAAAGAGTTGGAAGAAGAACTGCATACAAAATTGTTTATTCGTACGAATCGAGGAGCAAATTTAACTGTAGAAGGAATGGAGTTTGTAATGCGTGCGCAAAAAATTTTGACACAGTTTGAATCATTAGAAACACGTTATTTGGCGGTGGAACAAAAGGATCAGCACTTTTCTATTTCAAGTCAGCATTATAATTTTTTGGCTCCTGTCATGAGTCAATTATTAAAAGAGGAGTTGAATTATCAAACTTTTCGGATTTTTGAATCAACGACACAGAAAGTTATTGAAGATGTCTCTAATTTTCGAAGTGAGCTAGGGATTATTTTTCTTAATGCACGGAATCAAGCAGCAATTCTGCGAATTTTAGAGCAAAAAAATTTGAATTATCAAACGCTCTTGAGTTTTAAAACACATATTTATGTAAGTCACACACATCCTTTAGCTAAGCAAAAAGAGGTTAGTGAACAGGAGCTACATAGTTATGTTCAGGTAAGGTTTTCACAAGAAGCGAACCATTATAGCTATTTTGCGGAAGATTTGATTGATTCGATTGCCGAAGATCGGATTGTCCATGTAAATGATCGTGCTACGTTAAATGGTATTTTACAACGAACGGATGCTTATTCTACAGGGTCTGGATTTGTGGAGCAGCCAGAAAAGGGCAAGTTGTAACATAAAACCGTCCACTGAAAAATAAAAAAAGACAAATCATCAAAATTCTAATAAAATGTTTAAAGTATCAGCCCAAAACATTTAGGAGGAATAAAGATGAAATGCCTTCCCAAACAGAATATCACTGTTCAAAAAAAGAGTAAAGTTCGACATTTATACTTATTTTGAGAATTTATAATTTTGAATTAACATTTTAGGACAAGTCTAGTAAATCAGCTATAAAATATCGATTCTAAAATGCTTTCGCATTATCTTTATTAAATCCATATTCCTCAAAAAATGCTTGTCGAAACTCTAGCAATTGATCATTTATGATCGCTTGACGCACATTTTTCATCAAATTTAATAGGAAATAAAGATTGTGATATGAGGTCAATCGAATTCCATATGTTTCATTGCATTTAATCAAATGACGAATGTAAGCACGTGTGTAGTTTTTACACACATGACACTCACACTTTTCATCAATAGGATGAAAATCATCAACATACTTCGCATTTTTTACGACTAAACGACCTTTGGAAGTCATACAAGTTCCATTGCGAGCAATTCGTGTCGGCAGTACACAATCAAACATGTCAATTCCACGAATTACTCCGTCAATTAAAGAATCCGCCGTTCCCACACCCATCAAATAGCGTGGCTTATTTTCCGGGAGGTATAGTGTCGTAAAATCAAGCACGCGATTCATCTCTTCTTTTGGCTCTCCCACCGATAATCCACCGATTGAATAACCTATAAAATCCATAGAAACTAATGTTTGAGCACTTTCTTTACGCAAATCTTTAAATCCTGCCCCTTGCACAATACCAAATAATCCTTGTTTATCAGGATTTTTATGTGCAAAAAGTCCACGCTCTGCCCAGCGTGATGTACGAGCTACAGAAGATTTGATGTAATCATAAGAATGATAATAATCAGGACATTCATCAAAACTCATAATGATATCAGCACCCAAATTGTTCTGAAGATGAATAGCTTTTTCTGGAGACAAAAACAATGAAGCACCGTTTAAATGGTTTTTAAAATGAACTCCTTCTTCCTCAATTTTTCGAATTTTACTTAAAGAAAATACTTGATATCCACCAGAATCTGTTAAAATTGGTTGTTTCCAATTCATAAATGAATGAAGTCCACCCGCTTTTTTTATCAACTCATCGCCTGGACGCAACCACAAATGATAAGTGTTGCTCAAGATGATTTCCGCACCCATTTCAACAAGTTCCTCCGGACTCATTGTTTTCACAGTTGCAAGAGTTCCCACAGGCATAAACATTGGCGTTTGAAAAGTTCCATGTGGCGTGATAATTTCACCCAAACGACTACCTGTATGTTTTTCTTTTTTTATTAATCTATAACGAATAGCTGGTTCAACCATGATTCCTCCTGGTATAAAAAATCTATTGATACGATATATGTTTTCAATTTTACTAAGATTCAACTTTCTTTTCAAACAAGTATGAAATCTTTCAGAAGTTGTTTGATAAAAGGTATAAATTTTATATTTTTAGGTTTGTCAACTCAACTATCTAATAGATGTTTATGTTTTTTGATTTAGAGTAGTTTTTTTCGTTATTGAAAACAATGAAAGAAGTTGACTTTACTTGATATGCTATAATAATGAGGATTTGTATTATGATTTGAATAATCGGAGGAAAGATCAATATGAGGCCAATTGTGCATAGAAGGCACACTAGGAGAGTAAAGGTTGGAGATCTAGTTATTGGAGGGAATGATGTCGTTTTTCTTCAGTCTATGTGTACAACAAAAACGACGAATATTGATGATACAATTGCACAAATTGAAGAATTGACAGAAGCTGGATGTCAATTGGTACGTGTGGCAGTTCCTGATATGGAAGCAGCAAAGTGCTTGGGAGCGATAAAGGCAGGCATTTCCATACCTTTGGTGGCAGATATTCATTTTGATTATCGATTGGCTTTGGAGGCGATTACTCAAGGAGTCGATAAAATTCGGCTTAATCCAGGTAATATTGTCCGGGCGGATCGAGTGAAAAAAGTCGTTTTTGCATGTAAAGAAAAGGGAATTCCGATTCGGATTGGAATCAATGCGGCTTCCCTTGAAAAGAAATATTTAGAAAAAGAGAAATTTCCGACAGCTTTAGGCATGGTTAATTCCGCATTGGATCACATTCATCTATTGGAGGAGTTGGATTTTCAAGATATCATCGTGTCGCTAAAAGCTTCTAATGTTCCGTTAGCGATTGAGGCGTATGAACTTGCTAGTAGAGCATTTGATTATCCGTTGCATTTGGGAATTACTGAAGCTGGAGCGATGAACTCCGGAACAATTAAGTCAGCTGCAGGCTTAGGCGCGCTTTTGCAAATGGGACTTGGTAGTACGGCTCGTGTGTCGTTATCGGCAAATCCCGTGAAAGAAATTCGTGTATTGCGAACAATCCTTCAAGCGTATGGTTTGGCAAATAATGCTGCAACTTTGATTTCTTGTCCAACGTGTGGGCGAATTCAAATTGATTTGATTCCGATTGCTCAAGAGATTGAACGTTATATTGAAAAGATACGAATTCCGATTAAAGTAGCAGTGATGGGATGTGCGGTAAACGGACCTGGTGAAGCTCGAGAAGCCGATATTGGAGTTGCTGGAAGTAACGGTAAAGGCATGCTGTTTAAAAAAGGTGAGATCATAAAAACAGTGCCTGAAGAAATGATGTTGGAAGAATTGAAGACAGAGATTGACAAAATGTGTTTTGAAATATTGGAAAAAATGGATTGAAAGGGTTGTATTATCCTGCAGATAAAATGAATTTTGTATGAAATGAGTAAATTCTAAGAATTAGTAAATCGACTCTATTTTAAAATGAGGAAGAGGACTGTTACATGTCAGTATTTTTAGATTTGGCAAAGATCGAGGTGAAAGCTGGAAAAGGTGGTGACGGAATGGTAGCATTTCGTCGAGAGAAGTATGTACCTAATGGTGGACCTGCTGGTGGTGATGGTGGACATGGTGGCAATGTAATATTAGTAGTTGAAGAGGGTTTAAGAACCTTGCTTGATTTCCGTTTTAATCATCAGTTTAAAGCTCCTGCAGGTAAGAGTGGAATGAGTAAGGGAATGCATGGTCGAGCAGCAAAAGATCTTTTTATTAAAGTTCCTCCTGGTACTACTGTTCGAGACGCTAAAACAGGTAAATTTTTTGGTGATTTACTGGAGAATGGACAAACTTTATTGGTTGCGAAAGGTGGGCGTGGTGGACGTGGGAATATCCGCTTTGCAACACCACGAAATCCTGCGCCTGAGTTGGCAGAAAATGGAGAACTAGGTCAAATTCTAACGCTTGAGCTTGAGTTAAAAATTTTGGCAGATATTGGTTTGGTAGGGTTTCCTTCCGTTGGAAAATCTACTTTTCTTTCAGTAATTTCGAAAGCAAGACCTAAGATTGGAGCATATCATTTTACGACCATCACTCCGAATATTGGGATGGTTCTTTTGAAGGATGGTCGCACGTTTGCAGTAGCTGATTTGCCAGGTTTGATTGAAGGAGCATCTCAAGGGGTGGGATTAGGAATTCAATTTTTGCGTCATATTGAGCGAACGTGTGTGCTTTTGCACATGATTGATATGAGTGGAATGGAAGGGCGAGATCCATATGAAGATTTTCTAGCAATCAATAATGAGTTGAAGCAATATGATTTGCGTTTATTGGAACGTCCACAAATAATTGTTGCAAATAAAATGGATTTGCCAGATTCTGAAAAGAACTTGAAGGAATTTCAAGAAAAATTATCGAAAGATACATTGGATAAAATTCCCATTTTCCCAATTTCTGGTGTGACTCACCAAGGTTTGGATTGTTTGTTGCGAGCAACTGCTGATTTATTGGAGGTAACTCCTAAGTTTCCGTTGTATGAAGAGGAAAAGGAAGAAGAAGTTTATTATGGTTTCAAAGAAGAAGCCTCTAAATTTGAAATTCATCGTTTACCAGATGCTTCTTGGGAGTTATCGGGTGAGAGAATTGAAAAATTATTTGCGATGACTAATTTTAATCATGAGGAAACGGTGAAACGTTTTGCTAGACAATTGCGCGGCTTAGGTGTGGATGAAGCGTTGCGAAAACGTGGTGCTAAAGATGGTGATATTGTCCGTATTGGAGCGTTTGAATTTGAGTTTGTGGATTAGTATATCTGTCGTATAATTTGAGTTTTGAAAGGAATGGAATTCATGGAGCCTATCCAGTTGAAATTGGAAGCATTTGAAGGTCCGCTGGATTTACTTCTTCATTTGACAAAGAAAATGGAAGTGGATCTACATGATATTCCGATTGCTGAAATTACGAAGCAGTACATGGAGCACCTTCATTCTTGGCAAGAGGAAAATCTGGAAATTGCGGGCGAATATTTGGTGATGGCTTCGACTTTGTTGGCGATTAAAAGTAATATGTTGTTGCCTACGCAAATGTGTAACGAAAAACTTGATGAGGAGGAACTACTTGAGTTAGATCCACGTGGAAATTTGGAGAAGCAATTAGTTGAATATCGCACTTTTAAAGAGATATCTGAGACTCTTCAGGAGTTTGAACTGAAGCGAAGTGATTATTTTACAAAGGAAGCAATGAGTCTTGAAGAATATACGAAAAAGCAGATTAAACTTGAACCTAATCGTTATACAACAATTTCTTTATACCTAGCTTTTCATGAGATATTGGCGAAACAGGCAAAGCGTCGTCCTGTTCAAACAAAAATTAAAAAAGAAACGATAAGTATTGAAGATAGGATGAAGCAGATTTCACTGCGATTGAGGAGAATGAAAGCAGAGGGAAAGAATACCATTTTTTTTGATGAGTTACTTGCAGAAGATTCCAGTAAATCAGAGATTATAATGACTTTTTTAGCGATGTTGGAACTAATGAGGAAAAGACAGTTGGAAGTTTGGCAAGAAAATAATTATTGCCAAATTGCTATTTTATGGCGATAATACTGACTATAGATATTTATTGTTAAGAAGGAGTTATGAAAATGAAAAATGGAATAAAGATAGTATGTTTCGCCTTGATGATTGGATATGCCAGTATATTATTTTCTCCTGCTATTGTAAATGCAGATGTTTTGCCTGTAAAAATGGTGACAAACCCTGAAGAGTTAAAAATTCTAAAAACAAGATGTGAAAGAGTCACCGAATTTGATGATTCATTGGCTAAAAAGATGGATGATTTGGATGATACTTTGGCTGCTCAAGAAGGTGGAGCAGGAATTGCAGCAAATCAGGTGGGTTATCTTTTTCGGGCAGTGGTTTTATATTCAGGGGTGAAGGGAGAACTGATATATAAAGGAGATTTAGTGCCTGATCCAGAGAAAGATCCGAGAACGAAGGGAAAACCTCTAGAATTAATTAATCCTGAAATTATCCATACAAGTGGAGAACAAATGGTTGTAGAGGGTTGTTTTTCTATTCCATCATATGTAATTATCGTTAGACCAAAAAATATTAAATTAAAAGCTTATGATAGAAATGGTTTGGAATTTACCTTTGAGGTAAGTGAAGAAATTGCAAAGCGCCAATTAAATGAACTTAAATATTTTCTTTTTTCGGCTCATTTGATTTTTCATGAATGTGAGCATTTAGATGGAATTCTTTGTAGTGAAAAGGCTAAAGTTACCGACATTTCTAAAGATATTACTGATGCAGAATTAAGCGCATTATTTATTCGTGAGCGTCAGGAATTTTTAGCATCAAAGTGAAAGGTATCTGGATATCATAGTGGAGCAGAACAAATCGTTAATTGCGGAGTTGGAAGCGTTGTTATTTGTTTCTGGTGAAGAGGGAGTTGAGATTTCCCAGCTTTCCAAGGCGACAAAGAAAAACATTTTGGAAGTTCACAGAGCTTTAGCTGGTTTGCAGCAAAGTTATGAAAAAGATTCCAATTCGGCGCTGAATATTTTAGAAGTTGGAAGTCGTTTGGTATTAACGACAAAAGCTGAGTTGTCTTATGTTTTGGCAGAATATTCTGCTAATGCTAAAGCTGCCTTGTTATCAAAAGCAGCTTTGGAAACTTTGGCAATTATTGCATATAAACAACCAATTGCTCGTTCACAAATTGATGAAATTCGTGGGGTTTCTTCGAGTGGATCGGTGCAAAAGTTGCAATTACGTAATTTGATTGAAGAAAAGGGACGAATGGAAACTCCAGGAAAACCTATTCTTTACGGAACAACTGATTATTTTATGAATTATTTCGGACTGAAATCTTTTTCAGAGTTGCCTGATATTCGGGCAATGGAAAAAGATTTCATTGAAAGTGAAGTGGATTTATTTTCAAAGATGTATGATGCAAGTGAGTGAGAACCCATT
This sequence comes from Lactobacillales bacterium, assembly GCA_031288715.1. Lineage (GTDB taxonomy): Bacteria > Bacillota > Bacilli > Lactobacillales > Streptococcaceae > JAIRLR01. Next base: position 4,829 of record JAITQW010000051.1, on the reverse strand, counting down.
AAATCTGTTTAATAGGGAAAGTAGGCATAGGGTAGTGGAAAGACTGTCAAAGGTATTAGCACATGCAGGGGTTGCTTCTCGCCGAAAGGCGGAAGAGCTAATAGCAAATGGACACGTAAAAGTTAATGGAGCAATGATTAACGCGCAAGGAATGAAGATTTCTAGTGCAGATGTGGTTGAAGTGGATGGAATTCCGATTTCTAAAGAAAATAAGGTTTATTTTTTATTTTACAAACCGAGAGGGGTGATTACCTCGGTATCGGATGAATTGGGTCGAAAAACGGTGATGGATTTTTTTGTTCATGTAAAGGAGAGAATTTATCCAATTGGGCGACTAGATTGGGACACCTCAGGTGTGTTGTTATTGACGAATGATGGAGAATTCGCCCATCAAATGATGCATCCAAGTCACGAGATTGAAAAGGTTTATGCGGCAAAGGTTGAAGGATTGGCAAATAAAGAAAATTTACGTCCATTAACCAAGGGAGTTAAAATTGATGGAATTAAAATGTGTCCTGCACGTTATGAAATTATACAAGTGGATTCGACTAGAAAAATTTCAGTGGTTAGATTGACAATTCATGAGGGACGTAATCATCAAGTGAAAAAAATGTTTTCTGCGGTAGGCTTACCAGTGCAAAAATTAAGGCGTGAAGTTTATGGTGGATTGGATGTTAAAGGTTTACGCCCTGGGGAATACCGAGCATTAAATAAAAAGGAAATAAACTTATTGAAAAGTTAAAAGGACGATGAAATTGAGAAGAAAGATGTGTGAATAAGTATATTTTTCAATTTTATCTTTTTTTAAATAAGCCAATAAATTTTGAAAGGATTAACTTATGCTTGAAGCACCAAAGACAAAACATCTATTGAATCTCTAGTAAAACCAATCTGTATTATAGCAAAATAATTATGTAAAGGAAGTCATTTAAATGATGAATTTTTGGCAGAAATATTTTTATAGTATTGATTGGAATAACGTGCTTAGAGAACTGATTACCACTGGAATTCACTTGTTTTTGACTGTTGTATTCTTTTTGTTGATTTTTAAAATTGGTAAGAGGATTATTGAGCGGGCATATTTTTCGTATGCGAAGAAAACGATGGTGAGTGAAGGCCGTGCGAAAACAATTAAACGCTTGGTGGATAGTGTTTTTGGCTATACGATTTTCTTTTTTGCGGTATATACGTGTTTGGTAGTCTTAGGTGTTCCAATTGGTTCTCTTTTGGCTGGAGCAGGAATTGTTGGTTTGGCGATTGGTCTTGGTGCACAAGGTTTTATGAATGATTTAATTACTGGTTTTTTTATAATTATGGAGCAACAGATGGATGTTGGTGATATGGTTAAGCTGCAAAATTTAATCATTGAGGGGACGGTGGTTTCTGTTGGGATTAGAACGACAAAGATTCAATCGAATGAAGGGTATATTCATTATGTGCCGAATCGAAATATTACTACGGTGACTAATCTTTCACGTTCAGATATTCAAGTGATTGTGGATATTCGTATTGTTCCAGAAGAAGGAATTGAGAAGATCACGGAAATTATTGAAAAAACGACGGAAAAGTTATCTGAAACATATAAGTTTAAGATTGCCAAAGTGCCAAAGGTTTTTGGTTTGGTGGATCTTGGTGGAGGAAACTTTGTTATTCGGACTATTTTGTTTGCTGTAAATGGTGAGCAAAAACACTTAAAACAAGTATTTACAACTGAGTATATTCAAGGGCTTACTGCAGAGAGTTTTACTATTCCAACTAGCACATTCATTGCGAAACCTTCTGGAGTTTGAAGATGAGAAATATATGAAATAGCTAAAATTACTATAAAAAACATCATCTAAATTTAGTTCAATTTAGATGATGTTTTTTAATTTCTAGTATGAGAAATTTCATCCATAGAGAGACAAGTTAACATAATTAATCATCTAACGAACTTAGCAGCTGCTGTGCATGTTCACGCAATGATTTTAGTTGATCAAACATTGCAGATTCATCATTAGAAGAGTATTCTGTGTTGTTTTTTATATCAGATTTTTTAGGGATATCTTCTTTGGAAATTTGAGTTTGCTTAGGTTGTTTTTTGACAGATTTATTTACCCCAGGCATTAAAATTACTCTAGAATTTTTTTCGCCACTTACTTTTTTAAGTTGTTCTTCGGTTGATTCTATTTCAGTTGAGGTATCTTCAATTTTGGGTACAGTAGCGGGAGAAAGAGCATCTTTTGTTTCAGTATTTTGTTCAAGTGTCTTATTAGTTGCTTCTTCTTTTGATTCTACTTTTATTTCAGGCACATGGTCAAATTTAGTTTTTAAAATCTCGGTTTCTATGATTCGTTTGCCGTGATGCTTGCCTATCATATACCCGATTAAGCAGCCAATTAGAAGAGCACTACCGCCGATTAAAAAATTTTCAATTAAAGTACTTGTCATTGTTTTATCCTCACTAGATTTTGATGTTAAATTCTTATCAGAACGAGAAGGAATTGGTAAGGAGAATTCGCGATAAACTTTATCGTGATATTTCATAGCATTTGGATCTAATTTGCCAATAGATAGTGGTTCTAATTCAATTCGTAAATCGCCTTTAGTTTGGTTCATAACTTTTGAGATTTCATCCAGATATATTGTAATTTCACCGGTTTTATCTGTATGATATTCATTTTTGTAAATTATTTTATTGCTTACATAAAAAATTGCTTTCATGGTAACTTTGTATTGAGAGGCGTCTGCTTTATGGACAGGATGGTAAAGATCTTGTTCTTTTTGAATAAGATAGACAATTATGCGTAAAGTGTTTGTTGTATCATTTTGGTTATTGTAAACGAAATCTGTTCTTATCCCTAGTAAATTTTTTAATTTTTTAATAGAGTTCTTATTTTCCGAAGAATTTTTAATTTTTGCATTAGTTTGATTTACAGGATTTGTGTTAACAGAGCTAGAAGTTGAAAAAACAGAGGATTCGTCAGCTATTACTTTTATCTGCCAGGAAAGTAAGCTAAAAATGATGAGAGAACCTATTATTAGGTTTTTTTTGAAAATTTTAATCATCTTTTTGTTCCTCTATGGCTTTTATCTTCTTCTTTTTATCTTTCAACTTAGATAAGCGAGAAATAAAATCTTGGTTTGCTTTAGAAATAGAAAGTAGTTCATCATATAATTGTTCTTCTTCTCTATTAAAAGAAGCCTTACATTCTTCTTCTTGTCGTTTTTCTTTCTCTTTATTTTCTAATTCTTTCGCAAAAATTTTTTCTTGAAGAAAAAGTTCAGTTACTTCCTCTTTTGAAAAAATATGTGAATCGGCTTGCGATAATTGTTTTTGTAAGTTGTCATTTTCTTCATCTTTTTGTATCAATTTTTCTTGTAGCTCTTGAATTTTTTTCTCATCGCTAGCAGTATGTAATTTTATTGGCATTGGAACTGTGTTAGTCTTAATGGATGGATCTTTTGATAAAGGATAAGAAAAGTCGGCTTCTTTTTGTTGTAAGGATCTATTTATAATGTCTAATTGATGATTTTCAGCAATTTTTTCATTCAATTTTTCTATTGTTCTATCGAGTTCTTCTTTAAAGAGTAGACTTTGATTTTGTGAAATTTCTAATTGTTTTAATGCAAGCTTAAGCTCCTTATCTTTTGAGTTATTATATGAAGGGAGTTCTTTTTTTAGTTTAAGGATATCTTGATTTAGAGATTCATTTTTTTCTATTTCTTTCTTTAATTTTTGTTTAGTAGAAAGAAGCGACTGTTCTAATTTTTTAAGGATAAGTGTGAACTGATCTAATTCTGATTTATATTTGGAAGCAGTTTGTGTCATGAAAAATCACCTCAAATCTTTTTTTATTAAATTACAGTTTAATCTAATGACAATATTATTTTTTCCTATTGTAACACCTTTTTTAAAGATAACAAAAAATTTGATTCAGAATAGGTAGTAAAATTGTTTTAGATTATATGGCAATTTTTGGCACCGAGAGGTACATCTTGCCTAAGCTCTGCTGCACTGAGCGCCGCAATCTACTAAGGCAGTTCGCACCGAGAGGTACATCCTGCCTAAGCTCTGCTGCACTGAGCGCCGCAATCTACTAAGGCAGTTCGCACCGAGAGGTACATCCTGCCTAAGTTCTGCTGCACTGAGTGCCGCAATCACTAAGGCAGTTCGCAATTTTGAGCAAAAAGGCTTGTACTTATAAATGTATATAATGTTAAAAATGGCTATTATGGATTTATTTAGCAATCATTAATTTAAATTTTTTTATAGCAAAAATAGGGATAGCAAGAATGTTTGTGTTATCTTTTTTAGGTTAATTTTCTTTAAAAATTGTATCAGAGTTTATCCAAGATAAATTATGTTTTCATTTATAAATATATTTATTTTTGGAGATTGTATTTGGCAAGTAAGTACTGAATTCCTTCATTGAGCGTTTTAATACCACTTTCTTTTTTACCATCAATTTCTACATAGAAACGTTTATTATCGGGTATGATAAAACCGAGAATCTTTTTTCCAATAGATAATTTAGTAATAGTTACTGAATTATTGTCAATTACTCTTTCTTCTTCTGTTGCTTGTACTTCAATAGCTTGATTTTTTTTAGACATTTTTATACCTACCTCTATAATATTTTTGCTACATTAATATTTTATTTGAGAATATGGATTTGCGGAGTGTTTTATATATTAATTGGTGAAAAACACGGAAATTTTGAATCACTATGGCAAGTTGTAACATAAAACCGTCCACTGAAAAATAAAAAAAGACAAATCATCAAAATTCTAATAAAATGTTTAAAGTATCAGCCCAAAACATTTAGGAGGAATAAAGATGAAATGCC
>JAITQW010000050.1 GCA_031288715.1 Lactobacillales bacterium | reverse complement strand
GGCATTTCATCTTTATTCCTCCTAAATGTTTTGGGCTGATACTTTAAACATTTTATTAGAATTTTGATGATTTGTCTTTTTTTATTTTTCAGTGGACGGTTTTATGTTACAACTTGCCTAATCATGAGTGGACAAGTTTTGTGATGTATTTTCCGAAGGAAATGGAGATTTCTACTTAATACCTGCTGAATAATTCATAATGGCTATAAATAATCTATTTTTGACATTATATTTATTTATAAAGACAAGCTTTTGAAATTTCAATTCTCGCTGAAAGAGGACGAATGAGACTACAGGCTCATGAGCGCCCCTCTCAGCAAGAATTGATTTCGAAAAGCGAAATTTAAAAGTTATTCAGCAGGCATTACTTCAGAGTAAATATTAAACAACAATTGATGAAAAAGTAGCTGGTGCATTGTTTTCTAGTACTGAAACAGAACATTGAGACAAATTCCCAATTAGATTTTATTGATTAATCAAAAGTATAAATTAAACGGCAAAGCAACCTTATCTAGAATTGGCTACTTACGCAGTTTACTTTACACTTTCAATAATTATGAAATTCTACCAATTAAGTTTTTCTCCCCAATCTTTAATTACTGCTGGATGATAAATGTTCATGAATGGTGGAGGACCTCCTGGTGCACCACCGACGACTGCTTCGAGTTCGTCTATATCAAGTGCAGCTTCTTCTCCATAAATGATTGCCTTGATGCTTTTTAAGTCTTTTTCAAGTTCTTCCGTTGTGTAGTCTAAAATGGACTCTTTTGCAATTGCTAAAGCATCCTCTGTAGATTCTGTGGCTAGAATTTTTCCTAATATTTCTTGATCTGTGTTCATAAGATCTAGTAGTCGATTGTCATTTTCCATATGTATAAACCCTCTCTCTCTTTTATTTTTAAGGATATTTATTTCCAACGTTCAAATATTTCTAAAAGATCAATGCCATGTTTTTCACTAAAAGCATTAAGTAATTGAAAATTTGAAGACATGCGGCCACCTGTTACAGAGTTAAGTTGATTATCATCTCCATTCATAATTCTTTTAAGTTCCTCTATGTCTTTCTTAAAATTTTCGTTTTTGTAATTCGGAATATTTTCTTGAGCAACCTTGAAAGCAGCGTCATGTGTCTTTTCAGTAATAATTTTTTTTAAAACATTTTGATTGGTACTTATGAGATTTAGTAATTGATTTGCCATAGTTCAGTTCTCCTTTTATACTTCCTAAATGAAGACACTATGTAACTTTAAATTTGAGTAAGCATATATATTTTTTTCTTACAATAAATATTTTAACACTAATAATAGTGTAATGTAAGAATTTGTAATTTATCAAATATTATAACTAGATGGACAAATCATTGCCTATTTCATATTCATAGATTATTACATCCTTAATTTTAATCATTTTTAGATTGTTATCAAAGAATTAGCTTCTTTTTATACACTGAATAATTCAGTTGGTTGATTTGCGTAGGTGTCATAAATTTGAAGTGTTTTATCTACATCGAAGTTACGCTCTTTTAGCGTAGAATACATAGTTTCATGTGCTAATTCTTTAAGGTTGTTTTCTTGACTTCGATGTCCTAGGAATATTTTTGAGGTTTTATCCCCAATGATTTTTGTTGCAGTAAAAGCGCTTTCTTCATTGGATAGGTGGCCTTTATCGCTTAAAATGCGTTGTTTTAAGTGCCAAGAGTATGGTCCCATTCTCAGCATTTCTACATCATGATTGCTTTCAAGTAGGTAGGCATCGGCTTGGCAAATAATGTCGCAAACACGTTCACTTACATAACCAGTGTCGGTTAGCATAGCAAATTTTTTGCCGTCTTTATGAAATGCATAAAATTGTGGAGAGACAGCATCGTGTGAAACGCCAAAACTTTCAATATCTAAATCTCCGAGTGTTTTTATTCTTCCTATTGGGAACAGTTGTTTCTGAAGAGGATTAAGTTTTCCGAGCTTTTTCTCCAAAACTTTCCATGTTTTTTCATTTGCGTAAACTTCTAAGTTATATCTGCGAGCTAAAATTCCAACTCCTTTGATGTGGTCACTGTGTTCGTGTGTTACAAAAATTGCGTCCAAATTTTCGGGAAAACGTTTAATTTTATTTAGTAGTTCCTTGATTTTTTTTCCTGTTAATCCTGCATCGACTAAAAATTTTTTTTTAGGAGTTTCTATATAAAGTGCATTACCGGAGCTTCCGCTAGCGAGAATACTAATTTTCAATTAAATTTCCTCATTTCTCTAATGTTTAAAATCTGTAATTTTCACATACATATATTATTAGGGAATATTAATTTTATCGATAGTGGTGAGTTCATGAGAATCGTCCTCTGCTTGTTTTTCTATTGTTATGATTTCTGTGTTAGTTATAATAGAGTTGTTTATTGCATTTACTTTCTCTATTTGTGTTTTTCCTTTATAGAGCTGAATTTTTACAAACCAAGTAGGGACAAAGATGTTTTTATCGTGAATATTTGCGATACGAGAATAACCTAGGCGTATCCATAGTATATTTGATTTTTCAGGAATATTCATATGGTTATATAACGTTTTTATAGCTTCTTCTTCTGAGATAAGTGTTTGTTGTCCAAGTAATGTATCTATATTTTTTGAATGGGCTTGTTTGTATTTTCCAATTTCCCAAATCTCTGAGCTTTCTGCTTGATCTTTAGGTAGTAATTGCAGTTTAGAAATCTCATCTATCAATGGAACATTTTGAAAGACTTGATAAAAATCTAAATGAGCATCTTTAGAAGCAATGTTTGAAAAATCTGCAAAATATTTATATTCTGATCCAAATTCAAAATATTTCTTATTTTCTAATAAAATTTTTGCTGATGAGACTAGTTTATTCTTTTTTATTACGGGAGGGTTAGAAAATGAAACTAGTACCTCTGAATTGAAAGATTCATAGTCAAAAATTGTTTTCTCTGCAGATATATAATTTCCTTTTAATTGTTTATTGTTGAGTGCAGGAAAGTCAATTGCATCTTCTTTGAGATGATCATAGATAGAGTCTTTGTTTAGTTGAATATCAGTTGTTTGTTGATAAATGAGAATGAACAGAAAAATATTGAATAAGAAAAAACAAGCAGTGAAAATTCTTTCTACAGGACGGAAATCCATTATATATCACCTCCAAGTAATTTTAAGAGAGGTACCCATTCTTTGCCATAGCGAATAAACCAAGAAGGCGAAAAATCAGCAATTTTAGGATTGTCCGTTTCATCCCAAACATAACCAATGGTAAAGTCAGAAATAGATGATATATCAATTCCTTCTTTTTGAGAAAGCTCTTGCATGATGTCTGCTGTTTTAGGCAGACTGATCGTATCGTTTTGCGGAACAGGTATCTGCAAAGCATCGGTATCTAAATTTATTTGTATATCAGAAGGAAGGGTCTTATTTGTCTTTTTAAATTGTACTGTGAGAGTTTCATTTTTTTCTCGTTTGAAGATAGGAATATTATTAATAAAATTACGATAGGAAATCTTGTTTTGACAAGTTTCAAAGTAACGGAAATTTTTTATAAAAGTCTCTATTTTATCCAAGAAATAAAAACTTGTGAAAATATTCCTCTTATCATTTTTCTCAAATAATCCATTGAAGGAAATGATGGAAGAACTCTGGTCAAATTGTACATTTTCATGATTTGAGTTTTCGTAATAAATAAATAATGGTTCTTTATTTTTTGTTATTTCTTTGTTGGTAGGACCAAGAAGCTCATTTGCTATAGATGTATGTGATTGTTGTTCCAGTAAAAAACTGTATTTTTTTAACTGAATTGGTTCATCGAAATAATAATGATTTGGTAAAATGGAATGTCCTAATGAAAGAGGAATTTCAAATTTTTTATATTTTGAAATTGATCGTTTCATTTTATCGAAATCTCCTCTTATCTTGAAAGATGTGATATGCATCTCGTCTTTAGCAACAAAGATAAGAAGTTTTTGTTTAAAGTCCAGCAATATACGATGAAAGAGAAAAGGTTTTACGGTGGTATGACCATTATTTTGGAAGTAGGTGTCGATATAATCCGAAAGATCAAACTCTTCTTGATATAAAAACTCTAATGCTTCATTATTTCCGAATTTTTGAAAATAATTTTTTGAAAGTACTTTTTTTGTGAGTGTTCTTTTACTTAAAGAGAATTGACTTAATTGAGAATGTAGGTTTGTTAACGTATTATTTTGAGTAAGATGTGTGATTTTTCCTTGTTTGTGATGAATAGTGTTTATAGGAAGTAACATCTCTTTTTTAAATTCGACTATTTTTGTATTGCTTGGTTCAGAAGATTGTACCGGTGTTTTTTTCTCTTGAAACCATAGATAATAAGAAAGAAACAGGCTTAAAAAAATTAGTGAGACAAGAAATAAGTGTGATAGGGTAATTTTAATACTTTTTCTAGTCATTTCCATTCCTCCTCTGGATATACTAAGTACGGAAGTGTTAGGAAGAGTGTAGAACCTTTTCCGATTTCACTAATTGCCCAAATATGACCATGCAAGGCGTTCATAATCTCTTTGGAAATGGCTAATCCTAGTCCTGATCCACCCTTGTCTCTTGAGCGTGATTTGCTGACCCTGTAAAAGCGATCAAATATTTTTTTCAGATCTTTTTTGGGAATTCCCATACCATTGTCAGAGACACTTAGGAGAACATTTTTGGGAGTATTCATTAATGTTACCTTAATTTCTCCATTTTTAGGGGAATATTTTAACGCGTTGTTGAGAACGTTATCGATTACTTGAGTCATTTTGTCAGTATCTATTTCTACCCATAGCGTTTGTTCGATCATTTGACGAGTAATTTTAATTTTATTATCTGAATTTTTCAGTAAAATATCAAAGCGATCTAGAATATAGTTTACAAAATGATTGAAATTTATAATTTCTAGATTTAGAGGAAGTTTTTCACTGTCAATTTTTGAAAGTTGTAATAAATCATTAATCATTCGAATCATTCGTTCAGTTTCGTTAAGAGAGACGTCTAAAAATTTTGGAGCAATTCTCTCATCTTTCCAAGCTCCATTCTCTAACGTTTCTAGGTAGCTGTGAATGCTTGTTAAAGGAGTTCTTAGTTCGTGTGAAACATTTGAAACAAATTGTTGACGTTCTTGTTCAGTTTTTTGTTGCTCTGTGATGTCATGTAAAACAGCTACTAGGCCATTAATATGTCCAGATCTAGTTTGAATTGTTGAGAAAGTGACATGAAGAATGGTTTCATTTTCTTTGTTTGTAGAGTCAAAGATGATTTGTGGTGTATCCTCTAGTAATTTTTGCAGAGTGTAATGTTTTTCGATGTCCAGTAAGGATAGAATGGATTTTCCAATGATTTCTTTGTTATCAAGGTTTAATAGATTTATTATCATTTCATTTACAATAATAACTTTTCCTTGAAAATCAGTTGCAATAACTCCATCGGTCATGTTATCTAATATAGAGTTGAGTCGTTCTCGTTCAACCTGTTGAGCAATTTGAGAATGAAAAATTTGATCGGAAAGATCGTTAATCGAAAGCTCTAGTTGTGAGAGTTCATCAAAATTTATAACTTCCAATTTATTTGAGTAATCACCATGAGCGATACGTATAGCTTGTTTTTGCATCTTTTTAATTGGAGAGGTAAGAGAGCGAGAAATAAAAACTGCAATTACAAGCGATAGAATGATCGAGGCACCAAAGGTGATGAGGAAAAGGTAGATTATTTCATGAATATTTTCGTATTCTTTTTCTAAATCAATTTCCGTATAGATTGCTCCAATTGGAACTTTATTTAAAGAAGTTTGAATAGGAAGAACATTGATGAGTATTCTCTTATTATTGACGGAAATAGTTTTTTGTACAGCTACCATTTTTTTTAAATCATTCATATTAGTTTTTTTATTGATAACGGAGATGCTGTTTTCTCCAATGGCAGCACGAATTATTTTATTGTTGTCAGTGACTAAGATTTTTATAACACTATTATTATGGAGAGTGTTAATTTGTTTTTGAATGGCAGTGTTTGCTTCCTCTATTTCTTTTTTGTTTTTAGTGTTATTTAGGTTTGCACCAATGACAGAATGGATTTGTTGTAAGTGAGCTATGAGGTCGCTTTGAACGTTATCAAGTATATGTTTTTCATATATAGAGATGAAAAATGTACTTGCAATTTCAATGCAAAGAAAAAGAAGCAAGACAAAGGTGCTTGCTAATTTGAAATTTATAGATTGCCAGAAACGGATTTTTCGATTTGCCATATCGTCTTTATTCCTTTGCAGCTTTTCGATTAAGTCTCATCAGGTGTTGGATTTTTTAAAAAATATCCAACACCACGGCGAGTGATGAGATAGGTGGGATAACTAGGAGAATCTTCTATTTTTTCGCGTAATCGTCGAACGGTTACATCAACTGTGCGAACGTCTCCGAAGTAATCATATCCCCAAACTGTCTGCAACAAATGTTCTCGCGTCATTACTTGTCCTAGGTGATTAGCAAGATAACGAAGTAGTTCAAATTCTCGATGGGTGAGCTCAATATTTTTTCCAGATTTAGAAACAGCATAAGCATTGAGGTGAATTGTCAAATTTCCTACGATAATGTCTTTTTCAGAGGAAGAATTTGCAGCACTTTCCTGTAATGTATTTTTTTCTCGGCGTAAATTTGCTTTTACACGTGCAGTAAGTTCACGGTTTGAGAAAGGTTTAGTGATGTAATCATCTGCACCTAATTCTAACCCTAAAACTTTATCGATTTCTGAATCTTTTGCGCTGACTATAATAATTGGCATATCAAAATCTTTGCGAATTTCAAGAGCAACGTCTAAACCATCTCGTTTAGGCAGCATTATATCGAGCAAAATTAAGTCTGGTTTTTCGCTTCGAACTTTATCGATTGCTTCTTCTCCATCAAAAGCTATCAAAATCTCAAATCCTTCAGCTGATAAATTGTATTTTATAATATCAGAGATTGTTTTTTCATCTTCTACGACTAAAATTCTTTTCAAGAATTTCACCTCTTCTGCCTTGAATTGGATATTTTTGTTTTCATGATAATCATTTTTAAGACTATTGTCATTTTTATCGTTTATTGACTTGAAAATTAGTTGTATTTTTGTAGAAATTTTTGTTCTCATTTTAAGGATAAAAATATGGTTTTTTGCGTATATTTTTAACGGAAATAGTAAAACACATTTTCCCAAAGGTCACGATGGAATACATCACTTGGTTTTCCTCTGCCAAGGATACCAAAACCAATGACTGTGCCCACGATAAACAATCCTACTGTTAAAATTAGCAAGATAATTATTTTAGTTATGTTACGCACAATATATTTTCTGACAGATATTTTCATTTTTTTCCTTTTATGATCAACTCATCTTTTCAAATGAATCGACTATAACTGAAATAATAATTTCATTATACCACAGCCATCATTTGATAAAACGAAACTTAAAAATAGTGAAATGATCTAATTTTTGAGTTTATTTTCTAGAAGAAGTAGGTGGTCTTTACGGATTAAACTTTTGGACAAGTGTTCTGTTTCGTGTCATAATTATTTTTACGACGCATGTCAAATAAGGACAGGGGGTTCCTAAATGAATGAGTTGGTCGGTATTTATTTAAATGCTTTTTTGATATCTGTTCTTATTGAAATGTTTTTCAGTTTTTTTGGAATTATATTGACATTTATAAGAAAAATACGGAGTATAAGAGAGTATATAGTGGATGCTTTGCTAATAAATTTATTGACGAGTCCTTTAATAGCATTTGGCATTTTAGCGATTTTTTATGTTAAGAAAATTTCTTTGGTTTGATCAAATGCTTATTTTCTAAGAGTTTGTTGACTTGTTTATAATAGATGAACCAAAAGGTACCTCCTCCTAAGCTCTGCCACGTTTTTCGTGTCAGTCGCTAAGGTAGTTCGCAATTTCGCTATTATTAAGAAAGATTAGCAGGCTCTTATGGGTTTAGTTTGATAAATAGGAGAAAATGTTAATGTACGATGTCATTGTGATTGGTGCAGGTCCTGCAGGAATGACTGCGGCACTTTATGCAGCACGAACTAATTTGAAGGTTTTGTTGTTGGAGCAAGGTGCACCTGGTGGTCAAATGAATAATACAGCAATTATAGAGAATTATCCTGGATTTTTTTCAATTAAGGGACCGGAGTTGGCTAATAAAATGTATGCCCCCTTAGTGAATTTTGGAGTTGAGAATAGGTATGGAGTTGTTGTAGAAGTAAAGAATTTAGCGAAATATAAGGTAGTTATTACTGAAGATAACGAATATCAAACAAAAACAGTTGTAATTGCAACAGGGGCTTCGCATCGTCTTTTGGGAATTAGAGGAGAATTGGATTACGGTGGTTTGGGAGTAAGCTATTGTGCAGTATGTGATGGTCCTTTTTTTCGTGATAAAGTGCTAGTTGTTGTTGGTGGAGGAGATTCCGCGATAGAGGAAGCTGTATATCTTACTCGTTTTGCAAGCAAGGTTATGATTGTTCATAGACGGGAATCTTTGCGTGCGCAGAAGATTATTCAAGAAAGAGCGTTTGCTAATCCTAAAATTTCTTTTTTTTGGAATTGTATAGTAGATGAAATTGAAGGAGATGACCATTTGGTGACAGGTGTTCGATTGAAAGATATAAAAACTGGAAAATACATGGAAATAAATTGTTCAGGAGTTTTTATATATGTGGGATTATATCCTATGACAGCTCCATTTATTAATTTGAAAATTATGGATGATTCAGGCTGGATTCTTACAGATGAGGAAATGAGGACTAAAATTCCTGGAATTTTTGCAATTGGCGATGTTCGAAAAAAAATGTTGCGTCAGATTACGACTTCGGTAGGAGAAGGTGGAATTGCCGGACAACAAGTATATTTATATCTGCAAGATAAAAAAGAAGTATAAAAATTTCTAAAAACCTGTTGATGATAAGAGTGTAAAATAAACTGTGTAAAAAACCCATTAGGCTTGTCAATCAAAGTGTGTAAGTCATTATAGACCTGTAGGACTTTGGTTGACAACCTCTGTTGGCAATTTTCATTACTATTTGTGATTAGAATTAATTTGAAATGATGTCTTTTATCAACAGTAACGGTTAAAGTTTACCATTGTTACGAAGAACGTTTACTGTGGAATTATCTATCTTACCTCAAAAAAATTTATTCAAAGCTTTTTCATTAAGACTAGCAAGTGCTCGATCCCCTTTTTTCTTTTCAATCCAATTAAACAAAGATGCCATAGTGAAATTTCATGCATTATTAAAGTCTCAAAAAACAATCAATAAAAGAATAGAATTCACTATGACGCAAACTGAGAATAACACAATATCACGTAAAGGAATACATCTAAATTATAAAGAGCGTTGTTATTGCTCAGTGAAAATATATCGTTATTGATTTATGATATGTGTAAGGTTGCCTTTTTGGAACAAAGTGAAGTTATGGATAATCAAAAAAGGCTTCAAATACGTTTAATAAGCGTATTTG
>JAITQW010000049.1 GCA_031288715.1 Lactobacillales bacterium | reverse complement strand
GGCATTTCATCTTTATTCCTCCTAAATGTTTTGGGCTGATACTTTAAACATTTTATTAGAATTTTGATGATTTGTCTTTTTTTATTTTTCAGTGGACGGTTTTATGTTACAACTTGCCTCGCTCAGCAAGGACAAACTCTAACAAGTAAAATTCTTAAGGTAAACATCTAAGAGTCTGCTTCAAGATTAAAAATTTATTAGCTATTGATTGCCTATACTTTTTAGACCAGTTCAATAATTGCCATTGACGCAGCATCACCACGGCGAGACTCTGTTTTTAAAATACGTGTATAACCACCTTGACGCTCTGAATAACGTGGGGCAATATCATTGAATAGCTTTTGTAAAGCTGATTCAATCGCTACATTTCCATCTTCTGACTCCTTTATCGAGGCAATTTCGTTACGAATATACGCTGCCGCCAAACGACGTGCATGTAAGTCGCCATTTTTTCCCAAAGTAATCATCTTTTCAACCGTTCGGCGAATCTCTTTTGCACGCGCAACTGTCGTAACAATCGACTCATTAATAATTAAATCTGTCGTTAAATCACGCAACATAGCTTTTCGTTGAGAGCTTGTTCGTCCTAATTTACGATAACTCACTTGATTTCCCCTCCGTTTACCTAGAATTAAATTCTAATCCAAAATTATTCTTTCATAAAATTTATCAATTTTTAATTCTAAAATCCAAAAAACTTACTTTTCAATAGTTAAGTACATTCCTAAATCATATAATCTATCAATAACTTCCTCTAACGATTTACGTCCAAGATTACGAACTCTCATCATATCAGCTTCAGTTTTTGATGTTAACTCCTGAACCGTATTAATTCCTGCACGTTTCAAACAATTGTAAGAACGAACTGATAAGTCCAATTCCTCAATCATCTCTACTTTCTTAGGTTTTTCAACTTCTTTTTTCTCAACTAAAATTTCTTCTGATTCTGAAACAACTTCTTTAGTTAAATTTGAAAAGATACTTAAATGTTCAGTTAAAATTTTTGCTGACAATCCAAGCGCATCACTAGGGAGAATTGAAGCATCAGTCCAAATTTCTATCGTTAGCTTGTCATAATCATCCCTTTTACCAATACGTGTTGATTCTACTTGGTAATTTACACGACTTACAGGAGTATAAATCGAATCCATTGCAAGAACTCCAATGGGAGCATCAGACTGTTTATTTTCATCTGCTGAAACATATCCACGATTTTTCTTAACAGTTAAAGAAGCCCTAAAATTAGCACCTTCTGCAACTGTACAAAGATGCAAAGACTTATTTAAAATTTCAACATCTGAATCTGTTAAAATATCTCCTGCTGTCACTTTCTTAGGACCAACAATATCAATTTCCAATTGTTTATCCTCATCCACAAACATCTTTAATGCAAGCCCTTTCAGATTTAAAATAACCTGAGTAACATCTTCATGAACACCAGGAATAGAAGAAAATTCATGCAATATTCCATCAAATTGAACACTTGTAACTGCTGCTCCTGGAAGAGAAGACAACAACACTCGGCGCATTGAATTTCCCAAAGTAGTTCCATATCCTCGTTCAAGAGGTTCTATCACATATCTACCATATCCTTCAGTTTCATCAACTGGTGTGACCCTTGGTTTTTTAAATTCGATCATCCGTATTTTTTACCTCCTTAAATCTCGTATGGTAATCCAATGCTGCAAAACTCTTAAAGCCTATTTTAAAAATAAAAAATCTAATATCTACTAATATTAAACACGACGACGTTTTGGAGGACGAGCTCCATTATGTGGAACAGGTGTTACATCACGAATTGCTGTTACATTTAAGCCTGCTGCCTGAAGAGAACGAATTGCTGCTTCACGACCTGAACCAGGACCTTTAACAGAAACTTCCACTTTCTTCACTCCATATTCCATCGCTGCTTTTGATGCTGCTTCCGCAGCCATTTGAGCTGCAAAAGGAGTTGATTTTTTAGAACCCTTGAATCCTAAAGCGCCTGCCGAAGACCAAGATAGAGCATTTCCATAAACATCTGTAATCATCACAATCGTATTATTAAAGGTTGAATGTACATGCGCCACACCTGCTTCAATATTTTTTTTCACACGACGTTTACGCGTTGCTTTCTTTACCATTATTCTCAAAAGCCTCCTTTTTATCTATCTTACTTTTTTTTACCTGCAATCGATTTTGCAGGTCCTTTGCGTGTACGTGCATTATTCTTCGTATTTTGACCACGAACCGGCAGCCCGCGGCGATGACGAATTCCACGATAAGATCCTATTTCCATCAAACGTTTGATGTTTAAATTCACTTCGCGACGAAGATCCCCTTCAACCCTCAATTGAGCAACTTCACGACGAATCACATCTTCTTGATCTGTTGTTAAGTCTTTCACACGGACTTCTTCTGAAACACCTGCTGCTGCTAAAACCTTTTGTGCTGTCGTTTTTCCAATGCCGTAAATGTACGTTAAAGAAATAACTATACGCTTATCACGCGGAATATCAACTCCTGAAATACGAGCCATTAATCTTTTTCCTCCTCTATTTTCGTTTTACGATTGATCTTTAAAAACCTGCTAACAACCGGCAAAATTCTTCAAAAATTGCAACTACCTTAACGATTGACAAACGGTTCTCCTGTGAGTGATTTTTAATCGCGAAACACGAGAAACGTGACAGAGGTTAGGTAGATACCTCTTGGTGCAAACTATCTTAACTACTGGCATATGAAGTGTGGCAGAGGTTAGATAAGATGTACCTTTTGGTTCATTCATAAAGAGACAAAGTTAGTATTTCTCTAAATGAATCAATTAATACTATCCTTGACGTTGTTTATGCTTCGGATTTGCTGAACAAATCACCATTACTCGACCATTACGACGAATAACCTTGCAATGCTCACACATCGGTTTTACTGATGGTCTTACTTTCATGATTAACCCCCTACATAAAAAAAGCTGAAAATTCCTAACTTAAAAACACGAATTATATGTTAAAAAAACAGCTCTCTCTGATAAAATAACTAGACACTTTATGCGAAAACAATTATTTAAATCGATAAGTAATGCGACCACGAGTTAAATCATACGGAGACATTTCTATCGTCACTTTATCTCCTGCTAAAATACGAATGTAATTCTTTCGAATTTTACCCGAAACAGTTGCTAAAATCTTGTGGCCATTTTCAAGTTCTACTCTAAACATTGCATTTGGTAAAGTATCGACTACTAGTCCTTCGATTTCAATCATATCCTCTTTTGGCATCGAAAGAGTCCCTCCTCCACTGAAAAACCAAGAAACACTGTTTAAGCAATGCTTAAACAGACTCCTAAGTTATAGTCTCTATTAAACCTCTTCGAAAATTATAATGGTAAGATTTTCGAAAAAACTATCAAATCCCATTTATCTATTTGAAAAATTAAAAAAAGAATCCTTATTATTTTAACACATTCTGTTTCTCTTTACAAGCATCCCACGTCGTTAATAAACGTCTTTTCTGGGTAAAATTTTTCATTTTCATGCCAAGTAACAAAATATTTCTAAATCCGCTCAATAATCCGTTTCACTTCTGCAAAAACTGCTTCAATTGCGCAATTTCCATTTACTGTACAAATCAAATCTTGCTTTTGATAATAATCAAGAATAGGCTTGCTCTGCTCAACATTCACACCTAAACGTCTTTTTACCGTTTCAGGTTTATCATCATCACGTTGATAAAAATTATGACCACCACAACGATCGCACGTCCCAGAAATTTTAGGAAGATTGTTCAGCTTATGGTAAGTTGCCCCACAATCACGACATATAAAACGCCCTGACAGACGATCTACTAAAATTTCTGCTGGAACACTAATATTAATCACCACATCAATTTCCCGGTGCAACTCTTTCAACATTGTATTCAGCGCTTTTGCTTGAACAAGAGTTCGTGGAAACCCATCCAACAAAAATCCCATAGAAACATCATCTTCCGCCAAACGCTCCTTAACCATCCCATTGGTTATCTTATCTGGAACAAGCTCCCCCTTATCGATAAAGGATTTTGCCTCTAAACCTAACTTGGTTTTATTTTTCATCGCTGCTCGGAAAATATCTCCCGTGGAAATCTGTGGAATTCCAAATATCTCAACAATTCCCTGCGCTTGCGTACCTTTTCCCGCACCAGGTAAGCCCATAATTAATAAATTCATCTATCTCCTCCACCTCTCTTATTTGCAAACACTCAAAAACAAAGGGGCGAAGATAAACCTATTTTCAGTGTTTTTTGCATATCAAACTTTCACCAAATTTCATTCACTAATAAATTACCAAAAAGATCTACCTCTCAAAACTTGATCAGATCAATTAGACTTTCCACTTAAAAATATTTAATCATCTGTATTAATAAATCCAACATACTGACGTTTCAATAATAGGCCTTCCAATTGTTTTTCTGCTTCCAATGCTACTCCAATAATAATCAATAAACTCGTTCCTCCAAGTCCAAGACTTTTCAAGGAACTCCTCGATTCATCAATGAGCATAGAAGCAACTATTGGTAATAGCGCAATCAATCCCAAGAAAATTGATCCAACCGTTGACAAGCGCATCAATAATTTTGAAACAAACTCTTCCGTCGGTTTGCCTGGACGAACCCGCGGAATGTAAGAGGCTTGCTTCTGTAAATTTTCTGCCATTTTTTCTGGATTCACTTGCACAAACGCGTAAAAGAAAGTAAAAGCTACGATTAACACTGTATAAAGGATACTTCCTGGAATCGTATTATAATTAAAGACTTTTGACATAATATCATACCAACCTTCTCCTTCATGACTTTTTGCAAACATTGCCAAAATAGTACTTGGAGTCGAAATCAAAGAACTGGCAAAAATAACGGGAATAACTCCTGCAGCATTTACCTTAAGTGGAAGATAAGAACTAGTTGGAGCCCCTTGAACACGTTTCGTATATTGAATCGGAATTTTCCGTTCAGCTTGTTGTACATAGGTCGTTACCGTAACAATTACAATTACCGCAATCACTAAAACGATAATAAACAAAATTGACCACCATATTTCAGAAGAATCAATATTCACAAAAGAATCTTCCCACAAATCTTTAACCGCCTTTGGAACTCCCGCGATAATACCTGCAAAAATGATCATGGAAACACCATTCCCAAACCCTTTTTCCGTTATCTGTTCTCCCATCCAAGTAACAAACATTGTTCCAGCAGTCAAAATAACTCCAATGAGAACATATGCTCCTACAGACGGTGCTTTAACCACATTTTTAAATTGTGATAATTGGTTAAATCCGGCAACAATCGCGATAGATTGAACAAAACCTATCACTAAAGTCAAATAACGCGTCACTTGATTAATTTTCTTTCTTCCAACTTCTCCTTGTTTGCCCCACTCTACCAATTTTGGAACAATATCCATCTGCAAAAGCTGAATCACAATTGAAGCAGTAATCCCTGGCGAAACTCCCATTGCAAAAACAGAAAGATTTTGCATGCCTCCACCACTTACAATATTCAACATGCTTAAAAAGGGCATATCTTTCAGTTCATTTAATGCCTGTGCATTTACTCCAGGAACCGTAATATGAGCTCCTAATCGAAAAATAAATAAAATAAAGACAGTAAATAAAATCTTTGATCGAATACTTTTGACACGGAAAGCTTTTTTCAACAATCTAAACAATTAGATCACCTCAATCGTTCCTCCTGCAGCAACAATTGCCTTTTCTGCCGCTTTAGAAAATTTAGTTGCCTTTACTGTTAATTTCCTTGCTAATTTGCCATTCGCTAATATTTTAACACCAGACTTTTCATTTTTCACAATCCCAGCATCGACCAAAAAAACTGGTGTCACTTCTGTTCCATCATCAAAACGATTCAACGTATCCAAATTAACCAATGCATAATCTTTACGGTTAATATTTGTAAATCCCCGCTTTGGCAAACGACGGAACAGAGGAGTTTGTCCTCCTTCAAATCCCAAGCGAACACCACCACCAGAACGAGCCTTCTGTCCTTTCTGACCACGACCAGAAGTCTTCCCATTTCCAGAAGATGTTCCTCGCCCAACACGATCGCGCACACAACGTGAACCTTCTGCCGGCTTTAATTCATGAAGCTTCATTGACGAACACCTCCTTATATTTTCTTAAAATCCATTAATTGCCTATCCATGTATGAACTAAAAACATCCTACCTAATCTCTGTCAAACTTCATGTGCCAATCGTTAAGGTAGTTCGCAATTTCACCATCTATAATATGAAGACAAATTAATAGATTCTTATACTTTTTCAACGTCCACTAAGTGTGATACGGTAGAAATCATGCCTCGAATCGCTGCATTATCAGGTTTTACAGCTGCACTATGCAATTTTCTTAAACCCAAGGCTTTCACTGTATCTCGTTGATTTTGAGGACGTCCAATTACTGATCTTTTCAATGTTACTTTTAATTCAGTCATCTTGTCCACTCCTTATACTTTTAAACTCTCCACAGAAACTCCACGAATTCGCGCCACTTTTTCCGCTTGCTTCAAATTCTTCAATCCTTCAACAGTTGCACGAATAACATTAATTGGTGTATTCGAACCTAAAGATTTCGAAGTAATATCTGCAATTCCTGCCAATTCCACAACAGCACGAACAGGACCACCTGCCGCAACTCCTGATCCTTCAGCTGTCGGCTTCATCAAAATACGTCCACCACCGAAAGCACCGATGACTTCGTGAGGAATCGTTGTTCCTACCATTGGCACCTGAATCAAATTTTTCTTCGCTGCTTCAATTGCTTTACGAATTGCTTCCGGAACTTCTTTCGCTTTACCTGTTCCAAAACCTACATGCCCATTTTTATCACCTACCACGACCAAAGCTGCAAAACGTAAACGACGCCCACCTTTTACAACCTTTGTAACACGGTTGATAGAAACAACACGATCTTCTAAGTCCAAATTTTTTGGATCAATATAAACCATGAACAACATTCCTCCCTTCCTTAAAATTTTAATCCATTCTCACGTGCGGCTTGTGCTAATGCCTGAACACGTCCATGATAAAGGTATCCTCCACGGTCAAAAACAACCGTTTCAATTCCTTTAGCGACTGAGCGCTCTGCTACTAATTTACCAACAACAGATGCAGCTTGTATCTTTGTTCCACCTGAGACTTCTTTATCTAAAGTAGAGGCACTTGCAAGCGTCACACCCTTTATATCATCAATTACTTGTGCATAAATGTTCATATTTGAACGAAAAACGTTCAAACGTGGGCATTCAGCTGTTCCAGAAAGTCTATTTCTAACACGTTTGTGACGCTTCTTACGTGTTTTATTTTTATCTGGTTTTAAAATCACAATTTTCACCTCTTTATTCTCATTTATTACCTAAATATTCTTCTTATTTCCCTGTTTTACCTTCTTTACGACGAACATACTCATCCACATAACGAACCCCTTTGCCTTTATAAGGTTCAGGCGGACGAAGAGAACGGATGTAAGCAGCAGTTTGACCAACTACTTCTTTGCTTGCTCCTTCTACAGTAATCTCTGTTGCTGATGGAACAACAAAGGTAATTCCTTCTGGGGCTTTCACAATATCCGGATGAGATTTACCTAAGTTTAACTCTAAATCTTTCCCCTTCAATTGAACACGATATCCGACTCCACGCAATTCCAATTCTTTTTTAAACCCTTCACTCACACCTAAAACCATGTTATTAAAGTTTGCACGTGTAGTTCCATGAATGGTTTTCATAGACTTGCTATCATTTGGACGTATAAAAATAATTTCAGTTCCTTCTTGCTCCATTTCAATATCTGAAGAAAAAGTCCATGATAGCTCACCTTTTGGTCCTTTTACAGTAACGTCGCTTCCATTCGCCTTCACTTCAACACCTGCTGGAAGAGAAACTACTTTGTTTCCAATACGACTCACTTAAGTACACCGCCTTTCTTTTCCTTAGAATCTATTTATTATCTCGCATGAATAAAATTTTTTATGCCAATCAAATAAATGAAATCACTAAAAATCCCTACTGCTTAGAAATAGCAAACAAATTCTTTATCTTACCAAACGTATGCAAGTACCTCGCCACCAATTTTACGATTGCGAGCTTCTTTATCCGTTAACAATCCTTCGGAAGTAGAAATAATAGCAATTCCTAAACCATTTAATACTTTTGGAATTTCTTCGCTTTTTACATACTGACGCAATCCAGGTTTGGAAATACGCTTCAAATTCGTAATAATACGTTCGCCTTCTCTTCCATATTTCAAAATCACACGAAGTAGTCCTTGTTTATCATCTTCTATATATTCTAACTCTTTTATGAAACCTTCTTTTTTCAAGATTTCTGCGATGTCACGTTTTATTCTTGATGCAGGAGTTTCTAACAATTTGTGTTTTACCATATTGGCATTACGAATGCGCGTTAGAAAATCTGCGATAGGATCTGTCATGACCATTGAAATATTCCCCTCCTTCTTTCAAAAAATTTGCTAAAGATTTATAAAGCGCAGCACCTATGAAATAAATCAAAATCTATAATCCGCGCAATGCGTAGGACATGGTTTTTACGGCGCTTAGTATCCATTCATTCTACTACTCTTTTATTACCAACTTGCTTTTCGCACTCCCGGAATCTGACCTTTACAGGCAAGTTCACGAAAACAAATACGGCAAAGATGGAATTTGCGATATACAGAATGTGGACGTCCACAAAGCTCACAACGAGTATATGCTTGTGAGGTAAATTTCTTTGGACGTTTTTGTTTCGCAATCATTGATTTTTTTGCCATTTATCCTATGCCTCCTTATTTTATGCCTTTTCAATTCATTTTTTTCAGTCTCAAGAACAGATAAACTTTGATTTCACTCATTTTAGAGTTTGTTAACGATCTCTATATAAACTAAATCAAAGGTATATTCTACATAATCTATGACACATTTCATGTCACGCCAAACGCATGAAAGAATTATGAGAAAAAATAAGCGTGAGAGAAGTATTTTAAGCGAATGTTTTGTAAAAAAATCGTTCAAAAATTTTAAATCGCTTAAAACCATTCTCTGTGAACCCAAAAATTCTTCATGCGTTTGACGTGATTTCATGTGCTAGTTGTTAACAGATTCTTAGATATTCACTTCTGAAACGGCATTCCCAATTGTGCTAACAATTCACGACCTTCTTCATCAGAATTTGCTGTCGTTACAATCACGATATCCATACCACGCACTTTATCTACATTATCATAGTCCACTTCCGGAAAAATCAACTGCTCCTTCACGCCCAAAGTGTAATTCCCACGACCATCAAATGATTTCACAGAAACTCCATGAAAATCACGTACACGTGGAAGAGCGACATTTACTAATTTGTCCAAAAATTCGTACATCCTCACGCCACGCAACGTTACTTTAGCCCCGATAGGCATACCTTCACGCAATCGAAATGCTGCGATTGATTTTTTAGCCTTCGTAATCATCGGCTTTTGACCAGAAATCAGCGCCAATTCTCCTACAGCTTTATCTAAATTTTTAGCATTGGAAACTGCATCGCCTACACCCATATTAATCACAATTTTTTCTACTTTAGGTGCTTGCATAACAGACGTGTAATTAAATTTTTCTATCAACGCAGGAATAATTTCTTTTATATACTTTTCTTTTAGGCGACTCATTTAACAAATTCCCCCTTTCAGCAAATTTCTTAATTTAAAACCTCACCCGTTTTTTTATTGTATCGTACTTTTTTTCCGTCTTTGAATTTTTTCCCTACACGACCAGCTACACCATTCTTATCTAAAATTTGGACATTAGAAACATGAATCGGTGCCTCTTTTTCAATAATTCCACCCTGTGGATGAGTATTATTGGCTTTCTGATGTTTCTTAATCTTGTTGATCCCCTCAACAATGACTTTCTCTTTTTTAGGAAAAGCAGTTAATACAAGACCTTCCTTGTTCTTATCTTTCCCAGCAATCACTTTCACTCGATCGCCCCTTTTTACAAACATTATGCTTCTCCTCCTTAGCACTTGAAATGACATCGTTTTCATAAATTAGCTTACATGATCACTAATTTATGAAAATACAATTTACTCATAAATAAGAGAATCTACCCCGTCTACAGACAGCCAAACACTATTAAATGGTTCCGCTGGCTCTTTAAACACAAATTGACACCAATCTCTACCTACATCTCTTACAGATTCTCCTTGAACACCAACTAACAAGTCAGGCTTAAAAGCAAAGCTGTCTCCAACGCTAAATTCTTTCCTTGGAACAACACTTCTATCATGTGCTATTTTTTCAACCCAATCACACAGAATTCCATTATCCTTCCATGAAAAACCAGCAGGAGCTAATTCATTACAACGAATTTGCAAAAATTTACCAAAGAGGATAGCACATTCATCTACACTATAACAACGTCTACGCTTGACAGATGGTACTCGAGAAGTACTAGCAACTCGAACTGGTACTAGTAAAAATTCTCCTACGGGTCTTCTAACGCTTTCTGCCTGTATAAGCCTACGAACTTCTCCAATAAACCACGCCTTTGCACTTGCTATATTTCCACCATGATCCTGAATTGTCCGCCATGGACATTGAGTAGCCGACCACTCACAATGAAACCGGATGGTAGCCTCATCCGCAGGAAGTCCAAATTGATCTAAAATTTCTTTAGTGCGAACAATAACACGTCGTTCTGCTTCCTGAAACGGAGCTGGATCACTACATTTGTCCTTGCAAATTTCTAATCCAATGGAATCTCTATTTCCTTCAGGATTTCCACAATGCCAAGCTTTATTTTCCACAGGTTCAGCGCAAAATACAGTTTTATCATCATGATACTCATGGGCAAAACCTGTTGCAGCGTCTTTTCTTTTAATAAATTCTTCATAAAAAGCAGCATCGCTACTTCCCGCAGTGTTATGAATCGTCACACTTTTGGGATTTCCTACACGCCTACCAGCAATTCCCTGAGTCCAATTTTTTGCATCAGGCCAACGATGCTCTATTTCTACGTCTAAATCGTCCAAAGGCTTCCTTAAAGATTGAAATCCTAAACCATCAATTAAAAATTCCAAATTGGCAAGCAATGCATAGGCTGCTCTTGGTTGAGGACATTCACTACCTTCAAATCTTACAATCTGTTCTCTTACCCCATCAATGCTTGAACCTAATTTTTGTATATCTTGGCTTGTTAACTTAGAACAAAACTGAGTAAATATTTCCTTAACATCATGCTGTGATTTTCCCCAATTTTCACTTAAGACGACTTGTCTAATGGTTGCCTCAAATTGCGAAACGCTTATCTTAACATCAGATGGCTCGATAGCTTTTACATTAGCCGATGAAACACTCAAAATTGCAACTATTCCAATAAAGAATATGCACTTCTTCCTTAGAACCTGTTTAAAGCTCAACATGCTTGAACAAACCTCCTATCAATTACTAGTTACATTACTAACATTTATTCAAATAACTTACAATACCTCTGGAGCAAGAGAGACAATCTTCATAAAGTTTCTTTCTCGAAGCTCTCTAGCTACTGGCCCAAAAATTCGCGTTCCTCGTAGACTCTTATCATCACGAATAATCACGGCCGCATTTTCATCAAATTTAATATAAGAACCATCTGTCCGATGAACTCCCGATCTTGTACGAACAATCACAGCTCTCACCACTTCTCCTTTTTTCACCATTCCACCTGGAATAGCTTGTTTCACTGTTGCCACAATAACATCCCCGATATTTGCCGTTTTACGACCTGAACCGCCAAGAACTTTAATGGTCAAAATTTCACGTGCACCAGAATTATCTGCAACTTTCAAACGACTTTCCGCTTGGATCACTTGTATCTCTCCTCCCCTTTATAGTCTATTCACTTGAAAATAACCATATTCATTACATCCTTTTTACTTTATTTTTTGTCAAAAAGTCTGCAAATAATTAAATAATCACTGCTTCTTCTACTATTTCTAATAAACGAAAACGTTTCGTTGCAGATAATGGTTTTGTTTCCATAATTCTTACAACATCACCTGTTTTCGCAGCATTTTCTTCATCATGTACTTTATATTTTTTCGAATATTTCATACGTTTCCCGTAAATAGGATGGTTTTTCTTCGTTTCTACTAGAACCGTAATAGTCTTATCCATCTTATCAGAAACCACACGTCCTTGGTAAACTTTACGACTATTTCTCTCAACCATTAACAAAGTCTCCTTTCTTTTGAAAAGGACCATAAACGAATTATCTTTGATTTCGAAGTATCAACAAGATCTCGATCAATATCAATTTCCCTTTGATAATGGTATTTTTCTTCAGAATCATCGGGATCAAACATTCTTATTTTTCCCGAATTATCTTGTTTTAAAACCATAAGATGTCCGCTATTCGTAAACGTCCCCCCCTGGCCACTAAAAAAAACAATAACCGCCTCTCCAATTGCTAAATGTTTTTTAAGTTGATCAAAACCAGGGCGTTTAAATTTAGGCTTTCCATTTTCTTTGAATTCAGTTTTACTATAAATACCTAATTTAGATATCTTAAATCCATAATGACTTGCTAAAATTTTAAAACTGTTCCACTTTGTTCCAATACCAGATACATAATAATCTTCAAGAGGCTTTTGAAGAAAGAAATCTGCGATCGCTTTAGGTGTAATTTCTCTTTGTTCTAGGAAAGAGGCCACCATAGCCATGGAACAAATCCCACATCCACATTTTCCAATGGTTGCTTCCTCAAGTATGTCTTCCTGGCCGTAATGAACATCTTTCCACGCTGAATGCTTTTGGAGATAAAGTGGCATACTATCTCTCAAACGAATCTTTTGATTCGCAGTTTCTGCAAACTCATCGATTCCTGCGCTTACTTTTTGAGAATAGACTGCCGAAGCAATACCTATCATTACCAAATTAAATAACTTTTTTTTCATCATAAAAACTCCTTCCAAAATTCCCTAGCCATTTTTTTACATTTCGTCTATCATTTCATCACAATGAAATTTTTTCCCGCTGCACCGTTTTAATACGTGCAATTGTTTTACGTACATGTTTAATCCGAGCAGTATTTGTAAGTTGACCTGTTGCTTGTTGAAAACGCAGGTTGAATAATTCTTCTTTCAACTCTTTTTCCTTTGCAATCAAATCAGCAGATGCTAATTCACGAATTTCACTAACCTTCATTTACAACACCTACTTCCGAACGTTTGACAATCTTCGTTCTTATTGGAAGCTTGTGCGAAGCTAAACGTAAAGCTTCACGCGCTACTTCTTCAGAAACTTCCGCGATTTCAAACATAATTTTTCCACGTTTTACAGGCGCTACCCATCCTTCAGGAGCTCCTTTTCCTGAGCCCATCCGAACTCCAATTGCTTTAGCTGTATAAGATTTGTGAGGAAAAATTTTAATCCACACTTTCCCACCACGCTTCATATAACGAGTCATTGCAATACGTGCTGCTTCTATCTGACGATTTGTAATCCAGTGTGAATCTACAGCTTGTAAACCCCATTCACCAAACGTTACTTCCTTGCCGCCTTTTGCCTCACCACGCATTTTCCCACGAAACTCACGACGATATTTTACACGCTTTGGTACTAACATGGCTATTTCCCTCCCTTTACAACATTCTTTTTCGCTGGAAGAATTTCACCACGATAAATCCAAACTTTTACTCCTAATTTTCCATAAGTTGTATCAGCTTCTTCCCAAGCATAATCAATATCTGCACGCAACGTATGCAAAGGAACAGTTCCTTCAGAGTATCCTTCCGTACGCGCAATATCTGCACCATTCAAACGTCCGGATACTTGTGTTTTGATTCCTTTTGCTCCCGCACGCATTGTGCGCTGAATTGCTTGCTTTTGCGCACGACGAAAAGCCACACGACGTTCTAAATCAAGAGCAATCGCCTCTCCAACCAATTTTGCTTCCAAATCTGGCTTCTTAATTTCTACAACATTAATATGAACTCGTTTGCTGGTTATTTTTTCCAACATTTTTCTAGTCGCATCAATTTCTGAACCGCCTTTACCAATTACCATTCCTGGCTTTGCTGTATGAATTGAAACGATTACCTTCTTAGCTACACGTTCAATTTCTACCTTTGACACAGCAGAACTTTGAAGTTTCTTTTGTATAAATTCGCGAATTTTTAAGTCTTCATGCAAAAAAGTAGCATACTCTTTTTCAGCGTACCATTTTGCTTCCAAATCACGGATAATCCCTATACGCATTCCTATTGGATGCACTTTTTGACCCACTAAAATCCCTCCTCTTTAAATTCTATTTCTCTGATACCACTATAGTAACATGGCTTGTCCGTTTATTAATTGGTGAAGCGGACCCTTTCGCACGAGGACGGAAACGTTTCATCGTTGCCCCTTCGTTCACATAAGCCTTTGAAACATATAAACTTTCTTTATCTAAATCAAAATTATTTTCTGCATTTGCAATCGCAGAGTTCAATACTTTCTCAATGACTGTTGCGGCCTTATTTGGTGTAAATTTCAAAATAGCCAACGCATCCGCGATATGTTTTCCACGGACTAAGTCAATCACTAGACGTGTCTTACGAGGAGAAATACGAACGGTTTTAGCCATTGCCTTCGCAGATGTAATTTGTTCTGACATTTTGTCTTTCCTCCTTATCGATTAACGACGTGTTTTCTTATCGTCACCTGCATGACCACGATACGTACGAGTGGGAACAAACTCTCCTAATTTATGACCAACCATGTCTTCTTGAATATAAACTGGCACATGTTTGCGTCCATCGTAAACCGCAATTGTATAACCTACAAAACTAGGAAAAATCGTTGAACGACGTGACCAAGTTTTAATAACTTTTTTCTTTTCCACACCTGCCTGAGCATCCACTTTTTTCATCAAATGCTCATCTGCAAAAGGTCCTTTTTTCAAACTACGACCCATAATTACCCTCCTTTTTTCATACTTTTCAAAACTTAAATTATTGACACACCCTTACTTAGCATTCCTTCTACGAACAATCAACTTATCAGACTTAGCCTTTTTGCTACGAGTCTTGTAACCCAAAGCAGGCTGTCCCCAAGGCGATACAGGAGATTTACGCCCAATTGGAGCTTTCCCTGCTCCACCACCATGCGGATGATCGTTTGGATTCATGACTGATCCACGAACTGTTGGACGCTTACCTAACCAGCGAGAACGTCCTGCCTTCCCAATGTTAATCAATTCGTGCTGTTCATTACCAACCGTTCCAATAGTTGCACGGCAAGTAGCTAAAATCATTCTGACTTCCCCAGAATTTAATCGAACTAACACGTATTTTCCTTCTTTACCAAGCAATTGTGCGCTTGCCCCTGCAGAACGAATTAATTGCCCACCTTTTCCTGGCTTCATTTCAATATTATGAATTATAGTACCAACAGGAATATTTTCTAAAGGCAAGGAATTTCCTACTTTGATATCCACATTAACACCAGAGACAACTTTCATGCCAACTTCTAATCCTTTTGGTGCTAAAATATAAGATTTAATGCCATCATCATAAACAATCAACGCAATATTGGCAGAACGATTTGGATCATACTCAATCGTTTTGACTGTTGCAATTACTTCATCCTTTGTTCGTTTAAAATCTATTAAGCGATATTGGCGCTTGTGTCCACCACCCTGGTGACGAACTGTGATTCGCCCATTATTGTTTCGCCCAGCATTATTCTTCAGCGAACGAAGCAACGTTTTTTCTGGTGTGCTTGTTGTAATCTCTGCAAAATCAGATGAAGTCATATTACGACGACCATTTGAAGTCGGCTTATAGTTTCTAATTCCCACGTTTTTCCCTCCTTAATTGAAAAGTTGCAAGAGCTTGCATAGAAGACGAGCACTAAGATTCTGCTAACAAACCCTAAGGATATTTTGATATAAGTGCACACTGCTTACTCTTGTACGCTTTTCTATCACATAGCAGAAAAGCATGTCGCAAACAAATTAATGCCAAACAAGCTTATAATTTATACGATCATTTAAAAAAATATTTTTCACGCTTCTGCGCTTGCATCTTCTGCAAATAAAGCGATACTTTTAGAATTTTTTGTTAATGTCACAATAGCTTTGCGACGTTTTTTCGTAAAGCCACTATGACGGCCTACACGCTTAGGCTTAGGCTTGACATTTATTATGTTCACTTTCTCTACTTTAACATCGTCAAACACTACTTCTACTGCTTTTTTTACCAGCGTCTTACTCGCACGTGTATCTACAAGAAACGTATATTTCTTGTCGTCCATTGCCAACATTGATGCTTCTGTAATTAAAGGTTTTAAAATTACATCATGTAAATTCATTCTGCAAGCACCTCCTCAATTTGTGATAGAGCCGTTTGCGTTATCAACAATTTGTTGTTTGAAACAATGTCCAAAACACTTGCGCATCTCGCAGTCGTTACTTGAACATCAGGTAAATTACGAGCAGAAATTTCTGCAAAAACATTTCCTTCTTCCAATACAACCAATATTTTCGTATCAATAGATAAATTTTCTAGTACTTTCACAAACTCTTTTGTCTTTGGCGCATCAAAATTCAATCCCTCCACAGCAACTAAATTGTTTTCAGCTACTTTTTCAGAATAAACAGATTTCAACGCTAAACGGCGAACTTTTTGCGGATATTTATATGAATATGATCTGGGAGTAGGTCCAAAAACAACTCCACCGCCACGCCATTGTGGAGAACGAATTGAACCTTGACGTGCACGTCCTGTTCCTTTTTGTTTCCACGGTTTACGTCCACCACCAGAAACTGCTGAACGATTCTTAACCGCATGAGTTCCCTGACGCAATGATGCTCTCTGACTTAAAATTACGTCAAAAACAACAGATTCGTTACCTTCAATCCCAAATACATCATCATTTAACGTAATTTCTCCAGCTGTTGTCCCATCTTGCTTAAATAATGTTACGTTTACCATTTCTAAAGTACCTCCTTTCCGTGCTATTTTGCAGTCTTAACTGCATTTTTTACAGTAACTAATGATTTCTTCGCACCTGGGACATTCCCTTTAATAAGAAGAACGTTGCGTTCAGCGTCCACGCGAATTATTTCCAAATTTTGAAGAGTTACTTTGTCATTACCCATACGCCCTGCTAGAAGTTTATTTTTAAACACGCGATTCGGCGCTACTGGACCCATTGACCCCGGACGACGATGGTAACGAGATCCATGGCTCATCGGTCCACGAGCTTGCCCGTGACGCTTGATAGCTCCCTGGAACCCTTTACCTTTCGACATACCAGTTACATCCACAATGTCTCCTGCTTGGAAGATTTCTACTGTGACTTCTTTTCCAACTTCTACTTCTCCCAGCTCAACATTTCTGAATTCCCTAATGAAGCGCTTAGGAGTCGCGTTTGCTTTCGCAACATGACCTTTCGCAGGTTTGTTCGCCAAAATTTCACGTTTGTCATCAAATCCAATTTGAATTGCTTCATATCCATCCGTTTCTACTGTCTTCACTTGTAGAATCACGTTTGGTGTTGCTTTAATAACTGTTACTGGAATAAGCTCTCCAGCTTCCGTAAAAATTTGCGTCATCCCCACTTTTTTCCCTAAGATTCCTTTGGTCATGAGTACACCTCCAATTTTTTTCTATATTTTATAATTTAATTTCAACATTCACACCAGATGGAAGATCTAATTTCATCAACGCATCAACGGTTTTTGGTGTTGGATTTAACACATCAATTAAACGTTTGTGTGTGCGCATTTCAAATTGTTCGCGTGAATCTTTGTATTTATGCGTAGCACGAATCACTGTATACAATGAACGCTCAGTAGGTAAAGGAATCGGACCAGAAATGCTCGCTCCTGTACGCTGTACTGTTTCAACAATTTTTTCCGCTGCTTGATCTAAAATACGATGTTCGTAAGCTTTTAAGCGGATACGAATTTTTTGTTTTGCCATCTTGTCTCCTCCTTCGTCTATTTTGAAAATAGGCATAGCTCCACGAAAATACCGACATTGCTATATGACAATGCATCCGCGTGTGTCGCAACCTCTCGCTTCAAAGCCAGTGCAAGGCTTTCCTTGCCATTATAGTCTTCCAATTTTTTACACAGAAAACCTTGCCTATCATACTACGAACCATATCTTAAATGCAAGAAAATATTTTGATTTAATTTAAAATCTCTTTATGGATGAAATTTTACCAATCAACCTCAAAACCAATACTTCTTCTACTTGTCCTCTATCGTCATTTTTTCAGTTTTTTGATAATATCTACGTAACTTTTTCACCGATGCTATCTTCTTCCCAATCTTGTTTAAATCCAAAATTCGCTTCTTTTCCAACTGCTTCTTCGAAAAATTGGCAAGCGTTTCAAAATAAAACTCTATCATTGATAAACCAAAACATTCAGCAGAAATTCCGTATAGCTTTATCTGTAATAACTTTTCATCCATTTCCAAATTTTTTTCTATATATCCGATCAAAGCATTAGCAAACGCCTCGCTTCCATAATATAAACATCCTAGTGTTTCATCATCAAATAAATCACATAGATACTCATTCCCATGAACAATGGACTGTACACCTGAAGCTAGCGCTTCAGCATACGTCAATCCTTGCGTTTCAGACATCGAGGCACTAACCACATAATCAGCAGCATTATAATAATATGTTATGTTTTCATGTGCAACCATTCCCATAAAACACACTTGTCCAGAAATTCCTAAATCACTAGCCTGTTGTTCTAACTCCTCGCGTGCCGGACCATCTCCTACAATTATCAAGCGAATTTGCGGATATTTTCTCAATATTTCTGGCATTCCCGAAAGCAAAAAATGAATATTTTTTTCTCGAGAAAGTCTACTTACACTTAATAACAAAATCCCCGTTTCATCCACCCCTAGCTTATAGCGCAAATTTTGCCTATCACTTCCTGTAATATCAGAACGAAGAAATTTATGTATATCAACCCCTGTAGGAATCACTTTCAGTGGTACTTTCAATCCATAACTACTAAGCATTTTTCGTGTCAACTTGCTCGGACAAACAACTCCATCCACTTTCCCAAAAAGAAACTTCGCAGACATTTTTACATGAACCGGGCGAAAAACCTTTCCCTTCGCAATATAGTGTAAATATTTTTCATAATCTGTATGCCACGTATGAACCACAGGAATTTTCATCCGATGTGCCAC
The DNA here is from genome assembly GCA_031288715.1 of Lactobacillales bacterium. Lineage (GTDB taxonomy): Bacteria > Bacillota > Bacilli > Lactobacillales > Streptococcaceae > JAIRLR01. The sequence goes on along the minus strand of JAITQW010000049.1, from coordinate 20,121 downwards.
CATTTGCCCCAGAAGTCCTAATCCAAACTCCGTATGATTATGAATCAATTGAAGAGCTAGCTCATGTGCAATTCGATACGTCTCTACCATTCTACGTACAATAATTCGCCGATCCTTAAAAGAAATAAAAGGAACACTTGGTAAACGAATAACTCGCTCCTCTTCCTCGTTATTAGCACGCGGATCCGTTGTTGTAAAAATATAGACTACATGACCGTAACTTTCTAATTCGTTCTTCAATGTCCTAATGGAAGTAGCAACACCACTCACTTGCGGAAAATAAGTATCCGTAAAAAAACCAATGTTCATAATTATTTCCTCCAAAAACGACCCATGCCAACAAGATTTCATAAAACATCCGTAACCTTTTAGAGCCTGTTAACGATCTCCATCAAATAATCTGCTCCAAAATCTCTTGAAACTATCTTGCGACCAAATATAGCAAAAAATTAAATAGGCCTAATTGCCTCAGCAAAAACACTAGAAAATAAATTTATTCAGCATATCCTACTAAATAACAGTCCCTAACAAAAGGTTTTTCTGAAAAACTATCCGCTCTAAGGGAATCGAACCCCTATCTCAAGAACCGGAATCTTACGTGATATCCATTACACTAAGAGCGGGAGATACCAAACTATCTAACCTAAAATTTAGAGAAGATCTAATATATCAGTCCCTCTCAATGAATGTATTTCATAATTCCTTCTTCAAATCTCTCAATAATTTATCAATATGCTCTCCTGCCTGAACTGAAGAATCACGTTCAAAAATCAATTCTGGAATTTTATACAATTTCAATCTCTCACCAAGCTCTCGTTTAATTAGTCCTGTAGCCTTCTTAAGACCAATTTGTACCGCTTTTCCATCACTAGCAAGATCTGATAAAATGCTATAATAAACTATTGCTTGTGATAGATCGCCTGTCACACGAACACCTGTAATTGTCACATCTTGAACTCTAGGGTCACGGACACGGCGCTGTAAAATTTTATTCACTTCTCGCAGAATTTCCGTGCCTACACGGCGATCTCGATAACTACCCATAAATATCTCTCCTTTTGTCTAGAGAACCTATTGTCGCCACATGCTCGAACTTTTTTTATTCTTCACATTATAATTGATTAACTTTAAAACTACTACTTAAGCTACGATAAGAATAGCTAAGCAGAATAATTGTACAACTCTTTTTTTTCAATAAAACGCGCTAGCTGAGAAAGTGCAAAACAAATTGCAAAATAACCAACGGCTAAGAGAGTAAACATTGGCAATACTGCTCTTGAATCTTGACTATATACAATTTGTGCTTGATGGGTAAACTCTGGCAAACTTATAATAACCGCTAAAGAAGTGTCTTTAATCAGCGAAATAAACTGACTTACCATTGCAGGAATCATCACTCGATAAGCTTGCGGAATCAAAATAATCCGTAGTGTCGAAAATGAACTTAACCCTGTTGAGAGTCCTGCTTCCATCTGACCTTTAGGTACTGCATTTAGGCCTGCTCGAACAATTTCCGAAAACATCGCTGATTCAAAAATCGTCAGCGCAAGTACAGCAGACCAAAAAATATTTAAACGAATTTCCAAAATTTGTGGCAATGCGAAATACGTAAAAAAAATGATCAATAGTAACGGAAGATTGCGAATCACGTCAATGATCACACCTAAAACTTTGCTAAAGATAAAAATTTTCTTAAAACGTAAAATTCCTAGAATTGATCCAAATAGAAAGCTAAATATGATTGATAATACAGCAACTTCTATAGTAACCTTCAGTCCCATTAACAAAAATCTAATCGTATCCCAATGAAAAATAGACATTCTTTCCCTCCTACTAAACTAATCATTTCGGTTTTTGGCAATTGCTAACCATTAAACACATTCCAGCGTCGTTCAAGATAAACCATCAAATAACTAATGGGAAGAGTAATGATCAAATAAAATAATCCTACCAATAGATAGCTCGGAATAGTTTGAAAAGTCGTTGTTGCCACTAAATCTCCCTCATACATCAAATCAATTCCGGCAACCACTGCCAAAATAGAAGAGTTTTTCACCAAATTAATAAATTGATTCCCGAGCGGTGGAATAACAATTTTAAACGCTTGAGGCAGCACAATATAGTACATGCTTTTCCAATAAGACAAACCCTGCGAAAGACCTGCTTCCATTTGACCTTTCGGAACAGCTTGAATTCCTGCACGAACCGTTTCCGCAATAAATGAAGAGGTATAAATAATAAGTCCAATGATTCCTGCTTGCATCCCTGTAATTTTAATTCCCCGCATTGGAAGTGCAATAAAGAAAAACATGACAATCACAATCAATGGAATATTACGAAAAACTTCTACATAAATACGTGCCGTAGTTTTGACTACACAATTTTCAGAAAGTTGAAACAACGCCATCAATGTCCCAATGATCAAACTAAAAAACAACGCAATCCCACTAGCAATCAAAGTGTTTTTAAACCCTAATAAAAAATCTGGAGCATACTGCTGAAACAATCCAATCATTTTATCTTCTCTCTTTTTAAAGTATTTTATAACCTGTTACGTTAATTTCCGCTTTATTGCATCATACGCAAAATTTTGGCAAACCACTTTTTGTAAATTCGCTCATACTCTCCATTTTTTCTAATATTTTTAAGCGCTTGGTTTAGTTTTTTAACAAATTCCTCTTGACCTTTTTTCACAGCAATTCCATATGGCTCCTTAGTAAAGTTACCTCCAGTTAAAACATATCCTGGATTTTCTTCAGAAATTCCCATTAAAATTGTATTATCCGTTGTTATTGCATCCCCTTGATTAGACTTTAAAGCTGTAAAACATTCCGCATAACTTTCAAGGTCTAATACTTTGGCCAGTGGTGCTGCTTTTCGAATATTTACTGTCGAAGCCGATCCCTTAACTGCTAAAACAGTTGTTTTCTCATTTAGATCTTTTATTGAATGAATTTTTGATCCTTTTTTCACCAACAACGTTTGCCCTGCATGATAATAGGCATCTGAAAAATCGACTTGTTTGGCTCGTTCAGGAGTAATCGTCATTGTAGCAATAATCGTATCAATATTTCCATTTTTTAACAACGGAATTCGTGTCTTCGAAATTACTTCTACAAAAGAGGCTTTCTTCTCATCTCCTAAAATTTCTTTCGTTAGTGCCCTAGCAATATCAATGTCAAAACCTTCTGGTTGTCCTGTCTTTATATTCATCAGACCAAACAAACGAGTGTCATTCTTCACTCCCCAAACAATCTGATCAGATTGTTCTACACGCTTAAGGGTGCTTTCTTCGGATAGTTTTTTCCCACACGAACTCAAAATCAAAAGCAAGCAAAAAATAATAAAATAAAACCACTGATTTTGATTCCTTTTCATATGACCACCTCCTAATAAAGATAATTTTTAAGCGTGAAACAGGTTCTAATAAGTCATCTGCAAAATTTCCGCAAACAAAAAGATCGTTAAATTTAATGATTGATCACTTTCCCTAAAAAATCCCTAGCTCGCTCAATTTTTGGTTGTTCAAAGAAACCAGGGATGTCTAACGTGTCTTCCAAAACTTGACCATCTGCCATAAAAATGAGTCGATCTGCCACTACTCTGGCAAAGCCCATTTCATGAGTCACAACAATCATGTTCATTCCTTCTCTAGCCAATTTTTTCATCACATTTAAAACATCATCAATCGTTTCTGGATCCAAAGCTGAAGTTGGTTCATCAAACAACAACATCTTCGGTTTCATCGCAAGACCTCTAGCAATCGCCACACGTTGCTTTTGTCCTCCAGAAAGCATTCCCGGATAAGAATCCTTCTTATCCCACATATTTACATATTTCAAATTCTTTTCTGCCAACCGATCAGTCTCACTTTGCGATTCTTTTAAAACTTTAACAGGTGCTAAAGTAATATTTTCCATTACCGTTTTATGAGGATAAAGATTAAAATGCTGAAAAACCATCCCTACGTTTTTACGAATTTTTTGCAAATTTGTTTTACTATCTGCTAAATCATAGCCAGTGACAAACAACTGACCAGAAGTTATCCCCTCTAACCCATTAATAGTCCGAAGAAGTGTCGACTTCCCTGAACCAGAAGGTCCAATAATTACAACTACTTGACCTTCTTCAACTTGTAAATTAATATCCTTGAGTACTTGAAAAGAACCATAATACTTATTTACTTTCCTAAATTCAATTAAAGACAATAGCTTCACTCTCCTTTAAAAGATTCCACAGACAATAGTTATCTAGATAACTATTCCACTAAATTTCATTCTTGTAAATATAACATTAGTAACAAAAGAGAATTTTTTCTAAAAATATTCATAAATTAACAATATTTTGCAAATTAAATACAATAATTTTAAAATTAATCGGCTATCCCAAACAAGCACAGAGTCATGCAAAAACCTTTTTCAAAGTTTCTGACAAAGTAGATACAGGTATTATTTCAATTTCTGAAAATTTTTCCAAATCATGTCCATGATTCTTTGGCAGATACACCTTTTTAAATCCTAATTTTGCTGCTTCCTTCACTCGTTCGTTAATTCTATTTACTCTTCTAATTTCACCGGTCAATCCAATTTCTCCGATAAAACATTCATCAAATGCTGTCCCTTTCTCTTTATAACTAGAGGCTAGAGCTATAGCTACTGCTAAATCCACTGCTGGCTCATTTAATCTGACTCCTCCAGCCGCCTTCAAAAATGCATCTTGACTCTGCAACAAAAGCCCCGTACGCTTTTCCAACACAGCTAGAATCAGTGCTGCACGATTGTAATCAATCCCTGTTGTCGTTCGTTTAGCATTGCCAAAAATGGTTGGAGAAACTAATGCCTGAATTTCTACTAAAATTGGCCGTGTACCCTCTAACGCTACGACAATCGCTGAACCAGTTGCTCCATCCAATCGCTCTTCTAAAAAAACTTGCGACGGATTAACTACCTCCTCCAGTCCTTTTTGATTCATCTCAAAAATACCAATTTCATTGGTAGATCCAAAGCGATTCTTCACCGAACGCAAAATACGAAAACTATGATGTTGTTCCCCTTCAAAGTACAAAACTGTATCCACCATGTGTTCCAACATCCTAGGCCCTGCGATAGAACCTTCTTTTGTTAAATGACCCACAATAAAAATCGCGATTCCGTTTGTTTTCGCCAACTGCAACAATTCTGCCGTCACTTCTCGAACTTGTGAAACAGAGCCAGCCACACTGGAAATGTCTGGTTGCATCATGGTTTGAATCGAATCCACAATCACATAATTAGGACGCAAATGTTCGATTTGCACATGAATTTCCTGCATATCCGTCTCAGAGTATATGTAAAACTCCGTCTCTGAAGTTTCTATCCTCTCCGCTCGCATCTTTATTTGTTGTGCAGACTCTTCTCCCGAGACATACAAGACCGTCCCACCTATATCAGCTAACTCTTTTGAAACTTGCAACAAGAGGGTTGATTTCCCAATTCCTGGATCTCCGCCAATTAAAATCAACGATCCTGGAACAATCCCTCCTCCAAGCACTCGATTCAATTCTTCCATTTTTGTTCTAACACGAGGAGTCTTACTAGACCTAACCTCCTTCAACCGATATGGCTTACTTTTTTCACCTGCAAAAGAAACTCGAGAGGAACGTAATTTCTTTCCACTTTTTTCAACTTCTTCCACAAAACTATTCCATTCCCCACAATTCGGACAACGTCCCAAATATTTCGGAGAAACGTAGCCGCACTGTTGACACAAAAATTGCACCCTTGCCTTCTTCGTCATTTATTTTTACCTCATTTCAACATCCATCCACCATCAATCGGAACAATCGCACCCTGCATATAACTTGCTTTCTCACTTGCCAGAAATAAAGTTAAGTCTGCTACTTCGGAAGGTTTTGCCCAACGATGAAGCGGAGTTCCTTCTGCCACTTTTTTTGCAATTTTCCCATCTCCTGTAAAATCTGCCGCATTCATTGGTGTGTGAATCGCACCTGGTGCAATTCCATACACTCGAATTCCTTGCTGTGCACAATCCAACGCTAACTGCTTTGTTAACCCAACAATTGCATGTTTACTAGCAGTATAAGCAATTCCTCCACAACCTGCAACCAATCCTGCCACCGAAGCCATATTAATAATCACACCATCCCCCCTTTTTAACATCGAAGAAAAAAATGCTTTTATCATTGAAAATTGAGACATTACATTTGTGACAAATATCTCTTCCCACAACTCATACGAAGTTTCCTCAAGCGTTGCATATCCATCTAAAATTCCAGCCGTATTCAACAAAATATCAATTTCTAAAATCTGCTCATAAACTGCCCTTATTTCATCTTTCTTCGATACATCAGCCTGAAAAAAAGAAAAGGAAGAACCATAGCACCTCTTCCATTCTTCTTCCTCTTTTATTTGATTCTTATCTACTACAAAAACATGTGCTCCTTTTTCCAAAAAAGCTTGCGCTTGAGCAAAACCAATTCCTGAAGCTCCTCCCGTTACTAGTACACGCTTCTTAAAAAAATTACTCACAATAAATTCCTTTCAAAATTACACTCTTGCGGATAAAAACGATCAATTCTTTAACTTGCTTTCAAGCGGATCACAAAAAACGAAAAAAGATGAGTCAACAACCAGGTTCCAAGAAATAAAAAAAGCCTTTGTATCGCCAAGAAATATTCTTAAAAAGAAAAAAATTTAATCCTTCCAATGGAATTAAATGTAGAAAAAAATAGTATTTCGTATATTCTTTCAATTTCCACAAATCCAAAAAGGAAGGAACTTTATGAACCTTTCTTTGAATCAGTGAAAGAAAAAAAAGAGCATAAACAAAGGAAGGAAAATCAAAAAATTGGTATCAAATCCTTTATGAAAGTAAAGAATCCATCCCTCGATTCCCATCAAAATAGCAAAAAAAACAGATTTTTCCTTGATTCGCGAAGTAAGAAAAGAATTTTTCTGAAAATCAAAAACGGCAAACCCAAGCAGAAGAAAGAGTGGTGTATAGAACAGCCCATTTCTCGGCGTAAAAAAAATCTTTTGATAATCATAAAAAAATCGAGCAACTTCTGTTCCTTCCAAAAAAGAAAAATACGTTTCAATTAAACCAAAACTTAAAATAGTATAGTTATAAAGAAGGCAAATCTATATCCTAACCTTTTCACCTCAAAAGTAGATATTCCCATTCCCAAAAACAATGCAGGAAAATACCAAAGATGATAATAAGTTCCTAAATAAAGAAAATCTATCAACAATGCAATTGGATAGAGAAACAACGGAAAGTGAAAATTGTAAACAAGGTAACTCAACCCATACGGAAGATAAACCACACTCCAACACACATAACTTTTCAATTGCTTTCTCCACCAAAAAGCTGAATAGTTTGTATTTTGAAAAATTTTTTTCTTTATAAAATATCCTGTCGAAATCAAAAATAGAGGAACAGCTATTTTGCACAGTAAACACAAAAAGAAAAAATTGATTGGAGGCGAAAAAAGCAAACCACTCATTCCAGAATGAATCATTATGATCAAGATAGAAGCTACATACTGTGCTACTGTTAAAAAGAGGTAGCTATTTCCCTGATGCTTGCTGCTCAAGTTTATCATTTTCATAATCCTACTTTCAATGGTTAGTAAATAAAAAATAACTTATCTAAATATATTTCACTGTAATTTCATACATTAACCTCGACCCAATCATCAGCTAAAATATCACACGTTGTCGGACTCCACATCGAATATCCTTCCTCTTCACCCAACACATAAATTAAAAAACATGGTGTCACCGGCAAATACTCCTCCCCAGCAGCAAGTAAATTAAAAAGCTGCACATATTGCTCTTCTCCACTCCAAGATTTACGCACCACTCTTCTACCACTCTTCAACAAAGATAACGCTTCTTCAAAAACCATACATTTTAACTCACTCTCTTCAATTCATTTCCAAAAATCATCAAAAATAGTAACAGGCAAGTGTCGCTTATGCTGTGTTTTCTTCCACCAATTTTCAATAACTTCTTTAGATGTAGGAGAAACTTCCTTTCCTTCGGTATAATCATCAATCTCCTCATACGTAACACCTAGAGTCAATTCATCCGCTACCCCAGGTCTTTCATCCTCCAAATCAGCTGTTGGAGTTTTCGTGTAAATTGCACTATCTGCTCCTAGCACTTTCAATAATGCCTTGCCTTGGCGTTTATTTAAACGAAAAAGTGGCAATAAATCTGCTCCTCCATCTCCATATTTCGTAAAAAAACCAGTGATATTTTCCGCCGCATGATCCGTTCCTAACACAACCCCTGAACGCTCACCAGCAATTGCATACTGCGTAATCATTCGTTGCCTTGCCTTGATATTCCCCTTCACAAAATCAGACACTTTGACTCCTGCCACACGTAAAGAATCAATTTGAGCATCAACAGGTTGCTTAATATTTACAACTAAGCATTCATCTGCTTGAATAAACTTAAGAGCAGTCTTTGCATCTTCCTCATCAACCTGCTCACCATAAGGCAGACGAATTGCTAAAAAACGATAGCTGCTATCTCCCGTTTCCAGGCGCATTTCTTCCATCGAAAGCTGTGCTAAGCGTCCAACCAACGTTGAATCTTGACCTCCTGAGATTCCTAATACCAATCTCTTCATTGCGAGATTCGCATATAAGTACGCCTTTATAAATTCAATGGACTTCTTAATTTCTAATTTTGGCTCAATAACAGGTTGAACTCCCAATTCTTTAATAATTTCTTCTTGAAGCGTCATCATTACTATCCTTTCCATTTCTCAGTTACAGTTTCATTCTTAACTGCTTCCATCAATTTCTGCGTTCCTTCTTCATAAATGCTCGCTTGATCACTTCAAAAAAGCTTAAAGAGCGTACAATTCTTTCCGAAGGAACATAAGCAGAAATGACTTTTATTGTCTTTCCACTTTTTCTTGATGAAAAAGTAAATATCCCATTTTTTTTTGTTTTTAATGCAAAACGAGGAATCCATTTACCTTTAAAAAATATCGAAGCAATTACTAAATCTACTTCCTGCCAAGGAATTTGAATAAACTTATTTACATCCCGATTATTATAGAATTCAAACCCATTATCGCCAACCATAATCTTTCCGTAATCAGTCAATCCTGTAAATGCTGTAGCATCTGTTGTCCACTCCACGCGCGTATTTAATGATTGAACCATTGTTTCATCTCCTTATATAATTACCATGAAATAGATTTTGACATTTCCACAAAACAAGCGTTCATAAAAAAACATTTTCAATTTTTAAATTTATTCTACACAAAATAGAACGAAATTGTAGGAAAATGAACAAATTTTCATTCTCTCCAAATTTCGCTCCATTATTATTAGAACCTGTTTCACGATTAAAAATCGTTTACAAAAAACATTGTTAACTTGCCTTCATTGAAATTAATTTTAAGTCCCAAAATGCATCAACAGACTCTTAGAATTTAATTATCTTCTACAAAATGCCAAAATAATGACCGCCAATACCTATCGCAAACAACCCTAAGATAATAACAATTGGCGATATTTTTTTCTTCAACAACCACATACAAAAGAAAGTTAAAAGTAACGGTACCAAGCCTGGAATAAGTTGATCCAAATTTTCTTGCAAGGTCGTTATTTTATGGGAAGTTAACAGTCTATTTTCTGATTGCTGAATTAATGCCTCTTGAATTCCTTTGCCTCCACTTGGTAATTCGTCAAAATGAATATACTGACCTTGTGTTGACTGATCTTTCGCCAAATCAATATCAGAAACAATCTTTGTAAAACTAACCTTTACCCATCGTTGAACCAGACTAGCTAAAACAAACATCCCTAATATCGAAGCACCTTTCGTAATATCTTGTAACAATCCACCAGATAAATCATCCGTAATTTTTGATCCTTGCTTATATCCGAGTTCTTGAGTGTACCACATGAACGCCCAACGAATCACATTCCAAAGAACAAAAAACAAAATGGGACCTACAATGTTTCCGCCTAACGCCAACGAAGCACCTAACGCACCTAACATTGGTCGAATAGTAAACCAAAAAACTGGATCTCCAACCCCAGCAAGTGGCCCCATCATTCCAACTTTTACCCCTTGAATCGCAACATCATCCACAATAGCACCATTCGCTCGGTCTTCCTCTAACGCCAAAGTAACTCCCAAAATTGGCGATGCTAAATATGGATGTGTATTAAAAAATTCCAAATGCCGCTTTAGTGCCGCTGTTTGATCTTCCTTCGTCTTATATAATTTTCGCAAGGCAGGCATCATGGAATATGCCCAACCACCATTTTGCATTCGCTCATAATTCCAAGACCCTTGAATAAATGTTGAACGCCACGCCACATTTAAGCGATCTTTTTTCGTTAACTGCATTGTTTCCGCCATTCTTTTCCCTCCTATTCATTTTCAGTTTATTTCCATCAGTAATCATTTAAGATATCCCCCAGTGGATCCCCAGTACCACCTCCACCATTAGATTCTCCCTTTTTAGAAAGAGTGAGATAAATAAGTGCAAACGAAATTCCGATCGCTCCTAAAGCAATTAACGTCAATTGACTCACTGCTGCAATCACAAAACCTAGAATAAAAAACGGCCACACCTCTTTGTTAGACATCATATTAATCACTAAGGCATAACCAACCGCCACAACCATTCCACCACCAATGCTCATTCCTTCATTTAACCAATCTGGCATAGAATCCAATGCCGAACGAACACTTTCTGATGGAATTGCCAACAAACAAGCTGCTGGAATCGCAATTCTTAAACCTTGCATTCCGATTCCTAAAATATGTATCATTTCTACTGCCTTCATATTCCCTTTTGTAGCTGCTTTATCCATCGCATGAACCAACGGAACCGCAAGTGTTCTTACCACCATTGTCAAAAACAATCCCGCAACAGCTAACGGAATGGCAACCGCAATCGCACTGCTCACACCTTCTTTTCCTTGACCTCCAGAAACTAAAATAATTGCTGATGCAACAGAAGCAAGAGCTGCATCTGGTGAAACTGCCGCACCAATATTAGCCCATCCAATCGCAATCATCTGTAATGAACCACCTAAGATAACACAGTCAGTAAGATTTCCTGTCACTAAGCCAATTAAAGTACACGCCACTAATGGTTGATGAAACTGAAATTCATCCAAGATTCCTTCCATTCCTGCGAAAAATGCAACAAAAATCACTAAAATCATTGAAACTGCAGACATAAAACTCCTCCTTCTTTAATAATGCAAGCGCTTTTTAATATCATCATTATTCTAGGTTTGAACCTGAGCCAATTCCTTCTCAGCCTTTTTCAAAAGATTATCTATATCATCATTCGAATCATTCGGCACTTTTCTAATATCAAACTTGACACCTAAACTTTCTAATTCTTTCAGTGCAACAACATCATCACTTCCCATTGATATCACTTTACTCACAACCACTTTACCAACCGAGTGCGCCATAGAACCGATATTCAATTCTTTAATACCCACCCCACCTTTCACTACCCTTAAAGCATCCTGAGGCGTTTCAAACAACAACAATGCTCTCGTGTTCCCAAATCGAGGATCTTTGGATATCTGAATCATCTTATCAATTGGTACAACATTCGCATTAATTCCTGGAGGAGCTGCCTGCTCAATCAATTTTTTACGCAAATCATCTTTAGCCACATCATCAGAAACGACAATAATTCGTGTTGGATTCACTGCTTTCGACCACGAAGTGGCTACTTGACCATGAAGCAAACGAGAATCAATCCGAGCTAAAGCGTACTTAAGATGCCCGTCTCCCAAAACAGTTCCTTCTGGAATCGATGTACCTGCATTACTAGGTAAAAAAGCTTTTTTTACTACATTAGGTTGCAGTTCTTCTGGACGAACACGTATCCCATCTCTGGCTTCTTTAATAATATTTTTTACTACATCATGAATCTTCGCACCTGCATTAAATCGCTCTGTATAAGCTTGAATCAGCATCGGCAAATTCAGTCCAGCAATAATCGCCATTCTTTCCTTGTTTTCTTCATAAATTCCATTGGCTTGATTAAAGGGAGATCCCCCCCATAAATCTACCAGAAACAAAACTTCATCTTCTGCATCAAAAGTTGCAACCGCTTCATTCAACTTCGCACGCAAATCATCAGGTCCTTCATTCGGCTTAAAAGTTACGGATTGAACTTTTTCTTGTTCACCAAAAATCATCATACCCGACTGCTTGATCCCATCTGCAAAATCACCATGACTCGCAAGAATAATTCCAATGCTCATTTTTTAACCTCCTATACTTTTTAAAGTGGAAACGAAAGTATTATTCAGAAAAAATAAAAATTTCAATAATTACAAATATAATCTAGATTTTTTAATAATATAATGAAATTAATAAAAAATACATTCATTAGAACGATTAACATTAACAAAGACAATATATCAAAACAACTTTTAAAATAAAAAAAATAAGCACTTAAAATTCCTTTTAGAGTCTGTTACTCTCTACCAAATTGCTCTTCATTATAAAATAGATGCTTATACCATGAAATATATTTATAGGAATATCCTAGCTATAATCAATTGTTAAATGAAATTTTATTAAACGCAAAAATTTAAAAAGAGAACAAGAAAAAAGTGCCTTTTATTTTGTAAGAGACTCAAATTCTTACAAAAATATTTTTAGACAACAATAAAAATTCCAGAAAAAATGAACTAGCATTATATCCTATTGCAATTGCCAATAGCAAAAATACGGCACGAATTCTTTGTTCTTCTCCTGTTTTTCGACGAAAAAAAGTTTCCAAATTTAAAGACTGCAGAGCCCAAAAAGAAAAATAGATAAAAAGTAAGTGAACAACAATTTTAAATAGTGCATTAATACCAAAATATTGATGGAACATCTAAAATTTCCTCCTAAATTTAAGCAAATTTTCAAATACGAATTTCATTTCCCGATAAGAACTTAAAAAAGCAGTCATGCTCGCAAATAGAATCGAAATAATGAATGAAACGAAGAGCCTTACAATTAAATTATGTAGCGTCCAACAATTCAGCAACCACCAACTAATGCCCCCTGTTCCCAACAATAGAAGAACGCGAACATAATAACAAACTAAATATTTTACATAACCTTCTTTAAAATACAAACGATATAACTGATACGGTTCCCACCAAGAATTAACTAAAATATTTGCCAAAATTGTTCCAAGCACCACAGCACCAATACCCAAATCTGTTTTTGCTAATAACGTTGCAGAAAAAATTAAGTTTAACAACGATTCAATGAAAGATTTTCTCCCCATATACTGATACGTCCCAAGTGCGGAGAAAAAAGCAGCTGGCGTATTTCTCATAATTTGCAATGCCAAATTAAACACAATTAACCAAATTGTAAACGAAGAAACTAGATAACCTTCTCCTGCCCAAAGCAAAATAAATGGCTGCAACAAATTTAACAAACAAGTAAAGGTAAAAAGTGCCACCATAAAAGATATTCCAGAATGATAAAAAAAATTTTGCTCCACCTTTTTCTTATCTTTAATCGCATGAGCTAGATTTCCCACGCTAGCCGAAGCCCCACCAATAACCATGTTAAAAAGTTTTGCTAACGCATTCACAATTAATTCATAACTAGAAAAAATTCCTATAGCATTAAGTCCTATCATCGCACTCAACAAAATATTGTCTGTCCCGATAATCACAACTTCGCTCAACTTGTCACCCATTAACTCTTTGGTATTGCGCTTAATAACTAAAAATTCTCCTTGGCTAATTTTCGCATGCCGATTTTCCTTTAAAAAAGGATACAATTGATCAACTTTCTGTGAAATCACCAAATTAGACAATACTTGAAAAAAGATAAAAATTAGCAAATACGCAATATATGCTTTAAATACCAAGAGTGCAATAAACTGAAACATAATTTGGATAGCCGTAAATAAAAGTAAATTAACTTGATTAAGATACTCTCTCTGATCTGCAGTTAGTAACATGCGCTTAAACGAGAAAAAGTAACTCATTACTGTGTTAAATAGAAACAATAAGTAAATAATCATAGTATGCGGCACAGATTTACCTTTAATCATGTATGGCAAAAATGGAATGATTAATAAACCAACGAGTGCAATAACTCCACCAATTACATGATAAACTTTGCGATAAAAATTCATCAGACCAGAAATCTTCTCAACACTTCTCTCGTGCAATGCTTGATAAAGTGAAAAAACAATGGCACTTCCTACCCCTAACTCTGAAAGGTTTAAAACCAAAATGACATTGTTGAAAAGTCCATTAATACCCGTATAATCCTTACCGAGCTTGCGTATAAAAATAGTCTGGATGATAAAACGAGTGGTAATAATAAAAATTTGAGTAATACCACTCATTACTACGTTTCGCATTGCTTTTTCAGTTCTAGAAGAAAATTCTGCCATGCCAACTCCAATTTACTTTGGTATGTGTCAATATTTATGAGGCTTCCATCCATATATGTTAGCCTCATAAAAAAATTGAAACATACATTTTCTTTATTTTCTCAATACAATTTCATTAACTTTAAACTTACCTACTTTGAAAATCATTCATAAATTTGTAAAAATCTTTTTAGGTAATTAGCCACGTAAGAGTCTGTTCACGATATCTTTACAGATGAACCAAAAGTACATCCTACCTATACTCTGTCACGCTTCTCGCATTTCGGCATCTCGCGATTAAAAATCACTCACAGGAGAAACGTTTGTCAATCATTAAGGTAGTTCGTAATTTTTGGAAATTAGAGGGAATCCTACTTAAAATCTATATTGTATCCACTTGAGGGAAATCTAACTCTACTGCCATTTCACGACCAAACATTTCAATTTCCACTTTCAATTTTTCTTCTTCCTGGTTTACTTCTGTGACTTTCCCTGACATATTTGAAAAAGCTCCATCAATAATTTCAACCATGTCTCCCACTTCAACTTCTAATTCATATACACGCACAAATTGACCCATGGACTTCAATATAGAATTAACTTCCTCCGGAAGCAAAGGAGCTGGTTTAGTCCCTGCTCCATGTGAACCAACAAATCCTGTTACATTTGGTGTGTTACGAACAACAAACCACGCCTCATCCGTCATTATCATTTCTACCAATACGTATCCTGGAAAAATGTACTGCTCTTCCTCTTTCATTTTCCCATCTTTCTCAATCATTTTTTTCTCTGACGGAATTACTACTCTAAAAATATAATTCTCCATTCCAGAAATACTTTGAGTACGAGATTCTAAATCATGCTTAACTTTCCCTTCATATCCCGAATACGTCTGTAACGCATACCACTCTTTTTCAAAACTCTCTACCATGACTGACAGCCTCCATTTTTTTGCAAAATAAAAAAGCCCAAGTCTTGCTCGTTGCTTTCTTTAAGCACAAGTATATCATGAAAAAAGAAATGAAAAAAGGAAACTCTTTTTCTGAGTCGGAAGTGGGAGAACAGTTTGGAATTTAGATTTTCAGAGAAATTTGTGCAAGAGCTAAAAGAAATTAAAACACACATTGAGGAAAAACTTTTTAGCAAGCAATCAGCTCAGGAATTAGCAAGCAAAATTATGAATGACTTGCAGTTTTTAAAAACAGCCCCAGAGCTTGGAATTAACTTTGATGAACGAATAGGTAGACAACTCACCAAAAAACATACTCTAAGAATGTATATCATAGATAAAAAGCACTTAATTTTTTATGTAGCACTTCCAAAGCAAATATATGTCTTGCATATTGTAAATACAAAGACTGATTATTTGAATCGTTTAAATTATATTTCAAAAATAATATCGTGGAGTAATGGTAAATAACTTTTGAGATGGCTCCTCAATTTTTTTCCTTCTTAAGAAATCGATCAATGGTTGATAATAATACCGTTTTTAACATGTTAATCAATGCCTATTGAATCACTTTTAAATTTCTCTTTTTGAAATCAATTCTTGCTGAGAAAGGTACTCCATGAATCTGTAATCTCACTCGTCCCCTTTCAGCAAGAATTAAAGTCTTAAAACCTTAAGTGCAAAACTTTTTGGCAATACTTAAAAAGTGAGAAGACATTGCTACCACCATGAAATTGTAACCAAAATTTTACAAACTACCGTGCGCCGTACGCATCATAACATCATCTTGCTGTTCCCTTGTCAAATCACGGAACTTAACTGCATATCCAGAAACACGAATCGTCAAGTTAGGATATTTTTCAGAATGATCTTGAGCATCTTTCAACAAATCATTTGTAAAGACATTTACATTCATATGGTACCCACCTTTATCAAAATATCCATCTAACACACTTTTCAAGTTATTAATCCTTGAATCATCATCTTTCCCAAGACCATTTGGATTAATCGTTTGTGTGTTAGAAATTCCATCCTGCGCATTTCCATAGTTTAAACGAGCTGTAGAATTAAGTGACGCTAGCAATCCATTCTTCTCACCCAAAAATTTTCCATCTTGATAAGAAGGGTTTGCACCTGGAGCTAAAGGTTTGCCCGCACGACGACCATCAGGTAAATTACCAGTAGCTTTTCCATAAACGACATTTGAAGTAATCGTAAGAAGAGAAGTCGTTGGTGTAGAATTACGATACGTATGTTGACGACGAATTTGCGTCATAAAATACTTTAAAATCCAGTTTGCCATCGCATCTGCTTCTTCACTGTCGTTCCCATAAGTTGGAAATTCATTTTGCGGAACGTAATCCACAGCAAATCCAGTTTCATCACGAATTATTTTCACATTTCCGTGTTTAATTGCCATAATTGAATCCGTAGCATGAGAAATTCCAGCAACTCCTGTAGCAAACGTACGTTTCAAGTTAGAATCCATCAAAGCTAATTGAGCAGCTTCGTAACTATACTTATCATGCATATAGTGAATTACATTTAACGTATTTACATACAATTCTGCCAACCAATCCAAAATATCTTTGTAACGGTCGATAAATTCTTCGAAATCTAATTTATCTCCATCAATCGGACGAAATTTCGGACCCACTTGCATTCGTGTTTTCTCATCAACTCCACCATTAATCGCATATAACACTGCTTTTGCTAAGTTTGCACGTGCACCAAAGAATTGCATATCTTTACCAACCACCGTTGCTGACACACAACAAGCAATTGCACAATCATCTGATCCCCAATATTGACGCAATAGATCATCATTTTCAAACTGAATTGAAGAAGATTCTTTCGCAATTTTTGCTGCATACGTACGGAATCCTTCTGGCAATCGAGAACTGTACAATACGGTTAGATTTGGTTCTGGTGAAGGTCCCATATTTGTTAATGTGTGTAAAATACGAAAATCTGTCTTCGTTACTAGCGAACGACCATCAACTCCCATACCAGCAACTGAAAGTGTCGCCCAAATTGGATATCCAGAGAATAATTGATTGTATTCTGGCGTTCTAGCAAACTTCACCATACGAAGTTTCATAATCAAATGATCAATCAATTCTTGCGCTTCAAATTCATTGATCACACCACTTTCTAAATCACGCTGAATGTAGATATCTAAGAAGGCAGAAATCCGTCCAATGGACATTGCCGCCCCATTTTGGGATTTAATTGCTCCTAAATATCCAAAGTATAACCATTGAACCGCTTCTTGTGCTGTTTTTGCGGGTCCAGAAATATCAAAACCATAGGATGACGCCATTTTCTTCAAATCACCCAATGCACGATACTGCTCAGAAATTTCTTCACGCAAACGAATCACATCATCTGTCATCGTTCCATTTCCTGTATTAGAATGATCTTTGAACTTTTCTTCCATTAAATAATCAATTCCGTACAATGCAATACGGCGATAATCTCCAATAATACGTCCACGGCCATACGCATCTGGCAATCCAGTGATAATCTTATTTTTACGAGCTGCACGCATTTCCGGAGTATACGCATCAAATACGCCTTGATTATGCGTCTTACGCCATTGAGTAAAAATTTTATCCATTTCCGCATCTGTTTCATATCCGTTAGATTCAAGTGCACTCTCGGCCATCCGAATCCCACCAAAGGGCATAAATGCTTGTTTTAAAGGTTCATTCGTCTGTAAACCAACAATCTTCTCCTCTTCCTTAATCAGATATCCAGGGCCATGTGAAGTTAGCGTCGATGGAACATCATTGTCCATATCATAAACGCCACCCTTTTGATGTTCGACCTCAAATAACTCTTGAAGCTTCACCCACAATTTATCTGTAGAATCTGATGCTTTCTCTAAAAATGAATGATCCCCTTGATATTCTAAATAATTATTTTGAATAAAATCACGTGTATTTATTGAATTCGACCATTTCCCAGCTTTAAATCCCTTCCATGCTTCTTGGAAAATCGGACTATTTTTCAATTTTTCTTTCATCGATACCATAACCGTATCCTCTCTCTTTCTTTCAAACAAAAAAGCACAAATTCATATACAAATTGAAAAATCAGACAAAATATACATACTTATATATTACCTATTTATTACTTTCAATTAAAGTATAACACCTGTAAAAAAGAATGAAAACTTAATTTTCCAAAATGAAATGATTGATTTTTGTGCAATCAGCACAACAGTTAATATTATATCGATGTTCAAAATTAGAGCATGCCTTTTCTTTAAAAATTCAACTTACTTTTACTTCTATTTTTGCCTCATTATTTCCAAACGCCTTTACTAATGCCTTTAACGTGTCAAATAAAGTTCCACCAACATCCCAAATATAGTATTTATAATTTACTTCACCATTCCTCTTCAAACATAAAATACACCATGAACTTTAATTTATGAAATAAATAAAAGTTCATTGCTTTGCCAAGTGATTGACTATCTCATTTCTTCAATCTATATCTCCGCATTTTTTTCTCACCGCTAAACTCAACCAAACCTAATTCAATAAACTTAGCAAAATAGCGCCTAACTGTCGCTGATGATTTATTAAATATCAGTTGTGCATCTTTACTACTAATTTCAGCATGATTACTTAAATAATCCAACAAAATCGTAAAAATCCTTTGCTCTTTATCGCTCATTTTATCGCTCATTTTATCGCTCATTTTCACCTTTGGAAAAACTTTCAAGGTTTCAACAATCACATCAAGCATAAATTCAATAAATTTTGTTGAATCATTCTCTTTATCTGCTTCAGCCAAAACATCGTAATATCCTTTTTGATGATCATAAACAATTGTTTCAATTGGAATCCATGAAAAAATTAATTCCCATTGGCTTAACAAGACACTTTGCCAAAGTCTTCCCATACGTCCATTACCATCTTCAAATGGATGAATTGCTTCAATTTCATAATGCATAATACAACTTTTTATCAACACCGGTACATCATCTCTTTTCGCCCAATCAAACAACTCTTTAACAAGATTTGAAACAAACTGTGGTCTTGCTCCCACGTGAACAATATTTCCATCACCATCAAATATACCTACATCTTCAGTTCTAAACTTTCCAGACAACATTACTAAATCTTTCATTAAATAGCCATGAGCTTTTAGAAAATCATCAACACTGTACGGATTAAGTTTTAAAATTTCTTCGTAAACATCATAGGCATTCTTCACTGCTTGAATCTCTTTCGGATCCCCAAGTACACATTTACCATCAATAATATCAGTGACTTGTTCCAAGGTAAGCGTATTATTCTCGATTGCTAAAGAGGAATGAATCGATCTAATACGATTCTCTTTTCTTAAACGAAGGTTCCTTTCCAATTGAAACTGCAACTCTCCAATCAGCTGAGAAATCTCTACAATCCGGTTTAACATATAATTGGTAATACGAAATGGTGGGTTCATACCATTCACCTTTCTCTAAGAGTTTGTTTCACGATTAAAAATCGTTCACAAAAAACATTGCTATATGCTTAATAGCGAATTCTACATGCATTATCTGATCATTTAAGAACTTAAGCTATCATTAGATCTCCTCACACTCTCCACGATTTCATTTTTTCCATCGATCACAAACGATCCATTTGAAGTTCTATCACCAATTGGATAATCTTCTTGGACAATCTTAACTTTATTTCTTTTATTTGTCTCAATTAACAATATGCCCTCAGTTGACTCACCCACATAAACAACTCTATGCGGATTGGTTC
>JAITQW010000047.1 GCA_031288715.1 Lactobacillales bacterium | reverse complement strand
CTGATTTAAGTGATTTAAGCGAAGAACAACTTCAAGCTTATGAAGATTGGGTCAATAATTATCCACGAAGGCTCTTGAGCTATCTTTCGGCCAATGAAGCATATGTGGCTTAGAATTCCATTTTCATCCCTTCTCTAGCCTCACCACGCGCTTCCCTCGCTCGATTAACGCCGCATCATGTGATACATATACCACAGTATGCCCCTGCTGCACAAACCGTTCCAACAAGCCAAAGACCACCTCGCGATTGTCCGCATCTAAATTTCCCGTCAGCTCATCAGCAAAAATATACTTCGGACGCGTAATCAACAACCGTGCCAACGCCACTCGCTGCTGCTCGCCACCACTCAAACTGTAAATTTTCCGCCTCAAATAAGACTCATCTAACCCCACTTCAATCAATGCCTGAACAAATACATACTGCCGCTTAGACTTTTTAAAAGGCGCAAACTTACTCGTCAATAATAAATTCTGCTCCACATTATCATTTTCGATCAATCCATAATTTTGAAACACATAACCAATCTTTTCGCGCCGCAATTTTTGAATCACTGAAGAAGACCATTTACTAATTCCGTCGATTTTTACTTTTCCTTCGGTTGGACGCTCAATCAAACTCATCACATTTAGCATTGTGGTTTTCCCTACACCAGAAGGTCCTGCCAAACACAAAAAATCACCCTCTGCCACTGTTAAATCAAAATTCTCAAAAACCAACTCACCAGCAAATTTTTTCGTAATTCCCTTAAGCTCAATCATCGCACAACTCCTTTTTTTCTTATCATTAAGTAAAATAAACTCATCTCCATTAAAATCATCCCCAACACAGACAACCAAAAATACGCACGCGCAAACACCGCTGTTGCACCGATAAAGATCATTGTATCTAAAAGCATCCACAACAAAAATTCATCCTGAAATATCCTAGATAACGGATAGCCTGATAAAAATTTCAGTCGAATTCGCTTCTGATTCTTTTCATATAACGAACGATTAAAGCAATAAATGCAAAAGATTAGGATTACCACTGAAAGAGCTGTGAAAAAATAGAAAATAAACATTTGTTGACGAACAAACTGAATTTCTTTTGCGCGTTCATCATAAACTGAACGAACCGCTGGAATAAAATCCAACAATTTCTCCTGCTTTAAAGTTGGAGTAATCTGCGCATATGCTCCTTCAACTCCCTCTTTTGCTCGGAAAAAAATCGAACTAGTCATAAAGGCTCCATAATTACAGTAAGTATTCCCAATATCAACAATCACTAGAGGGTCCATCACTTTATTTTTTGTTTGGCTAGATATAGAAGAATCGTAAGTAAAATAGTGTTGATAATTTTTTACAAAAATCAAATGGAGCTTTGGAATTTCTCCTTTCTTATCACACTGAGATTGATAATCCTTAACCAATTCTTGTTTGATTTTGTCTGAGTATTTCTTCAATTTTTGCGGAACAAGTGCTGTATAAGAGTTTTCTGCAAAATCAATACGATTCTTTGTAATTTTTTCGCCGCATTCATCTACGATTGGATTCCATTGCAGATAGGTAGTATTTATTCGCAAACAACGCCCACTTGGACTTGTCACTTCTTCAATTTGGCCATGCGTATTCATTTGATAAAGTTTTTTATTACTAAAGCCGCCGCCCATCTCGCCATAATTATTTGAAGAAATCAATGCAAGTCGATCGTAATTATGTCGATAAAAATTGCGGAAAAGCTCTTCATTTTTTTTATAATTTTTAGAATCAATACCAATTGTTGCAACTGCAGGGCGATAAACATTTTCTGCTTGCTGCCAAACTTGGTTAGCTAAAAAATTTTGATACGCATAATTAGCGCTTGAAACAACCCCTGAAAGAGTATATGGAAATATCATTAAAAAAATTAAGACAAATACTTTACTGACTATCAAAAATGGCTTTGCAACACTTTTTTCTTTGATATAATTATTCAGCGTATTTATGCGATTCATGTGATATATCCAAAGAAGACAAAGCAAAAAGAGTACAGTAAGTATAACAACGCTCATTACAATAATTCCAAACAATCCATAGCCAATGAGGCGAAGTGGTAATTGATGAAAAACTCCTTCGATAATCAGGTAGAGAACAGAAAATCCAAAACCCATACTGATCGTTTTCAAAAATACGTTCAATGCTTCAAAAAGCTGTTGTTTTCGGGTGTAACCGTACAGAATTTGAAGAGATTGCCGTTTGGATTGGCAGATCAAGTAAAATAAAAAACAATAACTAGTAATCAAAAATAATGACAATAAAACAAATTCAGCAATAGGAAGGCCAAGTAATTGGATTAAAAGTTGCCACTTGCCAGCATGAGTGCCAGTTGGAATTGCGATTAAATGATAACGATTTTCTAATTTTTTACAAAAAGATTTAAGCTTTTTTCGGTTGGAAGTAAAAATTTGGTAATCACCATTTAATCCCATTTCGTACCGTCCATCTAACGAGTACAAACGAATCGTTTCTTGGTTAGTAAACCAACGAAGATTATCAACTTTCTTTTTGGATGAAGCAGATTCATTTGATAGGTATTTTGTTCCAGAAACCTTGTTAAATTTCGTACTTGAAAGCCAACCATCCATGCTTAAATCATTCGTATAAAAATGTTTTTCTTTGTTTGATTTATAAATTGTATTTAAAATTCTAAAATTGTATTCTTTTGCTAAAAGATTTAGCCCGGCAATTTTTTCTTTTTGAGAAATGGTTGAACTCGGATCATCCGAGATTGCAACATTGAAACCGCCTAACTTTGTTGCGCAAAACTGGGCAAATTCTTTAGAAACAAAACTACTAGTAAAAGCAAATAAACAAAACTCAAAAATTAACAATACACAAATGACTCGTTTCATTCTATGCAACCTACTTTCCTTGTAAGTACACTCAAAAAGCCAGAGAAACTGACTTTTTGAGCAATATTTATTTTTTAATTTAACCAAATGTATAGTGCGCTTCGCATGTGCCTAATGTTGCCCCCATCGAAACTTTTGCCCATTGATTAGGATCAGCCCAATTAGAATATTTTTGATCTCCTCGCCCATTCGTTACCCACGTACGATGACGTCTGCCTGAATGATGATAATTAGACCAAACAACCCAATGAAATGGCGTTCTTCGATCTACACCACGATCCCATGTTCCACCATCAACATTAGTCGTCACTGCCAATGCTACAGCACCACTTACTACCAGCATAGTTGAAGATAATACCGCTGCTGAAATTTTCTTAATTTTTTTCATTTTAATAGCTCCTCTCCTTTAAGTAATATCGAAATTTTTTCTGCAATCGTCTTCAAACTGACTCATAATACAAGAATCGCTCTAACGCCTCGCAGGACGCTAAGTACTGAAACCGTCTCATGTCGGACCACCTCCTTTCAATCTGAACATTGTGTCAAATTGAAAAGCTACGGTGAAATTGCATGAAACCTTGAACGAAAAATTTGATATTTTTGACATTGATATGTAGATGTTTTTTTCGTTCATCCCATCGCCAACGACAACTCAAAGAACCCACCAAATTAGCTACCCCTTGCGAGTCAGACAAACTTGCTAGGCAAAAAAATCGCCTAATACGACTTACGCACTTCGCTGCTTCCTGCTTCCTGCTTCCTGCTTCCTGCTTCCTGCTTCCAAGCTAACCCTCCTCCGTAAAATCTGTCAACACCTATACATGTAAACGCTACCACAATGAAATATGGATTGCAAACGTCTTTGCAAAATTATCGAATCAAAAAGAATAATCTCCAGACAAAAATAATTATTAATTTTTAACGTTTCTATAAATCTTCCATTAAATAAAGATAACACATTTCGGAGCAATAAAAGTTTCTAAAAATGCTGAAAACAGAACAAGAAAAAAAGAAATCAACAAAAGATAAACCGTTTGCTTTCCTATTTTCAGCAACTTTTTTTGACTTATCTCTTTCTTATAAATTAATAAAAAAAGTGAACAACACACAAATGGCGCAATAATAGAGGTTAAAATTGCAGCAGAAAGTTCAAAAATCCCATGAATCCAAAAATACGAAAGTGCCGAAAGCAAACTATGTCTAGCTTCGGTGATTCCGCCAACAAAAATGCCAACCAAAAAAAACTGAGTAAAAAGAAACGAAAAAGAATAGATTCCAAGAGTTAAAAAAGAAAAAAGAAGAAGTTTCAGATGAATGATTGAATTTGTAGCTAAAATCGTCCAAAAATTTAATGAACAGTTTGGTTGAGCAAAAATGGGATTTGAGAAAAAATAACCCAAGAAAAAGGAAAAAATACCAACTATTAGCATTAGAATAAAAAGCTTTTTTAACGGATTTTCTATCCATTTCATTTTCATGGCCATATCAAATCAGCCCCTTTCTGCAAATGAGGAAGCAGATAAGCAGTTTTATCTGCTAGATCATTAAAATTTTCTTCCTTTGAATGCGTCGCATAGATCGTCATCATTCCTGTCTTTGAACGAGATTTTAACAACTTTTTCAAAGCTTCTTTAGAGGGTTCATCTAAATTCACAAAGGGCTCATCCATCAAGAAAAGTTTTGGAGAAATCAACAAAGCCAGAAAAATACTCAATTTCTGCTTTGTTCCTAAGGACATTTCTTTCGTGTAAAGATGTAAATAACCTGATAGTCCAGAGTCAGAAATAAAAAATAGTAAGTCTTCATCAATGATTGAACCAATGGAAGCCATTTCTTGAACTAATTGAATCATTTCTTCTCCTGTCAAAAAATCATAAAGGAAGAATTGATTACCAACATAAGAAATTTTAGAAAGATAGCGCTGATAATCTTTTCTAATCGAAAAGCCATCCAGAATAATTTCACCTTCAAAATGACTTAGACCTGCAAGAACGGATAAAAAAGTCGTCTTCCCAACTCCATTCACCCCCATTAACTGAATCATTTCTCCAGACTGAATCGAAAAATTGGAAAGATTTAATACATTGTATGAAGCATTTTCATATTTTTTAATTATCTGCTGAATTTGAAGCACAAATAACCCATCCTCTCACAAGTACATAAAAAATAATAAAAATAAAATAGATTACTGGAAAAAAAGATAAAATCCAAGAAAGATGATATTTAATTGAATATAAAAGAATAAGACTACAAAGCCATGTTTCACTTCCAATGATGAAAAAATCTTCAAGCATTGCAGATAAAAATTGATAAGAATCTTGTTGAAAATCTTCGATCGACTGATTAACCGTCGCTGTTTTCTGAATAAAATTCAGTCGAAGAAGAAAAAAGAACCCTACCAAACATAGAAAACTATTACCAACAGCAACGAAAAAGGACTGAAAAAAATAAATCGGGAGCAACAAAAGAATCACGATCGAAAACATTCGTCGAAAAAGAGCAAGTGTAAAATGATCAATCAAGTAATTTCGTTTTTGAAATCGCTTCATATAGTAATAATTGGTAATTTCGGAGGAGTCAAAAAAAAGGGTTGAATCATTCATTTTCTTGATCAACACCATAAGAATGGTTGGAAGAAAGGAACAATAGTAAAACAAAAAAATCGCCGCATGAGAAGTCATTTCCTGTTTGAAAAATGAAAAGAAAACAACGAAAACAAGAAACAAAATAAGAATTAAACGAAAAATAAAACGATCAAACAATTGTAATGACCGAATCAATCCTCGAACAATCAAAGAAAAGGATGGGGTATCGGAGTATGAAATGCCTCTCTTTTTCAAAAATTTAAACTGATTGAAACAAATTGCTTTGATGTAAACATTTTGTTTTGTCCAAAAAAGCAATTCTAGAAAAAATTCAATCAAACAAACGAAAAAGATTAAAACAGGAAGAAACCATTGTCGCATTTGAATCCCAATAAATAGCCAACAACCAAGAAAAACACTTCGATTAAAAAGAGTCGTTTGGAGTAAGAAAGGAAGAATCAATTTAGTCAATCGATCTCGTTTCCTTTGACGAGGAAAAAAATTGCCGAAAAGAAAATCAATTTCTTGTAAATGAATTTGTTCACTAATCAGTTGATGATTATTCCAAGAAAAAACAAATGCAGAACCCAAAATCAAAAATATCATTGGAAATTTCAAAAAATTTAAAATCAGCAACATACCACCTAAAAACAAGGGTGAAAACAATTGCAAAATCTGTGCAGAAAAATAAATTCCAGATATAAGAAAGGATCGATCTTTTTCACTAAATAATCTCAATAAAAAATGAAGGCGCTTTTGCAAAAAATATTTTTCTCTTCTTTTTTGTTGAATCACTTTCGCTTTCCAAAGATTCATTTTTGATCACCTTTCCAACCAGCGAATCAATTGACTAATAAAATGAAGAATTTGATAAGGTAACAAAATCAATAAAAAAATAAACAAACTGAGGAGAAGTCTTTTGTACTTTTTTTCCTGATTCCTTTTCATCTTATACCCTCCGAATGGTCCACAAATGAAAACCTGTAAAAACGAATCCTGTCAAAATGATTGAAAAACAAACAAGAATTTTTCTGATCAATTGAGTTTCTTGTTTTCTTAAATGAAAAAACAGAAAAATGCTAACCAAGAGCCAAGAAATTGGAAAGGAACTGATTTTTAATGCTGCTTGAAAAGAAATTGAACGAAAAAAAGAAAAGAGAAAATAATTAAACAAAAGATTTCCTAAATTTCCAATCAAAGCAAACCGAATAGCAAGAAAAAGTGAGAGCGTCTTTTTGATAATCAGACAAACAAGCATTGAAATCAGCAAACTCTGAATCAAAAGACTGACGGATACGATAATAATTTGAATCACAATCATCAGTATAAAAATTGATCGTTCATCGATTAATTTTGCAAAGGAATATTGATGAAAAGAAGTAAGAATTCCAGACATTCGCGTCATCTGATGAGTATGAAAAACAAGAAAAAAAAGCACTGCTAAGAATAAAAATAAATTACAATATTTTTTCACGTTAAATCCTTTCTATTTTTATCTATAAGTTCTATAGTAAAAAAACGGAAATTTTTTACTATAGAACTTTATCTCTTATTTAGATCAAAAAATGAATTTTTAGAATAACTTTTTGATTATAACGCTTTCGCTGCCGCTCTTCTTCCCATCCTAGTCATTCCTAAAATGGTCGCGCGATAAGTCCAAACAGCTGCACTAGCAGTTGCTCCGATTCCTGTAAGTGAAAACAAAAGTGAGGCACAAGAAATCCAATCCATATAATCAATAATTCGTTCTGCCATTTTTGAAGAACAAGCAATCACCGAACGTATTAACAATGTATTGAAATCATTTTTTGACATTGATAACATCCTCTCATTTTTATAAATTTTATTTTTTAAATAATTATCAAGTAAAAGTATTTAAAAACCTGTTGATCAACGCAGCCACTTCCTTATTTACTTGTAATACAATAGTCGCTCGAACGCCTCACCAGGACGCTAAATACTGAAATCTTCTCATGTCGGACCCACCTCCTTTCAATATGAACATCGTGTCAAATTGAAAGGCTACGGTGAAATCGCATAAAATCTCGAACGAAAAATTTGATATTTTTGATATGTAGATGTTTTTTCTTGTTCACCCCATCGCCAACGGCAGCTCAAATAACCCACCAAATTAGCTACCTCTCGCGAGTCAGACAAACTTGCTAGGCAAAAAATTTGCCTAATACGACTTACGCACTTCGCTGCTTCCTGCTTCCTGCTTCCTGCTTCCTGCTTCCTGCTTCCTGCTTCCTGCTTCCTGCTTCCAAGCTAGCTCCTCCTCCATAAAATCTGTCAACACCTATACATGCAAACGCTATCACAATGAAATGTGGATTGCAAACGTTTTTTCAAAATTGCAAGTATAAATTTTAATGAAAATGCAGTGAAAAAATGAAAAAGAAAATGAGATGTATCAATATTTACAAGACTGATAGAGACAAAAATTTCATGAAAGTAGACACAGATTTAGATGAAATAGATCTTGAAAAACCTGCTCACCTCATGTTAAAATTTTTACAGAAAAAAACATACAAAATTAAGCAGTGAAAGTGCTTTTCTCATTTTTAAATGAATCGACTTATGAATGTAGAGATCGCACTTTTTTATTGAAAATAAATACCCTCCAAAAAAGTGAAAGGAAAACAACATGGTCACTCCTTATAAAGCAAAAACATTTGACGTCATTATTGTAGGTGCAGGACACGCGGGTTGCGAAGCTGCACTTGTTTCCGCTCGAATGGGCTGCAAAGCACTATTGCTCACTATCAATCTTGATATGGTAGCCTTTATGCCGTGCAATCCATCCATCGGAGGACCTGCCAAAGGAGTAGTTGTTCGTGAAATTGATGCTCTCGGTGGAGAAATGGGACGAAACATCGATCAAACCTACATCCAAATGCGCATGCTAAACACTGGGAAAGGTCCTGCAGTTCGGGCTTTGCGTGCTCAAGCAGATAAACATGCTTACCACACTATGATGAAACACACCCTTGAAAAAGAGGAGAAGCTCACTCTACGCCAAGGAATCGTTAAAAATTTACTTGTAAAAGATGGACAAATTTGTGGAGTAGAAACATCAACAGGTGCTCAGTATCACGCTAAATCTGTTGTTCTTACCACAGGAACTGCCTTGCGCGGAGAAGTAATTATTGGTGAGTTGAAATACTCTTCAGGTCCAAATAATTCACTGGCTTCCGTTGATTTAGCTAATCACCTGAAAAAGTTAGGATTTGAGATTGCTCGCTTTAAAACAGGAACTCCACCCCGAATAAAATCACAAAGCATTAATTATTCTGAAACTGAAATTCAACCTGGAGACAAAATCCCCAATCATTTTAGTTTCTCATCGAAAAAAGAAGATTATCTACAAAAACAAACCCCATGTTGGCTCACATACACCAACTCTGATACTCACACCATTATTCAAGAAAATTTACACCGCGCACCCATGTTCACGGGAATAGTTGAAGGAGTGGGCGCACGTTACTGTCCTTCTATCGAAGACAAGATTGTTCGATTTGCCGACAAAGAACGCCACCAATTGTTCCTAGAACCTGAAGGAAGAACAACAGAAGAGATTTACGTGCAAGGCCTTTCTACTTCACTGCCAGAAGATGTTCAACTAGAAATTCTTCAATCAATTGCAGGTTTAAAAAATGTGGAAATAATGCGCCTAGGATATGCAATCGAATACGATGTCGTTAAACCCCATCAATTACGACCAACTCTTGAAACTAAACTAATTAAAGGTTTATACACAGCAGGTCAAATCAACGGAACCTCTGGTTACGAAGAAGCTGCTGGACAAGGATTAATTGCCGGAATTAACGCAGCAAATCAAGTTCTTGGAAAAGATAAATTTGTCTTAAAACGCAGTGATGCCTACATCGGAGTAATGATTGATGATTTAGTGACCAAAGGCACCAATGAACCCTATCGCTTGCTGACAAGTCGCGCGGAATATCGATTAATTCTGCGTCATGATAATGCAGATCTCAGACTTACTGAAATGGGGTATAAACTTGGAATTGTAAATCATGAATCTTGGCTTCGTTTTGAAATTAAAAAAAATAAGATTGAAAATGAACTTAAACGTTTAAACACGCTCAAATTAAAGCCTACTGAAGAAGTAAATGCTAAAATTGGTATTTTAGGATTCAAACCAATACAAGATGCTATCAGTGCGATTCAATTTTTGAAACGCACAGAAATAAACTATCAAGATTTATTAAAATTTATTCCAAAACCTGTGAAAGAATTAACAGATAAAGAAATTGAGCAAATCGAAATTACCGTCAAATATGAAGGATATATTAAAAAAACACTCGAAAAAATTGCGAAATTAAAACGCTTAGAAGAAAAACGAATCCCTGAAACCATAGATTACGATGCAATCAACTCACTCGCTACCGAAGCAAGGCAAAAACTCAATAAAATTCGTCCTGAAACTCTTGCACAGGCTAGTCGAATTTCAGGAGTTAATCCGGCAGACATTAGTATTCTGATGGTCTACCTAGAAAATCGAAGATAATTAACTATATCAATAAAAAGCTATAGATTTATGGCATAGTGAATCATGTAAGGTCTAAT
This sequence comes from Lactobacillales bacterium, assembly GCA_031288715.1. Classification (GTDB taxonomy): domain Bacteria; phylum Bacillota; class Bacilli; order Lactobacillales; family Streptococcaceae; genus JAIRLR01. The sequence goes on along the minus strand of JAITQW010000047.1, from coordinate 4,949 downwards.
TGACAACACTTAATACATTGCTTGACAAAATTTGGGTGTGTGAACGGATTAGAGTTATAATTTATATTAGGTAAATTAAAATCTTTATTTAAAATGAATGTAACTTAAAGCAAGAAATCCGCATTTGGATCATAATCCAGGCTTTTTGAAGAAATTTCATAGAAACTATTAGATAGATGTTTAAATTCGTTCATATTAAAATTGAAATAACAAAAAGAAATAATTCCGATTGAACGGCAAAAAGGTTATTTTGCTAATCTCTTGAATCAGTATGATAGCGCGAAAAACGTTCGAGTCTATTCAGCGGAGAAATTTTTTATCAACAAATGGAATGAAAATGCCAGCAAAGTCATTCAGGTGATTCACAAATTTTCGTGAAAACTTTTTATTTATTCAAATTTTGATGGAGTAATTTTTGCTTTTTTTGAATGCTCGATTACTTTGTATATTGCTTATATTACTTGGCTTGGACGAATCTCTGTGGGAACTTTTTCAGCTTTGACTCAATCCGTTTTCTCCTTTTTAAGCCAAATGCAGCAAAATTCTGAAATCGTTAGCAACATGAATAAATGTTCCAACTATTTCAGGATTATTGAAGAAATAGACTCTTACGCACCGAAAAAAGATCCTGCGGAACCAAAAGTATTTTTAGATAAAACTCAGCCGTTTGGAATAGAAATTAAACAATTGTCTTTTACCTATGCGAACTCAAAGAGAAAAGCTTTAAACAATCTTTCGTTGAAAGTAAAACAAGGCGAAAAAATTGCGATTGTTGGAGAAAACGGATCTGGAAAATCCACGTTGATTCATTTGTTATTACGTTTATATGAACCTCCTGATCAAACAATATTTATCAATGGAATAGATAGTGAAAATTATCATTTAGAAAACTTTCGCACTAATTTTGCGGTTGTTTTACAAAATCAAGAAAATTATTCATTGACGGTTGCCGAAAATATTTTTTTGAAAAAGCAAGAAAAAACGGATGAACAAAGAGTAAAAGAAGTCTTAAAATTAAGTCAACTTCATCAAAAAATTTTCTCTCAAAAAGAAGGGATTGCTTCAATGATAACGAGAAGATTTGCCAATCATGGAGTGGCTCTTTCTGGTGGTGAAAATCAGAAATTAAACTTGAGTCGATTTTTTAAATAAGAAGGCAAAGATACTAATTTTAGATGAGTATGAAAAATGGTTAGATCGTCAATCAGAGAAAAAGATTTTTGAAAATCTTTTAACTTTTTCAAAAAATAAAATACTAATAATCATTACGCATAATGAAAAAATTTTGTCCGCCATGGATCGCGTGTATATCTTAAAAAACGGAATTCTTAAAGAACGGAAACTTTAAAAGTTTGCCAAAAATTTCTTAGATCATGTTGTCACAACTTAAGTTGTGAACCGAAGTAATTGCACCAAAGCAGCAAGCACAGCCGCTCCATGAAAGGAAGAGACAGTCTTAGCGCAGCGAGTCGCAATCCCACGAAACTGCTTCAATTTTAGGAATGCATTCTCGACCAAATGACGAAATTTGTAAAAATGTTAATCATATTCTCGCTGAATTTTCCGATTCTTCTTCGGCAGAATCACAATCTCTATGCCAGCTTCTTGCGCAAATTCTAGAATATTATTGGTATCATAGGCACGATCTGCCAACAAATGTCCCGCAGGAAATCCTCCAATTAAGGAAATTGCTTACAATCAGCAGTGGTTCCTTCCGTAATCTTAATTCTTATTGGATTTTCATGAGCATCTACCGCAAGATGAATCTTGGTTGTTAAACCCCCTTTTACGCCCCATTCCTTGGCTGCCACCACAGCTCCTGCTGCATGATGATGAACTGTTGAACACATTATCACACCAATTTCAATAGGATATTTTCTGTTAATTTTTTTGAAAATATGTTATCTTTTTTGTAATTTATGAAATAGGGTTATTATCAGATTTGGAGGCTATAAAAAGATGAAAATAATTTGTAAAAATCGTTTGATAGGACTTAGTGCTTTGCTAAGTATTGTAATCGTTTCATTTTCAATAAATCACGAGATACTCGCTCTTGATGTGTCACATTTGGTTGCCGCTTACCCGCAGATTCCACAATGGGCTGTTACTTTTTTGTCAACAGCAGTAAATGCAGCAGGAGTGATAGCTATTTTAGGTGGATTGGGTTTGGGCGGTATTGGAGCTGCAGCTGGTGTTTTTATTAGGCGTTATGGCTTAAAACGTGGCATTGTAATGTAAAGGATGATTATTGGGATGATTGCAGATTTTAAAATCCTTTTAAAATATTTTTTTAAAGAAGATATAAGAAAAGCGAATCAGTTTTTCCTGTTACCTTTGATAGAAGAATTGACTTTTAATTGTTTCTTAAATCCTGTAATTGTTTTTTTGCTAACTATTTGGTTTATTCCTTCTAAAATCATGTGGTTGTGCCTTTTATTGAATAGCGCTACTTTTTTAGTCGTTAATTTAGGAGCTAGTGTTAACAAAATTAATACTAGCTTTCTATTTTATTCACTAAAAATACTTGGGGTTTCTCAAATTTTATTATTGATAGTATTTGATTTAAAATTTAATATTTATAAATTCTTAGGAACATTGTTGCTGCTTATTGGTTTGATCTATAAAATGAATGTTATTCCAAATATTTTTATTTTATTAACTCTACTGTTTTTATTTATTAGTGCAAGAATTTACTTTCTTAATTATCTGATTAAAAAGAAAAAAAATATGTATTTTTTATCGGGTATCGATCATTATTTGGATTACTTTGCAGTATCTATCGGAATACTATTGGCTTTAAATAATATTAAAATGGTCTTTCTAATATTATTTGTTCTTCCTTTTTTACATATGTCCGTGAATTTAATTAAAAAATACATGCATTTGAAAAATTACAATTTTCTTTTTTTGCAAAAATTAATCCTGGAATTAAAAATAGGCTTATATGAAATGGATGTGCCGATTGTCAATGCAATACTTGCAATTATAGTTATCGCAGGCTTTGGTCTTTACATCATATGGATGTATTTAAATGCGAATAGTAAACTCTCACCATCTCAATTTTTAAATATAAGTCTATTTGGAACAACACTCTTTCAAACTTTAATCTTTGATCACTATTGTTTTTTCCCTTTAACAGAAACAAGTGATAAAAAAATGCGCAATTTGCGTTTTTTAGGAGATTATATCCTAGAAAGATATAGAGGCAAATTAAAAATTTATATTGTTTTTACGACTTTATTTTTATTAATTATTTGTCTTTTAGAACTGTCTAATAAATATTGCACCTTTTTTTTGCTTTATTTTTCCATCTTATTATCTTTGGGAGAATCCTGCTTATTTTTCTACAGCCCCATTATTTTTCAAGAAATTGTGTGCAAATTACCAATCAAATTTCGAAGAATGTTTCTTATCATTCCGGGAATTTTTAGTGGTTTATCAAGCCTTGTCTTGCTAAAAATTTTAGATGCCTCAATTTCTATGATTACTAAAATTTCTATTGGCTCTTCTTTAATTGTAATTAGTATTTTTATTCTTATCAAATTAGCTCATTTTAGTTTAAAGGAGTCAGATTATCGTGGATAGTTTTAGAATGGAGAAGATAAATTTCAATTATAAAGAAAGTGGTTTTGCTATTAAAAATTTTAGTTTTCAATTGAATAGAGGAGAAATTGTTGGTCTGGTTGGTGAAAATGGTGCTGGCAAATCAACACTACTAAATTTGATTGCTGGTCTTGAAAAAAACGAAAGTGGAGCTTTTTTTATTGATGATCGAGAAATAACTATTGACGACCGAAAAAATAAAATTAGTTACTTACCAACTAATTTTGAATTGTATGAATATTTATCTCTTTACGAAAATCTTTTCTTCATCTGTAACATACGTCACTTAAATTTTACAATGGAGTACTTACAAAATCTTTTACAAGATATTGATTTGTGGGAGAAGCGTAATGATTCTGTTAATTCACTTTCAACAGGATTGAAGCAAAAATTTTATTTTCTCATTGCTACTTTACATCAACCCGAATTTTTAATGATTGATGAACCATTCACAGGTTTAGATCCAAAGCAAACTTTAATTTTTCAAGAGAAAATTTTTGATTTTGCAAAAAAAGGCGGCTGTGTATTATTTTCCTCACATATTTTGGATTTTGTAGCTAATCTTTGTAAAAAAGTCATTTTAATTAAGGAAGGATTAAAAATTGAAGAAATTCACGAAAAAGAAACCTCAAAAGTACAAAACTATTTGGAAAATTATTTTAAAAACGTTTAAACTTTCAAAAATAGAAAAGAGCTTATTTGGGGGAATTTTTTTCTTCGCTATATTATCAGCTTGGTTATTAGAAAAAAAGTTTGATAAAAATTTAATAGATGGTTTTGGGCACCAATCGTTTGTGGAATTGCTATGTCATAACTTATTTATTCAGCTATCAATAATTTTAGGCGGCTTCACGTTTGGTACTTTGTCTTTTCTTATTCTTTTCATAAATATTTTTATGATCTCTGCAATTGTATTGACTTTGTATAAAGTAGTTCCAATTTTAGAATTACTTATTATTGTTCCTCATGGAATTTTTGAGTTACTAGCTTTCATTGTTTCATTTAAAGTAATGGCCACCATTGTTTACTTTATAATTAAAAAAATTAAAGGTGAAAAGGACAATTTTGATTTTTTATGCCTTTTAGTAAGACTAAGTTTAATGCTCCTTCTATTAGTATTAGCTGCTTTTATTGAAATTAATATTTATTAATTAACAGGAGAAAAAATGTTACCTTATTTAAAAAAGCATTTCATTCTAGTAAATTTCATTTATGGCTTGATTTTGATGGCAAGTTGTAACATAAACCCGTCCACTGAAAAATAAAAAAAGACAGATCATCAAAATTCTAATAAAATGTTTAAAGCACCAACCCAAAACATTTAGGAGGAATAAAGATGAAATGCC
>JAITQW010000045.1 GCA_031288715.1 Lactobacillales bacterium | reverse complement strand
TAGCTATATTACTTTGCAAAAAGACTATTAATGCCAGTATTCAACAAACTTAATTTTTCTTAGAAATTTAATTCAATGCATTTTTAGCTACTTAGCTATAAAATGCATTGTTATTTTTTTGATTCTTAATTAATATTTAGACACTCCAATTAACCACCCATTTTTATAGCATTTTGCCAAAATGCTATATCCTTAAAACAAGAGCATAACATCTTCTCTTGCTAATCTTTTACTACCAAAATGCCGGATGCAGGACTCGAACCTGTGACCTACGCGTTACGAGTGCGTTGCTCTACCAACTGAGCTAATCCGGCTAAATAAAAATCTAATACATAAGATCTTCAAAAAAGTGCTGTTTCAAGAAATTGCATATGCAATTTTGTACTACACGCTTCACAATTTCTCGAAACAAAGGTTCCTGGTTTCGCTTAAGAAGCAACAAATACATTATAAAATTCCAACCCCAACCTGTAAATATAATTTCAATATTTTTTCACATTCCTTAGAATCTGTTAACACTCTATCTATGGTAAACCTCTCGGCACATACTATCTAAACTCTGACACGTTTCTCCTGTGAGCGATCTTTAATCGTGAAGCAGATTCTTACATATTCAACAAACTCTTATACTCATTTTCTGGACGAGTATCTCGCAGCATGATCTTCTTAATCACTTCTTTGACATCTGCTTGGTTATAAAGTACTTCATAAATAGCCTCTGTAATCGGCATTTCTACATTCAAATTCCTAGAAAGTTCATAAGCAGCAATTGTCGTACAAACCCCTTCAATAACCATACCCATACTTTTTTCAATATCTGAAAGCTTCTCTCCATGTCCAAGTCGATCTCCCGCTCTCCAATTTCTCGAATGAGGTGAAGTCGCAGTAACAATCAAATCTCCCACTCCAGAAAGTCCCATATAAGTCAACGGTTCTGCACCCATCGCAACACCTAAACGGGTAATTTCAGCCAATCCTCTCGTAATAATTGCAGCTTTCGCATTATCTCCATAACCTAATCCATGCAATGCTCCTGCACCCAAAGCAATAATATTTTTTAATGCTCCAGCTGTCTCTACTCCTGTAACATCATGATTAGTATAAATTCGAAAATAATGATTCGTAAATAAATCTCTAACATAGTTTGCAGCGATTTCATTTGAAGAAGCAGCAGTAATTGTAGTAATATCACGAATCGCTACTTCTTCCGCATGAGAAGGCCCTGAAAGAACAACAATTCCTTTTCGAAAAGAATCTGGAATCTCATCTTTTAAAATTTGTGAAATACATTGATGAGTCTCTTGTTCCAATCCTTTCGATGCATGAATTACCACTGAAGAATTTTTTACTACCTCTGCATATTGTTTCGCAACAATGCGCATTACTTTAGTTGGCACAACAAAAAGAGCTGCATCCACTCCATCAATGGCTTCTGACAAATCATGATACGCACGAATTTTTTCATCCAACACCAATTTTGGCAAGTATCCTTTATTGGTATGTTTTGTGTTAATTTCCTCAATTTGTTCAGAAACATTCCCCCATATCCTCACTTCATGTCCATTATCATTCAATGTCTGTGCTAATGCCGTTCCCCAAGAACCAGGACCTAAAATTGCTACCTTCTGCTTTTCCATAAAACTCACTCTCTTTTCTATCCTTTACCTGTATCATAAAATTATACCGTAAAAAATAATCTAATATTTTTTTATCTAAATCACCTCTTAGAACCTGGCCAAAATCTCCCAGTAATGAATGGTTTCGGCTCTTCTTCCACACTTTGAAAGAAATTTTGAAAATAAAATTTCTTTCATTGATTACTCATAAGATCTTTCTGTTTAACAACTTCCATCAATGCATAATTAATTCGTCCAAAATCTTCAGCATCCAACTTTCTCTTCACAAACAACTGCTTTTGCGAGTCATCGTAAATTTCTCCTGTTCGATGATGTTGCAAAAGAACAATATCTGCTTTGTATTTCTCATCCTCCTCCACAAAACAAAATGAATGAAAACTTTGAAATGCTTGTTTAAGCTGACTTTTTATATTATCTTCCAAAGTAGAGTCTTCTTCTTTCACCAAATAAATCTTTGCAATTTCCGTAGTGCAACAAAAAGATTTTAATAAATGAAAATAATAACATGCTAAATAATGAACATCCAGACAATATAAGTTTAACTGATCTATAATTTTTTCAGCTAAATGTAAACAATTTTTAAAACCTTCCGAGTAATTCAAATTTTCAGACTCCTCAAACATTTGACTTAACACAGCTTTCTTCGCAATAGGTAAATAAAAATTAACTCTATTTATCAACGATTCAGCTTCTCTATTTTGCGAAACACTTGCCTTAGCATAATTATTTTTCACAAATATCGCAACTGTCTTTAAGCAGGAATCAATTCTTGCATTTTCAATATTAATCCCCTTCAAAGGAATAATACCAAGATAAATAAACAAACTATACAAATAATCGATTTCTTCAATAGAACAGCTACCTACGAAAAAAAACTGTTTGATGTGCAAATAGAATTGATTATAAACATAAGAATTTTTTGCATAAATATCACCATTTAAACATTTCCCATATCTATGACCACATGAAAATCTCCATAAAGAAACTCCTACTCTCAAATATAACTCTTCAATAACCTCCTCCTTAACCTTCTTCACGTTTAATTTCTTAATAAACTGATTTACTAAAATTTTCACACGTTTTTTTTCTAAAAAGCTTTCCGGCCAATAAATATAATTTCCTATTCGTCCCCAAAATTGAGCTAATAACTCTCGAATTACTCCCTCATCGCCATCCATTCGAAATCCCTTTTCACTTATCTTTACAGAAAAGAGACGAAACTCATTCTTAAGGTCAAGGGCAACTTTCCGTAGCTTCTTCTCGCTTATTTTGAATTTTTCTGCCATCTCACGAATCGAAACCCGCTCTTGCTGCAATAATATGGATACAAATTGAAAAATAACTGATGACTGCAATAAAGATTGTAAGAAAGACAAAATTTCTTCCTCGTAACGGTACTTTAAAAAATTTACTCCCTTTTCATTTTTCCGCCAAAATAAAGAAACTTCAACATTTAACCTTTCTTTCTTCTCCTCAAAAAAAGAACGCACACGAAGAAGGCGGTAGTTAGAGATTTTTAAATTCCTACATAACTCTGAATCCGTAAAACCCTTTGGATGATCCCTCAATGTTCGAATGACTTTCACTAAATATGCCTCGTTTGCCTCTAAGTAAAATTCTTCTCTCACTTTAAACAAAGCTCCTTTCATTCTAAATTAAAAAAATTATATATATTACTTACATATATCTATTACTTCCTAGTTATTATAAACACAAAAAATTACAAAAAAAGAGCTTGCTACGCATACAAGCACACTTTTTCCGAAAATACGCTCGTATACGTAGCAAACTCTTTTATACAAAATTACATTCATTTGTTTGAATCAAATAAATGGCTATTCAATTTCAATCATCACTTCTCCCACTTATACATTTGATCAATAAATTTTTTACTCTTCAGACAAATTCCTACATACTCCTCGTAAAATGCATCTACTAATTTACGAATATCCCGCTTTGTTTGTACACTAAGCTTGATTTCTCCAATATTGTCCAATGAAATATTTGAAAGCATCCTGACAAAGTAAACTGCTCGAGGAGAAGCTTGATAAAGATTAAGATCACTTTTATAATGCTTATCACAAACAATTCCACTTGCACGCGAAGAAAAATCAAATTTTCCCTTTTCTTTTCCACAAACAGCACAAGAATCAAATGCCAACTGGATACCAAAACGTGAGAGAATTTGTAACTCAAAAATAATGGTCACAACTTCCGCATCATACCCACGATCAATCAATTGCAAAGACTTATTAGTAAAAACATAAAGGCTGGGATCATATTCATTATCCTCAATCGCAATATCCACTAGATTTAAAATATAAGTTGCATAACCACTCAAGAAAATATCACTCTGAATCTTTGAAAACATCTCGGCAATTTTTACACCATTTAAAAAAGACAATCCTTCTTTCTGCAATTTACCAATGTATAAGCCATAACAAAAATTCATGATACCTTGCACCAACGGATTATTTCTCTTTTTAATATTGCGTACAAAAAACATTCTTTTCCCTGCTTGCTCAGTAAAAATTTTCACCAATCGGTCCTTTTCCTTGTAATCTTTCGAAAACAAGATCATCCCTTGAAATTCAATATTCTGGCTCATGCCATGTCTACTCCCCTAATATTCTTTACAAGTTCAAAATTGTGAAAAAAGACGATTACATTGGACTCTTGAACTTCTCTCTACAGAAATATCTACAAACAAAAGAAAAAACTTATTCCCACAATTAGGAAAATCCCCATATCTGAATTTCCAATATCAATCTTGATATCCATATTTTTTCAAAAATGACTGCTTGTCTCGCCAACCTTTTTGTACCTTGATCCACAAATCCAAATAAATTTTTTCTCCTAGCAAATGCTCGATATCTCGCCTTGCCATGATACCGATTTTCTTTAACATCGAACCTTTCTTTCCAATGATAATTCCCTTCTGACTTTCACGATCTACAACAATCATCGCTTCCACCCGAAATTTTTTCTCTCCTTCTACTTTGCACATCCGCTCTACATTCACTGCTACAGAATGTGGTACTTCTTCCCGCGTCAACAATAGAACTTTCTCGCGAATCAACTCAGAAACCACAAAATACTCTGGACGATCCGTCACCATATCTTCTGGAAAATATTGCGGACCACTTGGTAGTTTTTCCATCAGTAATTCAAGCATTTTTTCTACATTATTTCCGCCAGTTGCTGAAATCGGAACAATTTCAACGAACTTCATCTGATTTTTAAAATCATTAATAAATTCCAACAATTCCTCTGGACTTACCATATCAATCTTATTCACAATCAAGAAAACAGGAGCAGAGATTTTCTTCAACCGCTCAATAATCAAATCATCACCTTTTCCTCGCTTCTGATTCGCGGAAATCATAAAAAAAACTACATCCACTTCACCTAGTGCCAAATACGCTGCTTGCACCATAAAATCTCCTAAAGCAGTTCTTGGCTTGTGAATGCCTGGTGTATCAATAAAGATCACCTGCCCAGAAGGTGTCGTCATTATTCCTTGAACCTTATTACGCGTTGTCTGTGCCTTATCACTCATAATCGCAATTTTCTGTCCAACCAAGCGATTTAAAAGTGTCGATTTTCCAACATTAGGTCGCCCCACAATCGCCACAAAACCTGATTTATATTCACCCAAATAAATTCTCCTTAACTTTTTAAAAAAATCAATCGCCAAATCTTGGGACCGAAAATCATAAAGCCCACAATTACCGAAAAAATAGCTACCAACAGCACAGCTCCCGCCGCCATGTCTTTGGCTTTTTTAGCCAAAAAATGATAATGATAATTCGTCGCTAAATCAACAATATTTTCAACAACAGAGTTTAATATTTCCATAATAACTACCAAAAATATAGATAAAAAAATCCATAACCATTCGCTGACAGAAAGATGAAAAAACAATCCAAAAAAAATTGCTAAAGCTGAAAATGCCATATGCTTTCGTATATTTTTTTCATCATTAAATGCCGTCTTAATACCCGTTAATGCAAATTCAAACGACCCTAAAAACGTCTCGTTTTTATACTTCTTACGATCATTCTCGTGTAAGTCCATAAGTCCCTAAAATCTCCCCTTGTAAATGAAACATCTCCTTCTCTTCAGCAGAATTTTGATGATCATAGCCATTCAAATGAAGAAAACCATGAATGACTAAAAAACCAAGTTCCCTTTCGTAAGAATGCCCGTATTCTTCCGCCTGCTCTTTAGCACGTTCAATTGAGATCATCATATCACCAAGATTCTGAGGAAGCTCACCTATCATTCCCTTTTCAAAAATAATGGCCAACTCATCATCTCTTTCATCCTGCAATGCAAAACTAATAACATCCGTCGGAGAGTCTTTTCCGCGGTACTTACGATTCACCACCTGAATCTGTGCATCATTCATAAAAGTAACAGAGATTTCTGTTTCAGCTGGCAACTCGAAATAGTCCGCCGCAAAATTCAAAATTTTTTCAACAAAATCACGCTCTTTTTTCATCACACATTTTGTCTTATCCATCATTACAACATCCACTTATTCTACCTCTAATCCAACAAATGGGCATTAAAAAAACTAATGAATTTTTTCAAAAATTCTCATTAATTTCACGCCACTTTCTGAGCATAATTTTATCATATTTCAAAACAATCCTTAACAAAAAAATCAAATTCATACATGTTCACTTTAATGAGGCTTACATATATGTCGATCCCATAAAAATAATTTATATATACGCCTTATTTCTTAAAAAAAATTTACACTTACATAGAATTGTGAAAACACACTTAAAAGTACCTACCTAGCAATTACTATAAATGTTTATTAACTGAAACATCCTTTACTTTTATAGATATTATAATCATTTATTGAGAAAATATCTTAAAATCTGATAAACTTCAACTAACAAAAACAATTTTTATTTTCAAAACCTGTTAACGATCTTGAAATTCAAAAATTCATTTTACTTAGAGATAGTGGGTAGATTCTTAGAAAGGGTTAATACATGGCTACTGAAACCGTAACTGTCTATACTGATGGTGGATCAAGAAACACCGGAAATCATAAAGGAGGACATGTAAACTCAACAGATAGAGCTGCTTGGGCCTTCCTAATTTTGCATGAAGAAAAGAGATACACTGGAAGTGCAGGGGTTTTAGGTGCAACAAATAATCAAATGGAATTAACCGCTATTCTAGAAGCATTGCGCAAAATTTATCGTAAAAAACTAGCAAATAAAAAAATAATTCTCATATCTGATTCAAAATATGCCCTTGATTCCATAAACAAAGGATGGTTAGCTGGCTGGGCAAAAAATAATTGGCGCAATTCCACAAAAAAAGAAGTGAAAAATCGTGATATCTGGGAAGCTATCTATAAGGCTCTTCCTTACTTCCCACGTATTACTTTTGAATGGACAAAAGGACATGCAGACAACGAAGGAAATAACTTTGTCGATTCCTTATTAAACCAAACAATGGATAACATGCCAACTCATTAATCATTTATTCTTTTTCTATTTTAAATTCTCTAAATAAGTCACTGCCTCCTGTATCGTTTTCACGGGAACAATTTTCATCTTTGTATTTATTTTCTCTGCTGTCCTTTTAGCCTCTTCATAATTTGAAGCAAGCTTTGGATCATCTTTTCTCATTTTTTGAGTAATTTCATCATTCGGAGCTAAAAATATTTCAATCCCTTGCTGACTTGCTGAAACTACCTTCTTATCAATCCCGCCAATTCTTCCGACTGCTCCTGTCTCCTCCATTGTTCCCGTACCGGCAATTTTTTTACCATGTCGTAAATTCTTACCAGAAAGCAATTGATAAATCTCCAAAGTAAACATCATCCCTCCTGAAGGGCCACCTACTTTATCCAAATCAATTTTAATTGGAACATTTGTCTTTACCTTCGTATTATCCACTAAAGAAATGCCAATCCCCGAAGATTTATTTTCTTTTAAATAGACTAATTTCTCCTTCACTTGTCTTTTCTTCTTTTTATGCTCAAAATAAACAGTTACTATTTGCCCTGCCTTTTTAGACTGAACATAAGCAATCATTTCTTTTGTATTGCGAAACGTGAGCCCATCAATACTTGTGACAATATCACCCACTTCTAGTTTTCCATAAAATTTCGAACGCTTATCAACACTCATTACGTTAACACCTTCAAACGTTAATTTTGAAGTAAGACCTGCTAACTTTGATGCTTGATAAATAGCTACATTTCGAGAAGATTCCAACAAATAATTTTGTACTTGCCAATACTCAGTCGTATCGTATGATCCCATAACCTCCTCCTGTGTTACTAACTCTTCAAACTCTGAGAAAAATTTTGCTTTAATAAGATCTGGTAAAGTTGGATGCCACATCGAAACTGCAGTTAAATAAAAATCTCCTTTTTGCTTATCCTTCTTCCCATCAACTTTCACAGCTGAACGTAAAGAAATTGCTCCGCCAGGACCTTCAATAAAATAATAAGGCAACGGAATAAAACGAACTAAAAAAATAAGAATGCACAAAACAATGCCGATTTTTTTCCAATGCTTTTTGATAAATGAATTCAATGTCTTCTGCCTTCCCGTTTAAAGATTTATATAAATTGTAACTCAAAACCGTCCACCTATCAAAACTAAGTTAATCAGCACGTGAAGCGTTGTTCAGGGAAAGGTGGAGATTTTTTGAGGCGCTTTTTCCTCAAAAAATACTATCTGACCTTTACAATGCGGAATTTTTTAAATCGACAAGACACTGTTTGTTCTTAATTTCTTCCGGATATTCCGATGAAAAACCTTGTAATGCTTAATCTAAAGTCAAAGCACTATCTATGATAGGGTCTTCTAAAGCACCTGATTCTGCAGAACAGGTCCCACCCTCAACACCTAAAACCATTATTGTCATTACAAATAATATCCGAAATACCTTTTTATTAACTAAAATTGAAAACATAAATTTAAAGATTCATTTCCTTTTTTAACAACAAAAAAATTTTGCTAGTAAAATCGCTCAAAACTTCTCGACCTTTTGAAAACGATGGATAAAACGCTGAACTCTTATCAAATTCATCTTCATCGCTAGGTGCCTCATGCCCTTCAAGAGAAAAACGATCAATATTAGAAGTTGTCCCTATCGCAATGGAAATGCCTCCACCATTGGACAATGCCAAATATCCCATCTGACGACAATCGTATCCAGTATAATTATCATCGCTGCCTTCTGCTAACACTTCACCCCAACCAGTTTTAAACATCATCCCATGAATTTGTCCTAATCCAAAACAATGTTTCGAATCAATATTCATCATAAGGTCGCGAACAAATCTTGCCGCATCATGGTCAAAATTTTGCAATCCTAACATAAAGGTTGCTGCATCCTCTAAACTCCATAAAGTAAGTCCAGAATATTCTTGATCCATCATCGTTTTTTGGTCACCTGCAGCACGAATAATTGTTTCCACCGATTGCATAGCTACAGGACGTAGTCCACCCACTGTTTCTGGTTGAAGGGAATTAAGCAATTTAAAGCTAGCAAAATTATCGGATTGACAAATGGACGAACAAGCTAATTCTCTATTTTCTGAACTATCATTTTTTAGTAAAGCGGCAATTGCCACAGGAACCTTTATCGTTGACCATGCATAACCTTGCTGCCACTTTCCCGACTGGTAAATTACTATCTTCTTACTTCCAGGGATCGATATCTTCAAGCAAATTCCTAAAGGTTGAGAATGCTTTTCTTCCAAACCTTTTACTACCTCATTTAATGATGTTTGCAGATCGGCATGTGCTTTAAGCGTATACATTGATAGTAACACTGGTAACCCCAAGAAAATCAAATATTTTAATTTTTGCATTTTTAAAAATCCTCCTTGCAACGTTAAATAAAAAAAATTTTCAGAGAGCGTGTATATATTGATAGATACACACTTATAAGAATAGTTAAATTAGAACCCTCGTATAATGGTTAAATTTCATCTATAGAGAAGAGTGTTCCCCGGTTCTTAAAAGAATTAACAGATTTTTAGAAATATTATTTATTTTTCAGCATTCGATAAACTTCGTCGGGTAGATATGCAGAAACATCTCCACCAGATACATGAATTTCTTTTAACACACTTGAGCTTAAATGTCCTAAAGATGGATCCGCAAATAAAAAAACCGTATCAAATCCTTCTGACAATTCTTGATTAAAGCGTGCTAAATCTCGTTCATATTCATAATCAGAAGCATTTCTAATTCCGCGAAGAAGATGAGTTGCACCTACCTGCTTTACAGCATCTACAGTTAAGCTATCCGCAAAAGAATGAACGCTTACATTTTGTAGCGTCCTAGTTACTTTTTTACAGAGTAATTCTCGCTCGTCCATCGAAAATAGAGGATTCTTAGTTGTATTTCTGAAAATTCCTACAACAAGCTCTTCAAATAGAGTGCATCCCCGATAAATCAAATTTACATGCCCTTTGGTTAAAGGATCAAAACTTCCTGGAAAAAGAGCAATTTTTTTACTCAATAAATCCATTCCCTTCATTTTTTAACTATTAAAAAATATTATTCACTATTATTGAAAAATCTCTTTGTCAAAAAATTACAAACTTTTGAATGAATACAATTGAACTGCACTCCCTCCATAAACTTGCTTACGATACTGTACCAGCTTACCTACTTTTTCAGGTAAAACAACATCTTTATTCGTTTCTGCTACAATAATTGCATATTGAGACAACAAATCAAGAGCCTGCATTTTATTAAGCTGCTCTTCAATTTTCTGCTCTTTATATGGAGGATCCAAAAATACCAAATCAAAACATTCCTTTGAAAAAGCAAAATCAGATAACGCCAAATCAGCGTCTCTTTTTACCAAGCTAAAACGCCCTTCCGACTTTGTTAACAATACATTTTCACGAATTACCTTCATTGCTTGAAAAGAATGATCTACCAAGATCGCTTGATCCATTCCACGAGAAATAGCTTCAATTCCAAGAGATCCGCTTCCTGCAAACAAATCCAGACATGTGCCACCGTTAAAATATGGACCCACCATGTTAAAAATAGACTCCTTAACCTTGTCAGTGGTAGGTCTTGTTATTTTTCCTGTTAAACTAAAAAGTCTTCTGCCACGGAAATCTCCTGAAATCACACGCATTTAATCCACCAATCTACTATCACAAAGAATTATCCGCCAAATGAATCGTTTTAGAAAATTCTTCTTTATCTAATATATTCTCATTCTCTTTTGAAAGTTCCTTAAGAGATCTAGTTCCTATCTTATCTGAAAAATTCATCTCAATATCAGGACGATATGAATACTCCGTATAACGAACAAAATGCAACCTTCTAACTTTTGGTTCCACTTCACCTACATCTTCTTCATTTAAGTACATCAAAACATACTTCATTTTTCTTGAAATATACATAATTTGACCGAATCTTTTTAAATTTTTTATTGGCTTCAAATTATACACCCAAATAACCAGCAAACGTCGTTTTTGAAGCATAAATGGTTTTTCTTTATTTAATAAATTCTTCTCTTCTATTACCATATTGTTACACACCCTCTTAAAAGCTCGTTAATGAAAAGAATGAACCAATTCTCTTTAACTATTATTTTAAAAAATTAACTCGCGTCATTCTACAAGACTTTCACAAAATAATCACTTCATTTTTTTCTTCATTAACAAAAAAGATAAAAAAACAAATACATTAAAACATCTCATCTATTTTTTGATCGATTTCCTCCTTTAACAAGATCTAAGGATGGCTTAAAAAACAGTTACAAACAAATCCCACAATGTATGAAACAAAATCGGAGTCCAAAGATTTTTAGTTTTATAAAAAGAATATGAAAATATTGTTCCCAACACAAATATCGCTATTAAACGATGTAAATCTGGAAAACCCCCTTCTTGTATAAGTTTAGGAAAATGAATAATCACAAATAAAATATTCGTGATGATCATTGCAGAATAAATTTTAAATTTACGCATCAATACATTCTGAATCCAACCGCGAAAGACTATTTCTTCTGCAATTCCCACTATCGAAATCCAGATTAAGTCTGAATACTCAAAATGTTTATTTACAATAAATGTTCCGTTAGATAAGAAATTTTTTATTAAAGGACTAAATACATAAATAAAAAGCATCCATATTTCTGCAGACCATTTTATTTTGAAAGAAAATAGTTCTTTCAAAGAATAAGTCAGTTCTGATCTATAACGCTGTATAAGATAGATACTTGGAATAATCCAGAGAATAACTTTCACCGAACTACTGACAATTTCTCCTAAAAATCTTCCATTCAACGACAATTGCCAGGGATTAAAATATAAATGAAATATAAACCAGCAAAATAAAAATAGTACGTAATATATGGTTAATAGCATTAATAAATTGGTTTGTTGTTTTTTTATTGCTTTCATTTTACCCCTTTACCCCTCTTTACGTGTAAATCGATTTTTGATTACATTTAATTTTAAATCTAGGAAATGCTTCATCAATTTCCATTAAGAACCTGTTAATGATCTACATAATAGCGAAATTTTCGGCAATTTTACGCCCTTTGTCGTTAAAAATCCTCGATTTGGAACCAACGCTTCGCTAATCTGCGTTTTTGACAGAAAACTTTCTACGGTCGTTTTCATTTATCCGACACCTGAAAGTCGTGCTTTCAGTCTAAAATTGCATAAAAATTGCGAACTACCTTAACGATTGACACATGAAATGTGACAGAGGTTAGGTAGAATGTACCTCTCGGTTTCCAAAACATCCATAGAGAGATCGTTTTGTGAACGATTTTTAATCGTAAAACAGGCTCTAAGAAAACAAACAATCTTTTGCGCAATTTTTCTTTTGTTTATAATTAAAAAATGGATTGCCCGTGTCAACAGGAATATTTTCTGATACTACTTGAGCAATTTTTACTGCAACTTCATCTAAAATTGTTTGCACAGCCATCTCTGACTGTCTAAGATTAGCAATACTATCATGCAAATCATATACCTTCTTCGCATAATAAAAAGCTTTTTTCTTATCATTATAACCAGGAGCATACGAACCATATTTCTGAATACAAACAAATTCATCGTATGCAGATTGCAAATTCTTTTCAAGTTTTAAAATCTTAGGATCTTCTGAAACTTCTCTTCTCGCTAGAGAAAGTTTTTTTGCTTGCCAAGAATTACCTATTGCTTTTGCCAATTCTTTAAGAACATCTTCAATCACAAACAAGTTTTCCGTAATAATCATGCAAACGATTTCTCCTTCATATCTATCAACAAATCTCCTGCAGCAATTGCTTCTCCTTCACTAACATATACATGGTCCACAATGCCATCATACATCGCCTCCATCGTAGTTTCCATTTTCATTGCCTCCGTAATTAATAATGGGGAGCCTTTTTTAACGCGCTCACCTTTCTTAACAAAAACTTTTACAACAGAACCCGACATCGTTGCTCCCACATGCTCTCGGTTTGTTGGTTCAGCTTTTGGTTTTGCAACCGTTAATGTTTGAATTCCCGTATCTCTTATTTTAATTTCTAAACGTTGACCATTCAAGTTAAAAAATAGAACTCTCTCTCCTTCAATATCAGCTTCTCCAATGCTATCCAGATGAATTCGTAAAACTTTTCCTTTCTGCATTTGAACTTCCAAAACCTCTCCTAGACGAATTCCCGAAAAGAAAGTTGGAGTATCTAGTAGGTTAATTTCACCAAATCTGCGAACCTCTTCAGTGTAGTTCACAAATACTTGTGGATACATTAAATAACTCAACACTTCCTGAAAATTAGGTTCATAACCAACCTGTTTCTGCAATTCCAATTTCACTTTCTCAAAATCAACTGGCGATATATGAAGTCCGGGACGATCCTTTAAGGGTACGCGTCCCTTCAAAACAATTTTCTGCAATTTTTTCGGAAAGCCACCCACAGGTTGTCCCAAATCTCCTGCAAAAAAGCTCACAACTGATTTAGGAAAACTTAACTCCTCTCCACGTGCATATACATCCTCTTCGCTCAAATTATTCTGGATCATAAAAAGTGCCATATCCCCTACAACCTTTGAAGAAGGGGTCACCTTGATAATATCACCAAACATTAAGTTTACTGTTTGATACATTTTCTTAATATCATCCCAACGATGTGCTAATCCAAGTGCTTTTGCTTGTTGTTGAAGGTTAGAATATTGCCCTCCTGGCATTTCATGCATGTAAACTTCTGATTGCGGCGAAGTCAAACCATTCTCAAATGGAAAATAATACTTACGAACATCTTCCCAATAATGATTAAGCTGATAAACATTCTCCATATTGATGTCCGGCACACGAACTCCATCCACCAATGCATGGTAAAGTGGAGACATTCCCGGTTGACTAGTTCCATTAGCAAGCG
The DNA here is from genome assembly GCA_031288715.1 of Lactobacillales bacterium. Taxonomy (GTDB): domain Bacteria; phylum Bacillota; class Bacilli; order Lactobacillales; family Streptococcaceae; genus JAIRLR01. Next base: position 20,676 of record JAITQW010000045.1, on the reverse strand, counting down.
CGGCAATAGCCACATCCACAATATCCACACCCGCTTTCACCGCTGCCGAATAAGTAATCAATCCATTCCCAGAAGTATCATGCACATGCAAATGAATCGGAACATCTACCGTTTCTTTCAATGCTGAAATTAATTTATATGAAGCTTGCGGCTTCAAAAGTCCAGCCATATCTTTAATTGCAATGATGTGTGCTCCTTGTGCCTCTAATTCTTTTGCTAAATCTGTATAATATTTAAGGGAATACTTCTGACGATTCGGATCCATAATATCTCCAGTGTAACAAATTGCCGCCTCTGCAACCTTACCCGTATCCCGCACTGCTTGAATAGATTTCTCCATCTGTGGAACCCAATTTAAACTATCAAAAATCCGAAAAACATCCACTCCAGTATGAGCAGCTTCTTTAATAAATTCCACCAACACATTGTCCGGATAATTTTGATAACCTACCGCATTCGAACCACGAAATAGCATTTGTAACAAAGTATTGGGCATCAATTCACGAAACATCTGCAAACGTTCCCAAGGATCTTCGCTTAAAAAACGATATGCCACATCAAATGTTGCTCCTCCCCAGCACTCACTGGAAAATAAATTTGGTAAAGCATCACCCGTTTGTTTAGCAATCTGCTTAAAATCATTCATTCGAACTCGCGTAGCAAGCAAACTCTGATGAGCATCTCGAAATGTTGTATCCGTCAGCAAAATATTAGGTTCATTCATCACCCATGAAGCAAGAGATTCTGCTCCCTTAGTATCCAAAATCTGCTTAGCTGTTAAAATATTTTCTTCTACTATTAAATTTTCCGGCATTCGAGGAGTATCGAAATACCTTTTTTTACGTTGTTCAATGCCTGGAAAACCATTAATAGTCACATTTCCAATATACTTCAACATCTTATAAGCAGAATCATGGAAGATAGGAATCTTAAACAAAGACGACGTATTGTCAATAAACGTTGTTTTCACCTCACCACTTTGAAACTCAGGTGCATTTACAACATTCGACAAAAAAAACAAATTTGTCTTCACACCATGAATTCGAAATTCTTTTAGGCAACGTCGCATTTTTTGTACTGCTCCTTGAAAATCCAAAGCATGAGTACAAACCTTCACCAACAATGAATCAAAAAAAGGAGTAACTTCATATCCAGGATAAGCATTTCCAATATCTAAACGAACCCCAAAACCTCCTGATGAGCGATAAGTATTAATCTTTCCGGTATCCGGTAAAAAATAATTTGCAGGATCTTCTGTCGTCACACGACATTGAATGGCTGCACCGACAAAACCTAGTTTCTCTTGCTTTGGAATATTAAGATCTTGATGTAAATCACAACCATCGGCAATTAAAATCTGTGAAACCACAATATCAATTCCCGTAATCATTTCGGTGATCGTATGCTCTACCTGAATACGTGGATTTACTTCTATAAAATAAAAATGATCTCCTTCAAATAAAAATTCCACCGTCCCAGCATTTACATAACCAACATGCTTCATCAATTTTAATGCTGCCACACAAATTTTTTGCCGTTTTTCCTCTGTAATAGAAACACAGGGTGCTACCTCTACCACTTTTTGGTTTCTGCGCTGTACTGAACAATCTCTCTCAAATAAGTGAATGATATTACCATGTGTATCTCCTAGAATCTGTACTTCAATATGTTTAGGATTAGCAATGTATTTTTCCACATAAATCTCATCAGAGCCAAATGCGCTTTTTGCTTCCGACTTTGCACGCTCATATCCATCACGTGCTTCTTGAGCATTCTTTGCTATCCTCATTCCACGTCCACCTCCACCAAGGACGGCTTTAATCATAATTGGATAGCCATAACTTTCCCCAAATGAAAGAACCTCACAAACATCTTCTACAGGTCCATCTGTTCCTGGAATTGATTCAACTCCTGCAGCAATTGCTACTTCCTTAGCTTTGATCTTATCGCCAAACATATCTAACTGCTCAAGCGTCGGACCAATAAAAATAAATCCCTCCTCTATACAACGACGAGCAAAATCAATATTTTCCGACAACAAACCATAGCCTGGATGAATTCCGTCTACTTCTGCTTCTTTGGCAACTCGCAAAATATCCTCTATATCAAGATAAGCGTCAATCGGTTTTTTTCCTTTACCAATCAAATAAGCTTCATCCGCCTTAAAACGATGAAGGGAGTATTCATCTTCTTGAGCATACACTCCAACCGTCCCAATTCCTAACTCAATACATGCTCGAAACACACGTACAGCAATTTCTCCACGATTAGCTACTAAAATTTTCTTCACAATATTATCTCCTTATTAGGATTTAAAGCTAAATTTATTTACAATAAAATGCTCATTACCACATCTTCATTAAATAAACTTTCAAACAACTTTCTCTTCTTTGCGCAATAAGTAATATTCCAAATTAGTACGACTTTCATCTGCGCTCACATTTAGCACTAAAGCAACCCCTATCGAAAGTACCAAAACACTATTCCCTCCTTGTGATAAAAAAGGAAACGTAACTCCTGTCGAAGGAATCAAACCAAGGACCCCACCAAGATTCACAAAAACTTGAACAAACATCATTCCGCCAATTCCAAGAGCTAGGATGGAATTAAAAGGCTTATATGCTCGAATTCCCACCAATAAAATTCGTGTGGTCAAGTAAATGAAAAGACCTAGAATTATTAGAGCTACTAAAATTCCTAATTCCTCAATCACCACGGAAAAAATGAAATCTGTATGAGCTTCTGGCAAATAACCTTTTTTCTGAATGCTATTTCCAAGGCCTCGTCCAAACCAACCCCCATTGTGAATAGCATAGTAAGAATTCGCCAATTGATGACCTTGATCTTGCAAAATTTCTTTCGCAAATGGATTCGCAAATGCCTGAAATCTTGCATAAACATAAGATGGAATCCCTTTACCATTTGAAGCTAAAACAAGTGTCGTTAGCAAAATTCCTCCAATCACAAACAATGGCACAAAAATCAATGTCCACCGGTAAGAAATTCCACTCACCGCCAATAAAACAATGGTAATTAAAAACAAAATCACCGCATTGCCTAAATCCGACATCGCAACAACCAAACCAATCGACAAAAAAATCAAACACAGTGGCTGCCGAAATCCACGCAAATCCCCATATCCTATTTCTTTTCTTTGCTTTGAAAATTCATTTGCTAATAACCAAGGAATCAAAACCTTAAAATACTCTGCTGGTTGAATCGAAAAATGACCTCCTAAACGAAGCCACCCTTTCGCCCCATTGATAAAATTTCCAAAAATAAGTGTAATAATCAACAAGAAAAGTCCGATCATAAAAACCATTTTAATCAATGCTGTATTTCTTAAAAATTGTGTCCTAACTTTATAAATTAATAACATCATTATCAAACTAATAAGTAAAAAAAAAGTCTGGGTAATAACCATTTTTGCTGAATTTTCACCAGAGATAACTTTTCTGTAACTGGTAGAACTGTATACCATGATCAAACCTAGTGCATTTAAGATAAAATACGGAATCAAAATAGAATAGTTCATAAAATAATGTTTTGAAATTTTTTGGGGCACGTAAATAAGCCTCCTAAACGATTTTTTAATCAAATTCACCTTTGTAGCAATTTATTTATTGTCGGAGAAGCCATCCATAAATCACAAAATGCTGATATTTAAATGAGTAGTAAAATGAGCATCTTAAACAAATTTATATAGAGCAAAAATGTGTTCATATTATAGCACAAAAAAAAGAGTATCATCGACTCATACACATACAAACTGTCGTCTATGTAAGAGTCTGCTTTACGATTAAAAATCGTTCATAAAAAAACATTGTTAACAATCTCTAGAAATAACCTCAAAATTTTAAATATTGCCTGCTGAATAACTTTTAAATTTCTCTTTTTGAAATCAATTCTTGCTGAGAGGGGCCGCTCATGAGCCTGTCGTCTCATTCGTCCTCTTTCAGCAAGAATTGAAATTTCAAAATTAAGCACAAAACCTTTTGGCATCAAAAAGTCTACATTAATAGATCTCTTGCGAAACATAATTAATGTATAAAAAATAAAAGAAAACATGCAAGTCCAAAAAATTTTGCTGCATGGTAGGCATGAAGTCTACCATGTTCAAGGTGATGGTACTTGGTTTCGCAAGAGGTCTAATGTCAAAAATAATTTATTTATAGCTATTACGAATTATTCAGCAGACATTAAATATCTCTCAAAATTTTCTAAAACGCTCATATCTCTGGCTTACTAATTCGTCTACACTCATTTTAGACAATGTAACTAACTCTTCTATCAATGACTCTTTTAAAATTTGTATGACTTTTTCGGTTTCTAACACCTGTCCATTAAACGTTTCTGGTAAAATTTTATCAATCACACCTAAAGCTAAAAGTTCTGGAGCTGTTAACTTCATACATTCCGCCGCTTCCGCAGCACGCGAGCTATCCTTCCACAAAATCGATGCAAAACCTTCTGGAGAAAGGATAGCATACATCGTATTTTCCAACATCCACACTCGGTTAGCTACCCCTAAAGCTAACGCTCCACCGGAACCACCTTCACCAACAATTACTGCAATAATCGGTACTTTAAGATCGCTCATATCCATCAGATTTCTAGCAATCGCTTCTCCCTGTCCACGCTCCTCAGCGCCAGTTCCAGAAAAAGCGCCAGCTGTATTAATTAATGTAACAATTGGACGATCAAATTTTTCTGCTTGCTTCATTAAACGCAAAGCTTTTCGATATCCTTCTGGATGAGGTTGTCCAAAATTTACTTCCAAATTTTCTTGTAAATTTCGCCCCTTTTGCATTCCTATAACAGTTACAGGCTCCTCCTCCAAAAAAGCAATACCTCCAACAATCGCCAAATCATCCCGAAAATTACGATCTCCATGAAATTCTAAAAAATCATCAAAAATGGCCGCAATATATTCACGAGTAGTTAAACGATCCTTAGCTCGTGCTAATTTAACAATCTCTTCTGCACTCTTCTGACCCAAAACTTACCTCCTGCTAAAATAAAAAGACCTTTGAAAAAACACCATTTTCAATCGACATAAAAATTTCTCAACCTTTACTTGTATGAATTTTCAAAATGGTGGCTAGCTTCTCACATAAATGCCCCCTATTTACAATAGCATCCACAAAACCATGTTCCTGCAAAAATTCAGCTCGCTGAAAATTGTCAGGAAGTTCAACTTTCATTGTCTGTTCAATCACACGTCTTCCAGCAAAGCCAATCAATGATTGTGGTTCTGCCAATATGATATCACCTTCCATCGCAAAACTTGCCGTGACACCACCCGTTGTTGGATCTGTCAAAACGCTCACGTACAGTAGACCTGCATTACTATGACGTTTGACTGCTGCAGAAACCTTTGCCATCTGCATCAAAGACAAAATTCCTTCTTGCATCCGCGCACCGCCAGAAGCTGTAAAAATCACAACAGGCAACGATAATTCAACCGCTTTTTCAAACAACCTAGTAATCTTCTCTCCTAGAACAGTACCCATACTCGCCATGATAAAATGCGAATCCATAATCGCAAGAGCCGTGCGCATACCAAGAATTTTTGCCTCTCCTGTAATAACCGCCTCTTCCAAACCAGTAGCCTCTCTGGCTTTTTCTAATTTTTCCTCATACCCAGGAAAATTTAGAGGATTCTTTTCATCTAAGCCAGTATTCCATTCAATAAATGAATTTTCATCTGCCGTTAAGTTCAGTCTCTCCATTGCACTTAAACGAAAATTATAATTACAATGTGGACAAACCTTCACTTCTCCAAGATCTTTCATATATATAAACTGACGACAAGCTGGACACTTTACAAACATCTTCTCAGGAACATCCGGTAACGTTCTCTCCCCTGACTTTTTCTCATGATAAGGACTCAACTTAATGTATTCTTTTTTCTTTTTAAATAATGCCATGAGAAAGGCCTCCAAATTTATTTCTTTGCAAATTTTTCATCTTTATAGAAATTCTACACCTTCCCACCTTGAAAGAAAAATAAGCTCTATTTTTTGTCTGTATTAACTTCTATTGGATCTCCGCATACATTGATCTCATAAGCATTGATACATACACTTTATTTTCTCAATAAAATTTTACACTTACCTATTTCCCATTTTTAACACCCTACTCTTCTCTCATTTGCCAATTAGGCAAAAATTCCTCCATTAAAAAGCTGGTATCGTAATCTCCTTTTACCACCCTCGAATGCGTAATCAAATCCAGTTGAAACTCTGTATTTGTCATCACACCTTCAACTTCAAGCTCGAACAAAGAACGTTGCATTTTCATCAATGCATCCATTCGATTCTCTCCGTGAACAATTATCTTGGCGATCATCGAATCATAAAAAGGCGAAATTTCATACCCCTGATATACCGCTGAATCCACTCGCAATCCTAAACATCCACTTGGAAGAAAAATTTCCGAGATTTTCCCAGGGGCAGGCGCAAAATTAAACGCAGGATTTTCAGCATTGATCCGACACTCAATCGAATGCCCACGAAATTCAATATTTTCTTGAGAGAAACTTAAGCTTTCACCAGCAGCAATTCGAATTTGTTCCTTAACAATATCCACACCAGTCACAAATTCAGTCACAGGATGTTCAACCTGCACGCGCGTGTTCATCTCCATAAAATAGAATTGACCATTCTGATATAAAAACTCAATCGTGCCTGCATTTTCATAACCTACATAGCGAGCCGCCTTACACGCAGCCTCGCCCAACTCTTCACGCTTCTGCGGATCAATAGCAACAGATGGCGACTCTTCCAATACCTTTTGATTGTTTCGTTGCAAAGAACAATCTCGCTCACCAAGATGCACCACATTCCCATAACGATCTCCTAAAATCTGTACTTCAATGTGACGAGCTGGATAAATCACTTTCTCCATATACATTGCACAATTGCCAAAAGCAGCTTTTGCTTCTTGCTGAGCATTTAAAAAATTAGCAGGCAAAGCTTCTTCAGTCTCTACCTTACGAATACCTTTACCTCCACCTCCAGCACTTGCCTTTAACATAACAGGATAGTCAATCTCTTTTGCAATTTCTCTCGCCTCTTCTATCGTGAAAATTTCACCTGAAGAACCAGGAATCACAGAAACACCAGCCTTCATCATCTCAGAGCGAGCGTTAATCTTATCCCCCATTTTATCCATTACTTCAGCTCTCGGACCAATAAAAGTAATATTTAACTCTTCACACATCGTTACAAATTTTGAATTCTCAGATAAAAATCCAAAACCTGGATGAATCGCTTCCGCCTTCGTCGCAATTGTAGCACTCAAAATATTGCTGATATTTAGATACGAATCTTGTGCTTTTGCAGGGCCAATACAAACTGCTTCATCTGCTAGATGAACATGCAAAGCTTCTTTATCCGCTTCCGAATACACCGCAACTGTCTTAATACCCATCTCACGAGCTGCACGAATAATGCGCACAGCAATCTCACCACGATTTGCAATTAAAATTTTATGAAACATGACATAAACCTTTCAATTTAAAATTCAAACAGTTGTTACAGCCTTTATTTTAATGGTAGATTGTAAAATGAACTTAGCCACCAATAAACATTTTAAAATTAAAGTTATTTAAAACTTATTTTAAGAAGTTAAACAAAGACGCCATAGTGAAATTTCATGTATTATTGAAGTTCCCAACAACAATCAATAAAGGGTGGAATTCACTATGATGCAAACTGAGAATAACACAATATTACGCAAAGGAATATATCTATAATTGTAAAAAGGAATACTTTACTGTAAATATCAGTTAGTATTTTTTGAGGAAAAAACACCTCAAAAAATCTCCACCCTTCCTTGAACAACGCTTAACATGCTGATTAACTAAGTTTTGATGGGTAAGCGGTTGAGTTACAATTTATAAATTTATTTTTGACTTAACATAACAAGAAACATCAAAAAATTCCAAATTGCATGTACACAAATATTTGTCTCTAAACGCTTCGATTTCAAATAAATAAGTCCTAACACCAATCCCATACTTCCATATGTTGCCAACTCACCTACAGTTTTAGGACCATGAATAAGACTGAAAGTCAGTTAACTTACTAAAAGACCTATTAATGGAAATTTATTCAGATATTTACCCATAATGATTCCACGAAATGTGATCTCCTCCATGACAGGAGCACCCACTACAACCATGAAAAACATTACCAATTTAGGCATAGATTTAACCAACTTATCTAAAATTTCTTGATTCGAAGTATTTTTGCTATCAAAAATAGACGCTGTCAAAATCACTGTCAGAAACATACCTAAAATACCCAAAATGATCATTCCAATTGTCCTTCTATTCAAAAAATCAATCGAAAGTGAAATACCTAATTTGCGAACCAAGTAAATTATTAACCAAACGTTACCCAGAATAGTAAAAATTAACCACAATACTGATAAACGATCAACTTTCACATTCATATGCTGTATTAAGCCAACCACAAATGATGATATTTGACTTAATAAAAAAAATATCAAAAAAATTCCAATACTTTTTCCAATTTTTAATAATCTATCCATTTTCATCCCCATTCACTCTAGACAGATGGTATCATTAAAAGTCGGTTCATCATTTATCTACTTTGCCTTAACATAAAATTCGTTTACTTTTTTCCAATGAATTAAATTCCAGAATGCATCAATATAATCCAAACGAACATTACGATATTTCAAATAATAAGCATGTTCCCATAAATCTAGCGTAAAAATTGGAGTTTGTCCTAATGATAATGGAGAGTCTTGATTACTCGTTGAAGTCACTTTCAATTCACCATTTTCCACGACAACCCATACCCAACCTGAACCAAAACGTCCAATAGCTTCTTTCTTGAAAGTCTCTTTAAACACCTCAAAATTACCAAAACCTTCTGATATAGCATCCCCCACCTCATAATCAGGATTTCCTCCTTGATTAGGCGCTAAAATTTCCCAAAAAAAACTATGATTGACGTATCCACCGCCATTATTACGAACAAGCGTCCGAATTTCTGAAGGAATTGCTTCCAAATCAGAAAGTAGCTCCTCTGGAGCTTTTTTCGCTAATTCTGGATACTTTTCTAATGCTGCGTTAAAATTCGTAGTATAAGTTGCATGATGTTTATCGTGGTGCAAATGCATTGTCTCTTCATCAAAAAAAGGTTCCAGCGCATTATATTTATAAGGTAATTCGGGTAACTTAAAACTCATATGATCTCCTCCTAACTGTTCCATTTATTGTAATTCTTGCTTCATTTATTTTCCACTTTAAAAATCATGAATAGAATCCTTTCCACCATGATGAATGATTATAAATTTTACTATATTTTTCCAATGCTTATGCATTATAATAAATTTTATATTGAACTCAAAATTTACACAAGGAGACATCTCAATGAAAAAAGTTCTATTTATCAGCTCTGCTGGGGGACACTTAGAAGAGATACTCAAATTAAAAGAATTGTTCTCAAAATATGAAAGCCTTCTCGTCACTGAAAGAAATGAAATCACTCAAAATCTGAGCCTTTCTACCCCCATCAAATATCTAGCTTTCGGTACTCGTAAGCATCTCCTTCATTATTTTTTCATCTTCAGTTGGAATATTCTAAAATCTTCTGTCTTTTTCGCTACTTTTCGTCCTGATATCATTATTACAACGGGAGCGCATACCTGTATTCCAATGATTTTTTTAGCCCACTTTTTCAAAAAGAAAATTCTTTATATAGAATCCATTGCCAGAGTAAACTCCTCCTCCATGGCAGGACGCATGATTGAGAAAAAAGCCGACAAACTAATCGTTCAATGGGAGGAAATGTTAAATATCTATTCGCGAGCCGAATATCATGGACAAATATTATAGACCTGTAACCACACGTAAAAGTAAATATATAGGAGATTGAAATGTTACTTGTATTACTTGGAACACAAGACAGTCCATTTTTACGCATTTTAAAAGAAACTGAAGAGGCTATTTTACATCTTCCGATCACCGAAAAAGTCTACGCTCAAACGGGAACAACTTCGTTTCAATCAAAAAAAATGATCATTAAAGACTACTTTCTAGGCGATGAATACGATCGTTTGTTTAAAGAAGCTCGCATTATTATTACTCACGGTGGAGCAGGAATCCTTTTTAAAGCGATTCATTTAGGTAAAAAAATCATCGCTATCCCAAGACGTGCTGAACTTGGCGAGCACAATGATAATCATCAAAAAGAATTAGTAGGCAAGCTTGCTGAGCTTGGTTTTGTTTACGAAGCTAAAAAAAGTATTGAAGAAGCAATTCTAGATATTGAAAATTTTGAACCTAAATCATATAATTTGAAAAATAACATTCTAAAAACAGTCGTTGAATTTATTGAAGATTAATTTATGATTTTCAATAAATTCAAGACATTTTCCCTGACCAATCGTTCAGACTTTTCACTGAACAACTGTCGGGACTTTTTTACTGAGCAATGACAAACACGCGTGCAAATCTTATTGTTCCTTTGACAATTCAAAACAAACATGGTAGATTGAATTTTGTAGGCTGTGCCTAAAAATTACGGCAATCCGCTGAAGCCATAGCTTTATTGATTGTCTGGAAATAGGGAGAAAAATTAATGAATCCATTAATTGAAGCATTGACACAAGAGCAATTACGTTCAGATATTCCTGATTTTCGCCCAGGGGACACTATTCGTGTCCATGCAAAAGTTATCGAAGGAAATCGTGAACGTATCCAAATTTTTGAAGGCGTTGTCATTAAACGCCGTGGAGCTGGGATCAGTGAAACTTATACTGTTCGTAAAATTTCAAGCGGTGTTGGAGTAGAGCGTACTTATCCGCTACACACACCACGTGTTGCAAAAATTGAAGTAACCCGTCACGGGAAAGTGCGTCGTGCAAAATTGTATTACTTACGTGCTTTACATGGAAAAGCTGCACGTATCAAAGAAATTCGTCGTTAATAACAATCAAAACTCCCCTTTTAAAGTGGGAGTTTTGATTTACCAATTTTCAAATACCATAGCAAGCAGAATAAATATTCTCAAAGTACCCATTTCTATGATTATCTACAGTACATTTACAAGATAATTGCGACCTATACATGATAATTTTCTAAAAAATTAAGCTGTGCTATACTCACTTTATTAAATCATATCTGTAAATTTTCAATAAAAAACTTATACATAAAAATTTCTTATTCTTAATTAATTACTGCTGAATAATTTATGATAGCTATAAATAAGCTATTTATAATGCAGGCTTTTTGCTCAAAATTGCGAACTGCCTTAAGTGACTACGGTACGAAGTGCAGCAGAACTTAGGCAGGATGTACCTCTCGGTGCGAACTGCCTTAGTGAGATTGGCAAACGATTTTTATGTGAGCAACTTTTAATCGCAAAACAGACATCACTTGCCAGAGACTAGGCAGGATATATCTCTTGGTGCCAAAAAATTTTGCAATTAAGATTTTAAAATTTAAAAGTTATCCAGCGAGCGTTAATTATTCGAGTATAGACAAGGAAAAATTTATGACTAAAAATTCTACAATCCATCTTTATATTATCTCTGACTCTGTTGGTGACACATCAGTAAAAATTGCTCATGCCAATATGGCTCAATTTCCAAAAGTCAACTTCATCTTTCATCGCAAAAGTTTTGTACGCTCACTGGATGTATTGAAAATACAACTAGAGAAAGCAAAAAAAAACGATGGTCTTGTAATTCATACTCTGATTGAAAAAGAACTGCAACGATACGCTAATAATTTTTGCATTTCTAATGGTCTGTTTTGTCAAGATTTACTAATCCCTGTGATTACAGAAATTTCCAATCGAATTGGAGTTGAACCCATACGCCAACTTGGAGCTCAGCATCAATTGAACAAAAATTATTTCAAAAGAATTAAAGCGATAGAATTTGCAGTTAAATACGATGATGGAAAAGATCCTGCTGGATTTTTAAAAGCAGATATCGTGATTCTTGGAATTTCTCGAACTTCAAAAACTCCACTCTCTCTATTTTTGGCAAATAAAAACATCAAAGTTGCGAATTTGCCGATAATGCCTTACGTAGAAGTTCCTGAAGAAATTTGGCAAATGGATTCAAAAAAAATTGTTGGTTTGACGAATAGTGCAGATACCATAAATGCTATTCGTGCCGAAAGAATGCGTGCCTATGGTTTAGATGAAGACACAGATTACTCAAATATAGAGAATATCAAAGCTGAATTAAAATACGCCAACGACCTATACAAAAAACTAGATTGTTTAATTATCAATACTGAAAAATTATCAATTGAAGAGACTGCAACTCTTATTTTAGATGCACTAAATCTAGAAGATACATCCTATAATTTATAAAAATTGAAACCTTTTCTAATACCTACCTTCGATCCTCAACTGTTTGATTGCTGAGTTAAAATCACGTTCACCCTTTCCTATCAATCGGATCAACTCTTTTATTTTATTATCTGCTAATGACATCAAACATCTATCTTAACACCGCCTCCTTGATCACAGGATCAAACTTGTTAATTTAGGTAAGCGATGATTTTTCAATACTCCAAACTAGCTCCTACCACTACTACTTTTGTTGTTTCTGCGTTTACGTTTATTATTAGAAATACTGATATCATAGCAATTGTCAAAGTTATACTAATATAAATTTTTTTACAATTTTCATATGAATTCCACCTTATTCTTCTTCCGTATCAAACACATACTTTGCAATAATGGCTGCCACAATTGCACCCAAAATTGGACCAACGATAAAAATCCAAAGATCTGAAAAAGCAACTCCACCTGTAAAAATTGCTGGCGCAAGACTTCTTGCAGGATTTGCAGACATTCCAGTTAAAGGAACTCCCACAAAATGAATTAATGTTAGCGTAAAACCAATTACTAACCCTGCCAAAGAAGGTTGACCAAATTTCTTACTTGTCACTGTTAAAATCACTAAGACAAATATAAAAGTCAACAATCCTTCTACCATTAAACCACCTGTAGCATCCACATGTTGTAATGCATTTTGTCCAAGTTCATCAACAGACTTATTTGCATTATACAGGATTCCATACAAACTTGCTGTTCCTAAAAAGGCACCTACTATTTGTGCTCCAATGTAAGTCAACAACTCTGTGACATTCAAACGACCGTTCATAAACATCGCAATCGAAACTGCTGGATTTAAATGTGCTCCTGAAATTGTTCCAATCGAATACGCTGCAGCAACAATCGTCAGTCCAAAAGCCACAGCAATCCCTAGGGTTCCTACAGATTCTCCCGACAACACAACTGCTCCTGTTCCAACAAACACTAAAATAAACGTTCCAATAACCTCAGCTATTCCTTTTTTCATGTTTTCATCTCCTTATAATAAAAAAGTAATTTCCTAACTCAATCACTCTAGCATTTACTTCTAAAAAAACAAAATATTCACACACTTGTATGTACCCACTTTCATGACATTTCCGTATATATTGATTTCATAAATGTTGATACATACGTTTTATTTTTTCATTAAATTTTACACTTACATTTTACTCTCCTACCTACTTGCAATCAACACTTTATTACCGTATCCCTAACGCAATTCTAGCATAGCGACTCATACGTTCTGTGGTCCACGCAGGATACCAAACTAATTGCACCTCAACCTCCTTCACTTCTTCAATCTCATCTAACGATTCTTTCACCTGATCTATTAAAAGATCTGCCATAGGACATCCCATTGTCGTTAAAGTCATTTTAATATTCGTTTGCCCATCTTCTTTAAATTCCACTTCATAGATCAAACCTAAATTTACAATATCAATTCCTAGCTCTGGATCAATCACCGTTTCTAATGCTACTAAAATTTTTTCTTTAGTCCTTTCAATTTCAGATTCTGTCCATTTATGTTCCCCTATGTCCACCTTTATCACCCACATCCTTTAAGAACCTGTTAAAATCTATGTGTATCCAACATATGATACCTATTTTACGCTCGGCGAACAAATGTTTCAAAATCATAATCATACGGATTTCTTGCATCTCGCAATCCTTTTTTCGATTCCACTTTTTCAAAAATTGTATAATCAAATGTCGGAAAATAGGCATCACCATCAAATAAATGATGAATCACTGTCCTGAAAAGTTTATCTAGATAAGGTTCAAATGCTTTATAGACTTGCGAACCTCCCGCAATAAAAATAGCTTCTCTCGCATCTTTTTCATAATTCAACACCTCTTGTGCTTGATTCATCACCAAAACATCCTCATAACCTGGATCATATTGCTTATTTTGCGTCAAAACAATCGTTTTGCGATTTAACAACGGACGTTTGCCCATACCTTCATATGTCTTGCGTCCCATCACCAAAACATTTTCTTGCGTCACTTCCTTAAATCTTCGCAAATCCTCTGGTAAATGCCATGGAAGACGGTAATCTTTTCCAATCAAACCATTTTCATCTTGAGCCCAAATAGCTATTAACATACAAACCTCATTTCTTTCACAGACTCTTATATCGCCAATTCAAATTTCAATTGCGGTTTTACAGGTTCATAATCAATCAACTCAAAATTTTCAGCTCGAATCTCAAAAAAATTCGTTCCATCCGGAACATTCAAACGCAATTCTGGATTCTCCTCACTCGGTGTACGACCTAATAATTCCCTCGCTTGTTCAAACTGATTATCGTAAATATGCAAATTGTTTACGAAATAGAAAAACTTCCCAACTCTCCATCCAAAATGTTTCGCAATCATCATCGAAAGCGCCACATACTGCATTGCATTAATATGATGAGCCACCAACATGTCATTGGAGCGTTGAATCAACGTCGCATCTAAAAAAATTTCTTCACCCATACGTCTCACATCATACATGGACTGAAACGCACAAGGCAACAATCCTTCCGTCTCCGCAAAATCCTGATATTGCCATAAGTTAATGATATTTCGCCGATTCCATGGATTCTTCTCTAATCCATTCAACAGCTGTCCAATAATATCATATTTGCGCACTGTCGCACCATAACGCTGACCGATCGTTTTTCCGTCACCAATCACCCAATCGCGCCAATATCTCACGTGATACTTTCTCTCTAAAACATTCACATCACTACTCTGATCTTGGTAAATCCACAATAATTCCTTAATTGCCGTTTTAATCGCAATTGGCCGAAGAGTTGTTATCGGAAATTCCCTCTTCGACAAATCATATTCCGCAAAAACACCCGTTATATATTTTGAATTTGCACTCTTACCATCTTTGTACTTTGGACGAGCATTCTCACTATCCACACCCTCCTCTAAAATCGTTTGAATATTCTTTTTAAAAATATCATCTGCTTTTGTCAATCACCTCACACTCCCTCCTTTCATTCATCCTAAATAAAATCGTATTTTGTAATGACCTAGAGCTCACCTTCCAACTGCGTCAAAAAATCAATAATTGCCGAGTAATCGTTCAAAAGATCTCCATTTACAATTGCACTCTCTATCTTAAATAACATATCACCTAACCATTCCCCTGGAGATCGTTTCAACTCTCTTTGTAAGTCTCCACCTCGCACCACAATTTCGCTCCGAGATTTAATGGCAAGCTGAGCAAATTCCTCTTTAACTCTTTGAGCTTCACCACGTCTAAAAATCAATTGTAACAATTCTTCAGTCAAAAGTGCGTATGTCAGTCCCGTATGATACAGTTCTTCCTTTGTCCAAAATCCTTTTTCTCTTTTTTTTAAACACTTTAACACTAGCTGTGCCTCTTTTGAATTTGTCCTTGATTCCTTCCATTCTCGCAAGAAATGCTTAAATTCCTCCTTGGAAAATTTCAAGAAGTAAGCTATTAACGCCCATACCTGACTTCTTGTATAAATCAATTCATCAGGTAACTCTAGCAATTTAAGCAACGCATCACGATGATCTTCCGACAAAACAGGAACATATAAAAAGGCATCCGTTTCAATAAACGCTTTTAGTCCTTTATTTCGAAACTCACCAACCATCATTCCTAAAAATTCTACCTGAATTCGTTCCGTACTAATCTCTTCAAGCAAAGAAATCTGAGAAACAATCGCTTGATACGTCTCCTCTTCAATCGCAAATCCAAGCTGACTTACAAAACGAAATGCACGCATCATCCGCAAAGCATCCTCGTTAAACCGTTCACAAGCCTCACCAACAGCTCGAAGCAATTTCTTTTCCAAATCACCTTGCCCAGCAAATAAATCTGTTATCTCACCAATTCTATTCATAGCCAGCGCATTAATTGTGAAATCGCGGCGCTGCAAATCCCCTTCTAAACTGCGGACAAAACTCACCGATTCCGGTCTGCGATAATTCTGATACTTTCCTTCAGTTCGAAAAGTTGTTACTTCATACGAACCACCTCTTTGCAAAACCAGTACCGTTCCATGTTCAATTCCAACATCTACAGTTCGACGAAAAATCTTTTTTACCTCTGCAGGATACGCACTAGTTGCAATATCCACATCATGAATTGGCTTACTCAATAATAAATCACGAACACAACCACCCACAAAATAGGCTTCAAACCCAGCTTGTTCTAGTGAACCTAGAACTGATTTAGCTCTCAAAAACTCGCTAGGAAATTTTTCAACTATCATAACAATCGTTCCAATCCACTCACTAATTCTTTAAGATTATCAATTATTTCGAACACCCATCATAAAACTTTCTCTTGTATAGGAATCATGACAAATCGTTAATCCTTCACCATTATCTGGAGCTTGAAAAATTGGCAGATCGTTAACAATGTTTTTTGTGAATGATTTTTAATCGTGAAACAGGCTCTTGCTCCTACTCAACAGTCACAGATTTCGCCAAATTTCTCGGCTTATCGACATCCAAACCTCTTTGTAAGGTCGCATAATAAGCGATTAACTGTGTAGGAAGAACCATAGAAAGACAAGTTAGGTAAGGATGAACGTTTGGAATAACAATATCATCTCCTTTTTCCGCACACTCCTGTGTCACAATTGTTAGTACCTGTGCGCCACGAGACATCACTTCCATCATATTTCCTCTAGTAAGAGAAGCAATTCCCTTATCGCTCATCAGCACTAATACGGGAGTTTTTTCCTCAATCAAAGCAATGGTCCCATGTTTCAATTCTCCGGCTGCAAACCCTTCACATTGAATATAAGAGATTTCTTTTAATTTCAATGCTGCTTCCATCGCCACATAATAATCCGCTGCACGTCCAATATAAAATGCATTTCTTGTAGTCTTTAAAAGTTCTCCTGTCTTCTGTGAAATTGTCTCTTTGGCCTCTAAAATACTGACCATTGCCATAGCAACCAAAGATAATTCTTTAGCCAAATCGAATTGTTTAGCCACAGGATTATTTTGAGCATCACCAACCGCCTTAGCAAGTACAGCCATAACTGCAATTTGTGCAGTATAGGCTTTTGTCGAAGCAACTGCAATCTCAGGACCCGCGTGAAGCAATAAGGTATAATCCGCTTCACGAGACAATGTGGACCCAGGAACATTGGTAATCGTTAACGCCTTATATCCTAGTTCCTTCATTTTAACTAAAACTTGCCTACTATCCGCTGTTTCTCCAGACTGCGAAATATAAATAAACAAAGGATTTTTAGACAAAATCGGTGTATTATATCCAAATTCTGAAGCAAGGCATAACTCTACAGGTTTCCCCGTCAATTTCTCAAAAAAGCTCTTTGAAGCAAATCCTGCATGGAAACTAGTTCCCGCAGCTACAATATATACTTGATCTGCTTGATGAACTGCTTGTAAAATATCTGAATCAACATTCAATTGATGATTGTTTTGTTCAGAGACATACTCTTGTACAATACGGCGAATCACTGCCGGCTGCTCTTCAATTTCCTTCAACATATAGTAAGGATAGGTTCCCTTCCCGATATCCGATAAATCTAGCTTTGCAATATATGGTTCACGCTCTATCTTCTTACCTTCTGAATTCAAAATCTGAACATCATCTTTTCGAACAATCACCATCTCATCATCATTAATTTCCATAAATGTTTGCGTTTCACGTATCATCGCCATTGCATCGCTACAAACCATATTGCAACCATCACCTAAGCCTATCAACAATGGAGATTTTCTCTTCGCAACAAAAATCGTTTCAGAGTCCAACGTATCCATCAATGCAAATGCAAATGACCCTTCAATCAATAACAAAACCTTGCGCATTGCTTCCTCTACAGAAAAATTACCATCTTCTACAAACTTACCAATCAGATGAGCAACAATTTCAGTATCTGTATCTCCAATAAACTCTTCTTCAACAAGATACTCTTCTCTTAATTGTTTAAAATTTTCAATTACACCGTTATGCACTAAAACCAACCGTGAATTTTTGGAAACATGCGGATGCGCATTATTTTCACCTGGCTTACCATGAGTTGCCCAACGTGTGTGGCCAATTCCTGAAAAACCACTCACTTGACCATCAATCTTTTCTTGTAAAGAAGAAATTCGACCTACAGATTTCAATAAAAAATGATCTCCTCTTTGACCTGCAACAAAAATTCCCGCCGAATCATATCCACGGTACTCTAACTTTTGCAATCCTTGCAACAAAATATCCGTAGCATTTATATTTCCAACCACACCAACAATTCCACACATAAGATATCCTCTCTAAGTTGAATAAAAAAGTTTAATTACTTATAACAATAAGTGCAATCAGCTTTAACATCCATACGGAAATCGCTATATTTTATTTTAAATATAACAAACATAATTAATTGTAGAAACTAAGTATAGATATGTCAAATTTACTTACGTAGCATCATTTATTAGTGTTTTTATCATTAATCATTATTTTCATATCTTTATATAATTGTTGCAGCTCATAATCATTTTTACCTTTTAAAAAATATTCAAAAATCGTTAAATTCTTAAACGCAGCTCCTGTGTCTACATTTCCCTGCCATTCCTTCAATAAATTCATAAAAAAATGACAATATAATCGTTCAAAAAAATAACGCTGAGTTTGTTCTGAATCCACATGCTTTTCAAAACTATTCAAATAAGCCTCAATTTTGAATATATTTTTCCTTTGGTTCTCTAAATAAATTTCTAATTCTTCTAATATAATATACGAGTAATAACCGACTTTTCTCATCTGAATCATGAATACTGTCATCAATATATTGATCATAAATGCTTATTAAACTCTCAGAAAGGTAAGCACATGAATTAATAAACAATACATACTCAAGTTTAGTCGGATTCTCAACCAAAAATAAATAGTCCGACAGAATAGTAAGGTCTTCAATCAATAAGAAATGTTCCTCATAAAGTGTATTATATAAAACTTTCAAGCTGGATGATAAATATTGGTAAAACGGTTCTTGTGTTTCCGTATATTTCTCGGTCAATATTCTAATCTCTTCTTTAAGCTCTTTTGCCTCCATTGAAAAAAAAGATTCCCAACGATTTAAAATTTTCAATTTTTCACCGATCACAAAATCTGGATTGTATTTCTCAAAATAATCAATAAACTCTTCCAAAGAAACATTAATTTTTTCTAACAACATAATTACACGTGTAAAAGACGGAGTCGTTCTTCCTACTTCAAAGTTCCACAAACCTTTTTTTATCTATAATCCCTTTGCAACAAGTTTGCTGAAGAATATTTCTTTCTCGCCGCAAATCTTTATATAATTCCCCAAAAGTAAGCATCTCTGACATTAAATTCACATCCTTTATAGAATAAAAAGTCTTTAACAATTTCTACATAAATGCATTCTTATTTTTATTAGATAGTCATTTTTTAACAAAATTGATAGAGGCACAAGTTTATTCTATCTGAATTTTCATTTATCACACAATTTTTAACATACCACACTTATCTAAAAATCTGTTAAAAATGAGCTTCTTCAAATTTTTAGCATATCATTGATGCTAAGTAGAAATTTTTTAAAGCCAAAAGCATGGCTTTAATATATGCTGTATTGAAGGTAGTAGACAGGTTTTGTCCCCTTTTGCATAAAGTCAAATTTCTTAACATGTACGAAAAATAATGATACCATTGAGTTATTATACGAAAAAGTAATTTCTACAAAATGAAATATATTATTGTACTTTACTAGGAGTTTTTTATGAAATTAATTAATGTAACAGATAATCACCCTCGCTTGGTGTTGAATCAACTGGAAAATACAGATGCACAGCTCGTTGAAGTTTACTCTGCCGGAAGTACAAACATCATATACACGGAAGCGCCCTTCCATAATGAAATCGTCATTATCAACAAAAAAAGAGCGATCAACAAACAAGAATTAGAAACTTTCAAAAAATTTTTTAAACGAAAAATGAAAAAATTTACATACAATAAAAATGATATCATTATTGAAAAGTCGGGTGGCTTAATTGAGATATCTATTCCACATAAGCAAGATATTTAATGAGCTTATTTTTAGGCATTTCATTTTCTTTGATATATCGTAAAAAAGCTCATTTCGCAATGAAACACTGTTTCACTCACGATTAAAAATCGCAAAACATATTTTTATGCTTTTTGCTAATTTTTGCGAAAAAATTGAAATGGCAAGTTGTAACATAAACCCGTCCACTGAAAAATAAAAAAAGACAGATCATCAAAATTCTAATAAAATGTTTAAAGTATCAGCCCAAAACATTTAGGAGGAATAAAGATGAAATGCCT
>JAITQW010000001.1 GCA_031288715.1 Lactobacillales bacterium | reverse complement strand
CATTTCATCTTTATTCCTCCTAAATGTTTTGGGCTGATACTTTAAACATTTTATTAGAATTTTGATGATTTGTCTTTTTTTATTTTTCAGTGGACGGTTTTATGTTACAACTTGCCGATTTTGACATCTTGCCATCTTTCATAAGCAGCCAACCATGCCCAAAAATCTTTTTTGGTAAAGGCAAACCTAGCGACATCAAAAGAATCGGCCAATAAATTGTATGAAAACGAATAATTTCCTTACCCACAATATGCAACATCAGCCGGCCAATATTTTTTAAATAACGAATCGTCTGTTGACGCATATCCCAAAGCGGAAATATAATTTAACAGCGCATCAATCCAAACATAAAGCACATGCTTAGGATGAGATAAAATCGGTACACCCCAGGTAAAAGTTGTCCGACTGGCTGCCAAATCCTCCAAACCTGGCTTAATAAAATTATTAATCATCTCATTCTTACGCGATACAGGCTGAATAAAATTAGGATGCTCATCATAATACTGCAAAAGACGATCCGCATATTTTGACATCCTAAAAAAGTAAGTTTCTTCTTTTACCAGCTTGACCTCATGACCGCTAGGCGCAATCCCGCCGATCACCTTGCCATCTTTATCACGAAATACCTCAACAAGTTGTGTTTGTGTAAAATACTCTTCATCAGCCACTGAGTACCAGCCAACATACTCCCCTAAATAAACATCCCCTTGCTCAAGCCACTTTTCAAACACCTTTTGCAGCGTCTCCTCATGCTCTTTATCGGTGGTACGAATAAATTTATCATAGCTAATATCAAGCAATTTCCATAAATTTTTAATATCCTCAGCCATCCCATCAACATAATTTTGCGGTGCAACTTTCAGCTCACTAGCCTTTTGCTGAATCTTTAAGCCGTGTTCATCACTTCCCGTTAGAAAAAACACATCCTTACCCATTAAACGCTGAAAGCGTGCAATAGCATCGCACGCAATCGTTGTGTATGAATTACCAATATGTAACTTCCCTGATGGATAATAAATAGGAGTCGTAATATAAAAGGTATCCTTTGCCAAAACCAAATCTCCCCTTAAAAATATAACTTTTAATTAATCAAATATAGTCGATTAACTTAAAAATCTAATCAACTTATACAAACTTACCCTCTCTGAAATCTAATTCTAATCTACCAGGATTAGACGGATCCTCAAGAACAGAGATACCTTTTTGCCTTAAGATTTGGAAAACAGCTTCTTTAAGCCTTAAAACTCCTCGTTGTTGTCTGGCGTGAAGCCCCCGGCCAGTAATAAAAATTACTTTCACATAATTATAGCCATTTTCCAACAAAACACAAAGCCTATCTAAAACAGCTTGCACATACATTCTAGGTCTAACAGCATTTCTAGTGTGTACATTAACCTGCAATGGGAATGGTGTTGTGCGATGAAATAGTCTATTTAA
This sequence comes from Lactobacillales bacterium, assembly GCA_031288715.1. Classification (GTDB taxonomy): domain Bacteria; phylum Bacillota; class Bacilli; order Lactobacillales; family Streptococcaceae; genus JAIRLR01. Next base: position 70,939 of record JAITQW010000001.1, on the reverse strand, counting down.
TGCCAGCCATTCTGCAACTTGTGGTTCTAAGGGAGTAAATGTTTCCAATAAATAATTAACATCTACAAGAGCCTCTCTAGTAGCTGGCAGTGCTGGAACTAAGAGCATTGCTGCTTGATCAAGCAAAGGGTTTGGTTGAGGTTGTTCTCTTTCTTCAGGAACTTCTTCTATATCCTCCTCCTCAAAAGCATCTTCTATCCATTCTTCTTCAGGACTTGGCTCTTCAGCTTCCTCTAAGGACCGTAATTTTTCTGCTAAAAAATCAATAATTCTTTTCTCAGCACCAACATGCTTAGCACAAACAAGAGCATACTCGTTAACGTGTACTTCTCCCCAATTAAGTAAGGCTAGAACTATTCCATAAGTGCCATATCCAATAGCTTGCAAAAGCTCTACAGAATTTCCCCTCACCATATAAGTTAAGTGAAAATCGGGACGACTAAGCAAAAATTCAACCATTTTCTGATTTTTTACTTGAATAGCAACACGAAATGGTGTCTGAGTTAAGTCATTAGTCCTTTGTTCTTCTTCTATACTGATTTCCTTGATCCCATTAACATTGCTATAAAATTCTATCAAAAAACGCGCAATTTTATTATATTTTTTTGAAATAGCATAAATAAGAGGAGTGGTTCCATCCTTCCTTGAGATATCAGGTTGAGCTCCACTTTTAAGTAATTTATCAACAACTTTACAATAATTTTTTGCAGTAGCACAAAAAACAGGAGTTTCACCATTGTTGTTAAAACGATTAACACCAGCACCATGATCAATTAGCCAACTTACAGATTCAAGATCTCCGTTTTCAGCAGCAAAACCAAGAGATGTATACCCTGATTCATTAGGTATATCGACAACAGTGCAATCTTTCTCAACCATTGCTTTCATAGATTTAAAATCTCTTTTTTGAACAGCAGCAAAAAAGGGAGAAAAACCGCCAAAAGATAGTACGTGAAGATCAGTACGAGGATCAGCAATTAATATTCTAGCAACACCACATTTATCATGGACAATAGACATATGAAGAGGTGTAAAAGCACCTTGTTCATCATCGGTACACTGATTAACAACAACCCTATCAATACTAAGAATTAGCTCCGCCATATCAAGACGTCCATTTTCAGCAACGAAATGAAGAGGAGTGAAACCACCCTTAATAGGTATATTGGGATCAGCACCAGCAGCAACTAATATTCTAGCAGTCTCACAATCATTATTTTGTGTAGCCATAAAAAGAGGAGTGCCTCCATGAGTATCGCAAGGAATATCAACATTAGCACGAACGACCAAAGTTTTAACAACATCGGAATGTCTATTTTCAGCCGCAAGGAAAAGAGCAGTGGCGCCAACCACACCTTTACTATCAACATTAATACCAGGCATATTAAAAAGTTCTCTAACTACAGAGGTTGATCCTTGATGGGCTGCTAATTGTAATGGTGTAAACCTATCATGTAATGGTTCATTGATATCAATTTTACCAGCAGCCAAAATTCGTTGAACTTTTAAAGCTTGGTCATTACAAATTGCCGTATGAAGATATTCTTCTAATTGATCTATTGTAAATTCTTCGTATGATGCAGGCGGAACTTCAGTCAATTCTCCCGTTGTTGGATTATAATAAAAAACCGCAGCTTCACCTTTTACTTGAATCGTTTTTTGAGTCGGATCCAAAATAATTGTTGAAGTTGTACAACTAAATTTCTTTCCATTTATAAAAATGCCTAAATGAGTTAAAACCTTGCTAAAGGCGTTTTTGTTTTTTAATCCCATTTTATTTTGTAATTCAGCTACAAGTGCGTTTTTCACACATATGTATTCCATAGGATCTGCATTAACTTTATTTTCTAAAGTTAATGCACTTAAAAGGATAACAATTCCCGGAATTAGGCAAAATTTTACGATTTTTTGCAACATCTTTCGTTTTAAAAATTTCACTTTATTTCCCCCATTTTTATCATTTTTTCTTTAAACTTTCCTTCATTTTGCAGCCTTCAAAACCGCAAAATGAAGGAAATAGTGACGCAAATCATAATACTTATTTTTTTATGAACTTATCATTTTGGTCCCTGGTCTAGGAATTCAAGCTTAACACCTGGAAATTGCTGAAATTGCCCGCTATTATCCCTAACAGACTTCACAAGCGCTTCAACTGTAGGGCGTTTGCTCGCGGTTGCATTCCAAGATCGTGTAATTAATTCCCGTAGTACTGGTGGGCAATTATCGGGAATTACAGGACGGTCTGATGCCTTAGCACTCATAGCTCTTCGCATGGTCGTAGCTGCTGACATAGTTGTCGGAAAAACTGGCTTCCCTGTCAAAATCTCGTAGGCCATCAAACCAAATGAGTAAACATCCATTGCTGGGTAGGCGTCGGCTGCTTGACCCCTCCTGACTATGAAGCTCGGGAGCCAGGTAATGCGGTGTAGGCACTTCAGATGCTTTAGGGCAAATTGTAACTCAAAATTCCTTTTCGCGTTAAAATATCTTTGACCATAACAGTTGTGTAAACACCTTGCAAATATTGCGTATGCATCAAAGCGTTTTCTACCAATGTAGCAGCAAAAGGGAAAGCTCCGTAATTTATATAATCATTAAATAAAGAATGTTTGTCGCTATTGCTTACTATTTCGCTATACTCCATAAAAGAAAGCGGCAATATACTGATTTCAATGTATCTTCCTGTTAACTTTGTTGCAAGCTCACCGGAAAGCATGTGGGCATTTGAACCGGTTATATAAATGTCAACTAGCTTATTTAAATAGATGCTTGATATTGCTTTTTCGTAATCAGAGCAGTTTTGCACTTCGTCAATAAAGAGATACACTCGTTTGTTTTTTAATATTTTTGAAGAAATGAATCTATGCAAATTCTTGTGATTTAAAAGATTGCTGTTTTTTTCGTCATCCAAATGCAAATAAATTATTTGTTCATTGATTATACCTTTTTGTTTTAAAGATTCAATGAATAACTCTAAAAGAGTTGATTTACCGGAGCGTCTTACGCCGGTAACAACTTTAATTATATCTTTCTCAAACCACATTTCTAATTGTTTTAGATAATGAGCACGTTTAATTATTTTACTCATCAAAATCACCTTTTTTATATTATAACGAATACTTGTTCATTTTTACAAGTATTTCCTCAATTCAATGAATACTTGTAAAAATGAACAAGTATTCATTCAAAACACTTACTTTAGAGGTTGGTAAACAGTTTTAAGTAATAACTTGCATAAGCTACTCCACAGTTTAGGTAGTACTCCCAAGATTTTGTATGCAAGCATTACTGACAAACAAAAACTAAACAATCACTCAAAATAATTAATTCCCATCGCCATCTTCACTTCACTCAATGTTTTAGACGCAACTGATTGTGCACATTCACTACCTTTTTTTAAAATTTGCTCCAGTTCCCCTAAATCCTGTGCATAAATTGCTCGTTTCTCACGAATCGGTGCAAGTTCACGTTCCAAAATTTCAAGCAAGTACCGTTTAGTTTTCACATCACCCAAACCACCACGCATGTAATGTTCTTTCATTTCTTGAATCTGCTTATGATCTTCCTTTCGACCAAAAATATCTAAGTAATAAAAAACCATATTTCCTTCAATTTGCCCCGGATCTTCTACGCGAACATGACTAGGATCTGTATACATACTCATCACTTTTTTTTGCAACGTATCCGTATCATCCGCCAAAAAAATTCCATTACCAAGCGATTTACTCATCTTCGCATTGCCATCCAATCCCGGCAAGCGACCTTCTGCTTCATTTTCAGGATAAACTCCTTCAGGTTCAACTAAAATATCCGTATGATACGTATGATGAAAACTACGAACAATCTCACGCGTCTGCTCAATCATTGGTTTCTGATCATTTCCCACTGGTACCTTCGTAGCTTTAAAAGCAGTAATATCACTAGCCTGACTAATCGGATACAAAAAAAAACCTGCCGGCACACCCTCACCATAATCTTTTTGCTCAATCTCCACCTTCACTGTCGGATTTCGTTGTAAACGTGCAATAGAAACAAGGTTCATATAATACATAGTCAACTCGGCCAATTCTGGAATTTGCGACTGCACAAAAATGGTTGTTTGATCCGGATCAATTCCTACAGCCAAATAATCTAGCGCTACTTCAAACAAACTCTCACGAATTTTTTTGGATTCTTTTGCATGATCCGTTAACGCCTGCTGATCCGCAATCATCACAAATAATTGGTTTCTATCATCTGATTGCATCTGCACTCGATTCTTCAAAGAACCAACATAATGACCAATATGCAACTTCCCTGTCGGACGATCTCCTGTCAAAATAATTTCTTTCTTCACTATTACCACTCCGCTAATTTTATTAGAATCTCGCACAATAAAGTTGCTAGATTCCTCCGGTGTAACAATTTTTAAAAATATTTTGTTATAAATTTAGAACCTGTTAATTTCTCTCTTTATGAATGAACTAAAAGGTATATACTATTTATCCACAAACATTCCCATTCCACTTGCCATACTCCGCACGCTCACCACCGATCTTCTTTAGACGGGAATATGCCGCTGTAACATGCGCAAAACCAATTTCTTTCTTACTTGGGCGAATAGGAACTTGCACGTGTTTGATATGCATTCCAATAAATGTGTCTCCAATATCCATTCCTGCAGAAGCACTTATATGCTCAATCTCCACAGGATCTTTCATCAACGCCAGCGCTGCCAACTGTCCACTACCTCCTGCGTGAACACTAGGTAAAACATCCACCTGCTCAAAATGACTCTCTACAGCCACTTCTCTTTCCACTACCAAGGCTCGATTGATGTGCTCACATCCTTGTACTGCAAGATAAAGTCCACGTACATTCAATAATTCAAAAATTACAGAAATAATTGCTCGACCAACCTCCAATGAAGAATTTTTGCCAATCACACCACCAAGAACTTCCGAAGTACTCAAGCCCACCACAAAAATGTCTTTCTGATCAAGATTTGATTGCTCCAAAATATCTAGTGTAATCTCTCGAGTTTGCTCTTTCATTTCTTCAATTGAAAAATCCATATGAATTCCTCCTAATTAAAGATTTTTTAGCCAGTTAACCGAAATACTCAACATAAACTTAATTTCCTAAGAGGTTTAATCGCCACCTCCATCACAAGAGTGACCGCTATGCCTACCCCAGTTTGAACGATATTAGAAGGTACTTGTACAATTGATGCCCTCCATCCATAAAGCAGAGAGCCAGCGCATGCATACCCCACTACCATAACGAATCCACCAATAATAAGAGACATTATTCGCCATCCCAGTGATAACTCTTTTTTATTTACCAACCCTGTATTTACTTCCGCTACTTTACCAGTAACAAAACCTTGAAATCCGTGAATCATAAACGAAAAAAACATCCATTCTGGTGCTCCACTAAAAAGATCAATCAAAAATCCACTCGTTGCTCCAACAACAAAACCACCTCTTGCTCCAACAACAAAACCACCTCTTGCTCCAAAAAGGAAGGCAGCTAAAAAAACACCTACATCACACATTGGTGTAAAAATTCCTACAGGAGTTTGAATTTTTACATACATCCCCAGAGCAATTGTTAATGCACTCCATATTCCCAAATAAACCAAACGACGACTCTTCAAATTACTTTTCATAATTTCCTCCTTCATATCTATCCGCTGCCTGCCAAACATTCCCATATGTTTCATTGACAAAAATGCCATGGAGAATTCCCTCATAAACAAAGCGTTTCGCTTGCTCTATACTAGATAAATTATCCATTCCTGAAAGCTTGCCTGCTAGAATTGCTGACGCAAACGTACAACCTGCCCCATTATTCATATTTTGAGAAAGCTTTGGCAGCTTAAAAATTTGCGTATGCTCTCCATCAAAGAAGAGATCGACAGCAGTATTCCCAGACAAACGTGTACCCCCTTTGATCACAACTGCTTTGGAACCACATTGAAACAATTTTTTAGCTACTTCTTCCATATCTGACATAGATCGAATCTTCATTCCAGAAAAAATTTCAGCTTCCAGCAAATTTGGCGTAATAATATCTGCAAACGGAAAAAGCAACCCCTTCATCGCCTCAATAATTTCTAAATCATGCAACTTGCCATCTTCTTTGAACGCCAAAACAGGATCTACAACTATCAGTGTACTTTTTTGCTCCTGAATCCATTGACTAACAACTTCCACACTTTCAACACAAGGAAGTAGCCCCAACTTAATCCCTTCAATATCTCCCAAGGAAAACGTGGTAGCCAATTGTTCATGCAAAATAGAAACGTCTACTGGATGAATAGCTACTTGATCATCTATAAACGTAACAATACTTGTAATAACAGATAATCCAAACAAGCCATATTCATTAAATGTCGCTAAATCTGCTTGTAACCCTCCGCCTGAAAGCGAATCACTTCCCGCAATGGTTACCACCTTCTTCGGCATCTCAGCACTCCTTATCATCCTAAATTTCAAAAAATTCTATTTCATCTCCAACATCCGATCCAATGCGACCTTGGCCCACTTCATCGTCTCTTCATTTATTGTAATTTGATTTTGAACACGTCCTTCAATTAATTCATCCAAAATCCACGCTAAATGCGGAAGATCAATGCGATTCATCGTTACACAAGCACAAGCCATCGGATTTAAAAAATGAATATGAACACCTTTTGCTGCCATCTCTTTTTGTAAACGTCCAACCAAATTATTATCCGTTCCAATAGCTAAGCGCGCTCCAGACCCTGCTTCACGCGCCAATCTTATCAATTTAGCCGTCGAGCCAAAACCATCAGCTAAATCCACGACCTCTTTACGACATTCTGGATGAACGAAAACTTGCAATTGAGGAAATAGTTTTCGCATACGATCCACTTGTAAAGGAGTAAACTGCTGATGAACCGAGCAGTATCCATCCCATAAAATCACACGTACTTGACTCTTATCACCCTCAAAATCGATCTCTTCATTTACTGAATTCCACACCGCCATCTGCTCTAAAGGAACTCCCAAATGAAACGCTGTATTGCGACCCAAATGCTGATCAGGCAAAAACAGAATTCTTTTTTTCTGCTCCAATACCCAAGAAACAACTTTTTCAGCATTACCAGAAGTAACAGTCACACCTCCATGAAATCCTACAAATGCTTTCACTTCTGCTGATGAATTGATATAGGTCACAGGCAAAACATCATCACCAAATTGTAACATCAATTTATTCCATGCAACTTTTAACTGCTCCGTACTCACCATATCCGCCATGGAACAACCAGCTGCTGTATCTGGCAACAAGACCCTCTGACGCTCTCTAGACAATATATCTGCTGTTTCTGCCATAAAATGAACACCACAAAAAACAATGGTTTCTGCCTTCTTGTAATCACTCACTTTTTTGGCTAATTCTAAAGAATCACCAACCTCATCCGCAAATTTCACAATTTCATCTTTTTGATAATGATGTGCTAAAAGTACTAACTTTTCGCCTAATTCTTGCTTGTTTCTTCGAATTATCTCCTTCAGTTCATTCTCTGCTGCTTCTTCATACGCCAAAGGAATCATTTGTTTTTCAAATGCCTTTAAATCAAGCACTTCTATTCCTCCTAATACCAAAATTTATCTAAAGGGCTATTAATCAATCACTCAATACTAAACTTGCGTTTTCTTCTCTACTACACTATTTCGTCAAAAATATCATATAGAATAACTAATCCCGTTTTTCCCTAATAAATCAGAAGAAAACTTCAGAATTTCATTTGTCTATTTGTATATCGACAATTCTAAATCTTCTTTTCACCAACTGCATCTAAAAAACTGATATCTAGCGCAATCACCGAATGAGTTAGCTCCCCCATTGACAAAAATTGAGCCCCACATCCTTTAAATTTATGAATGTTTTCCATCGTAATTTCACCTGAAATCTCAACCAAAATTTCATCTGGAATCATCTTTCTCCACTCAAAAATTTCTTGTGGACTCCGATTATCCAACATAATAATATCAACTTCCGCCTCAATTGCCTTAAGCAGTTGTTCCTCAGTCTCAACTTCTACTTCAACCTTCACCATCTGTCCTTGTATATATCGAACTTTCTCTACTGCTTCCTTCAATCCTCCAGCATAAGAAAGATGATTATCCTTCAACATCACACCATCATACAAACCAAACCGATGATTCCTACCACCACCAGTTTTTACTGCATACTTATCAAATAAGCGAAGCCCAGGTGCTGTCTTTCGTGTATCGCATAATTTAATAGATGAATCATCTAAACGCTCAATCGCTTTCCTTGTTTTCGTAGCAATTCCGCTCATCCGTTGCATCAAATTAAGCACTACGCGCTCACCTGTTAACAGTGTAGAAACACTACCTTCAGCTAGACCGATAACCTCTCCCTTACACACTTTCTGACCATCTTCAACGAAAGGAGTAAATGTAGCTTTTCCAAGAATTTCGTACACTAACGCAGGAATTTCAATTCCACATAAAATCCCCTCTGCCTTTGCGATAAACTCTCCGCTTACCTTCACATCTTCTCTAAAAATACTGGATACTGTCAAATCACCTGTTCCAATATCTTCCAATAAAAATTCTTTCATTTTTTCTTTAGCAAAAAAAGTATTCAACACTATCACGTCTCTCACTCATATAGTTGACCACATATTATATCATTTCATTCTCCTTTAATAAAATGTGCACCCAAGCTTTCTTTGCGAATCAAAGCACTTTTAGCAATTTCTTGCGCAATCAAACAGAAGTTACGCAATCCTATTTCTTCTCTTGAGCTATTATCATGAATCTTATCTGATAAAGAGAAACTAGCTAACCATGCCAAGAATTCCTCTATCTTTGAAGCTTCACGCACAATTCCTAAAGATTCCCACATGCGTGTTTTTAGCTCTTGAATACTAGGCAAATTTGCATGCATTGTACAAACTTCTTCATCTTTTTCAAAAAACTGTTGCACCTCTTGATCTTCAACATGTTGATCCACAATTTTTTTTGCCATCCGTTTAGCAAACACTAAAATTTCAAGCAATGAGTTGCTAGCCAGTCGATTAGCTCCGTGAACTCCACTGCAAGCCACCTCTCCCAACGCATATAAATGTGACACATTCGTTACACCAAAAAGATCTGTCTTTACACCACCCATTAAAAAATGCGCGCCTGGTTGAATCGGAATAAATTGATTTTCTTTCACTAAAAACCCATGTTTTATCAAATTTTGTGCAATACTAGGAAAACGTCTTTTAAAATTTTCTACTTTTGAAATATCTAGAAAAACTTTTCTTCCTAACAAAACCTGTTGATACACTTCTCGACTCATAATATCACGAGGCGCTAAATCCTTCAGTGGATGAATTTCCTCCATAAAATACTCACCAATATCATTAACGAAACGCCCTCCCTCACCACGGATCGCTTCCGAAAGCAAACCACAACAATGGCCATTCACTGAAAGAATAGTCGGATGAAACTGGATAAACTCTAAATCTTTTAGCTGTGCTCCTGCACGTTTTGCCAAAGCCAATCCGTCTCCTGTAATCGTTGCATCATTGCTTGTAAAAGGAAAGAGGTTGCCAATCCCTCCAGTAGCCAACACTACATCATCAGCAAACAACTGCTGTCTCTTATCATTTTTATCTAAATAAAAAACTCCTACAACACGATCATCTGTTTTTAAAACCTCCACAACATATGCCGACTCAATAACTTTCACATTTTTCCATAAACTTTGCACAAAAAACGTTACTTCACGCCCTGTTTGATCCCCTTTACTATGCAAAACACGACGTTTGGAATGTGCACCTTCCATTCCTGACGAAAATGCTCCTGTTTTATCCATGTCAAAACAAAATCCCCGTTGTGTCAACTCAAGCAAAGCAAGCGGACCTTCTTCTATCATCGTTTTTACAGCTACAGAATCATTATGAAATTTTCCAGCCACTAGAGTGTCTTCGATATGAGAAGCAAACGAATCTTTCTTCGTCATCACAGCTGCAATTCCCCCTTGAGCTAGCATAGAATTGCTTTCCTTTATGCTACTTTTAGTAAGAAGAATCACCTCACACTTATCTTGAAGAAGCAGAGCTAAAAAAGAACCTGCTAAACCACTTCCAACAATCAAGACTCTTTTTTTCATTTTCTTTCTCTCTTTTTATCTCCCACAGAAAAATAAAGCTGTAAAAATAAATTACACTCATTCTATCATTTTTTATACCCTATTTCATCTATGCATTTTCGTATGTAGCTACTTTTATACGGTTTTCATTATATGTCAATTTCATAAACATTAATACATAGTTTTCATTTTATATTTTTCAATGCAATATCACTAAATTTTACACTTACAGTAGCGTTATATTAAATTTATAGATATTTTTTCCATATTTATTTTTTTCAAATTCAAAGCAATACAATAGCTGACGTATATAAAATATTTATTTTTGAAATAAAAAATTAGAAATTTTATTTTCCTTATACTTTATATACTCTATTTTTCAAATATGTCACACCAAAACAAAAATAAATTCTTATTAAAATCACTCTAATATACATTAAATATTTTTATAAATTATACTTATCTAATTTTTCGAAAAAATCTAATGATAAACATTCAGACAAATATATAAATAAATTAAAATAGGGGAGAAATCAACATTGAAAAATAAAAAAACAATCTATAAAATTTTTTTAAGCTTTTTATTTATAGGGGGAATCTATTTTTTCCAAGAAGAGAAAGTTCTTGCAGCATTAACAAAAGATCAGCAACTTAGGTTAGAGCAAATTGAACAAAAACTGCTTACATTTGAAGCAAAAACAAAAGAATGGAGAAAAGAAAAGTATATTCATCCTTTAACTACCGAGTACTGTAAAGACTTAACACAAGAAGACATCAGTTTTTTAAAAGATATTGCAATTGAAGCTTTCAAGCAAGACGATATTGTTTTGCAAAAAAAATTAAACAAGCTGTCACAAATGATTATAGTAGGAGATATTCACGGAGATTTTGATGCAACAGTAACTTATATCAACAAAAGTCGAACTTTAGACTGTCCAGTACTATTCCTAGGGGACTATCCCGATCGTGGATTCAATTCTTATGAAACTCTTGCTTACCTTTTCACACAAAAAGCGCTTCACCCAGACAAAATATTTATGATTCGTGGAAACCATGATTTTTGTTCACCTGCTGCTGAGTCTGGCACTTTCTTGGCAGAACTACGCTCTAAAATTAAAAATTATACTTCTAGCTATATTCATTCAGACCTTTGCCGAGTTTTAGATTATCTTCCGCTAGCAGCAGTCTTATCTAGCACTGAAACATCTGAAAAAGTTTTTTGTGCACACGCAGGGATTATCCCCGACTTAGATATCAATCAATTAAGCAAAGTTGAGCGTCCATTTTTACTATCTTCTCAATCTCCTTTCTTTGAAATGTTCTGGACTGATCCAGGTAATGATAGTCAACTAAAACAGTTTCAACCTAGTTTATCTAGACCTGGAAGCAGGTCGTTCAATAGGGAAGCTTTTCGAGAATTTTTACAAAGAAATGGATTGACAAAATTTGTACGAGGACACCAAAAATCAAGAACTCCTGAAATAATATTGCCCACACCATTCCTAAATTTTTCAGATGAATCAATCGTTACTCTCCATGGCTGTGTTGATTTTTGCGGGCAAGGATTACCTGGAGACTGTGCAATCATAAATGGAGAAGATTTAAAATTTGAATTTTTGCGCTTAGGATTAGATTTTGAATTTATTAAAGACGTTAAGCCGGTCACTCCAAGCGATCTTCCTCCACTGCCGCCTAGACCAAAATTTGGATTTGGCTTTGGTTTTGGGGAAATTCCTATAAGAAGAGACACTTCTTCTAAATCAACTTCATCTATTGAAGGTAAAAAATCAATCACTTTTGCTCCTGACCTTCCTACTAGCTCTGTTTTTTCAAGTAGAAGAGAAACTGTAGATTCTGATATCCAATCAACAGGAAAACCATGTGTCGAAGTTCATGAAGAAAAACACTTTACTAAAAGCAAAGCGATAGAAACATGTCACGGTGATAGCTCTAGCGAAGAAAATTATACTTTACCTAGAACTAAGGGACTTGTATTTTCAAGAGATTATGATGAATCTGATGAAGGAACCGGTATACCTTTTAAAAAGAAAGCTCAAGATTCAGATTCTTATAGTGAAGATAAACCATAAAGCATTTAAAGAAGCCAAATCTTGCGAATCACTATCAGATCTTGTAAAAATAATGAATTAAATTGGTTTGTCAACTAAACTGTATAAGTTTAGTTGACAAACCCTTATTGTTTAATAAATTTTGCATTGTCAAAGTCAATGCCAGAATTATATCATTTATTTTCTATAATCAAAGATATTGGCAAAACAAAAACATGATCTCCGATAGAGATCATTAACAGGCTCTTAGGAGTAATATCTATAACAATCAATTCTCTCATAACTTAACAGACTCTTATTTTAAAAAATTATTTACCTTATTCTTATAAAAGTTGCGATCAATTTCAATTCCTGAACCACCATACATATCATAGCCCACACCGCACGTCTTATGATCATCCATAACTGGAACTGAAAGTCGCTCTACTGCCTTTCCATCTTTATTTCCAGTAAATGCTGCAAACAACACTCGATAAAGAAAATTTCGCTCCACATTTGTGGAAGTCACTTTTAATACTGAGCGAATCGCTTCTGGTGTTTTCAACACGGTTTGCAAAGACGTTACCTGAGAGGTAAAAAATTTCATGACTTGTTGTTGCCGCCTCACTCGCCCAGAATCATTCTCATCATCATGGCGAAAACGAGCATAATTTAACAACATCCGACCATTCATCTTTTGCTTTCCTTCTTTAATAATCTGGTAAATGGCAGGATCATCATATCCATATTTACTTGCCTGCTCAGCACTCATTTCTATATCGCTTGATACCTTATTTTGAGAAGTAGCTAAATCATCAGGAACCGGCACTTCTCTCACATGTTTCCCTTGAAGTGTTCCAAATTTCGCATCAATGGGCACACCCTCTGGAAATAGAGTATCAATTGCTTTTACAAAAGAGATGAAATTAACCGTTACATAATATTTACATTCAACTCCAAAATTGTGTTTTAGCGTTTCTCTAACTAATTCCGCACCTTGATTCTTATCATTTTCTAATTCTGAACCTTGCTCACCAATACCATAAGCAGCATTTAGTTTACAATCTGTATACCCAGCAGTCCCAACATTAGGAATATCCACCAAAACATCTCGCATAAATGAAACCATTTTTACTTTTTTATCAGGTCCATCCATCTGCAAAACCATAATAGAATCAGCACGTGCTGCTCCCGTCCCTTGTTGATCTCGTTGATCTGTTCCTAAAATTAAAATATTATGCGCGCCATTCTCACTAACTTTTCCACCAAAGAATTCTGCAGAAACACTTGGTTTCGTTCCCAACGCATTGTGAATACGCCAAGCAAACACACCTATACATGCACAACAAATCGTGAAAATTAATAAAATAATATTCTTTATGGAATAACGTTTGTGTCTCTTCTTAACATTTTTTTTTAATAAAGAAGACGATGATTCGTAGCCCCCGCCTACTCTTTCATCTGTACCATGAATATAATTTTGAATATACTCCTCTTCTTCTTTTGAAACAAAATCAGACTCACTAAATTCTTGATTTTCAATAGGTTTACGAAAAAAAGATGATGAATTTTGGAGTGAATTTCGCACCTTCTTCATATCTTCTCGATACATTCTATACCGCTTCATTCGACTCACGTTAGCCCTTACCTCCAAAGTCAATTGCTTTACTACAAAGTATACCGTAACTTACGAACCATACAAAATTAAGAAAATTTGTCTTAAATTTCAACGATCAATTATTCTTTCTTAGCGATTGATCATTGCTTACTATTTTTCTTTTGTCTACAATTTGATTATAAAATGAAAATTTATGGAGGTCTTCATGTCACGATACAAAGCCATCATTGCTTACGATGGAACTCTCTTTGCAGGATTCCAGCGTCAATCCAGAACTCGCACTATACAAGAAGAATTAGAAATTACACTCACAAAAATCAATAACAATCATCCTATTACTGTGCAAGGCGCGGGTCGAACAGATAAAGGTGTGCATGCTTACGGTCAAGTAATTCATTTTGATTTCCCTTATCTAAAAAATATAGAAAAACTGCGCTTTGCTTTAGACACACAAACTCCCGAAGATATTTCCGTGAAATCAGTTGAAATTGTTCCTAATGACTGGCATGCACGTTTTACACCACATGAAAAAACATATGAATTTTACGTGCAAATCACCAAACCTAGAAATCCTTTCAAACGATATTATTCCAGCTACTTTCCGTATAAACTAGAGCTCAAACGGATTGAAAAAGCTATTCAATATTTAGAAGGAACACACGACTTCACAGGATTTACAGCAAGCGGTTCCAGCGTTATGGAAAAAATTCGAACTATCTATGAAGCAAAAGTTCAACTTTATGAAGATGGACTTCTATTCACATTTCGAGGAGATGGTTTTTTATACAAACAAATTCGAATCATGGTCGGAACTTTGTTAAAAATAGGAAACTCACGCTTGGAACCTACGCAAATTTTAAAAATTTTAGAAGAAAAAAACAGAAGTCTCACAGGACCAACTGCACATCCTGAAGGGCTATTTTTAAAAGAAGTGAAATATATCTAATCACGGCTAACAAACGAAGAATCAACTTTATTTATCAGAAAAAATAAGCATAATAAAAAATAAATTAATGCTTAGCTGAAAAAATTCTTAGAATCTGTTAATTTATTTGAATTTCCGATCTCCAAGATAAGTTAACAATGTTTTTTTTGAACAACTTTTAATCGTGAAACAGGTTCTCACTACTCATTTTTAATCTCAAAGAAAAAGCCTAGGGCATACGCATAATTAAAATGACAAGCGTACACCCCCAACCCCAAAGTCATTCAAAAACATATTCTACTCTTATTTCAGCTACTTATCGTCAATTTTTAATAGATAAGAAATTCCAAGAATAGCTGGAAGCGCTATAATCAAACAGAAAATAATCTGTATTGCAACAAAGGACGTAAATCCACCTGGCAATACAATTCGAGCAATTGCGATAACTTGACCCAAAATATATGAATAATAACCTAATTTAGAAGGCACTTTCCCTTCGGCAATTTTCTTAAATGCTAAAATTAATAACAATACAGTAATAATAAACACAATCAAACTAACAACAGAAAATATCTTTCCCTGCGTCCCATACATTTGATCAAAATTTTGCGTTTTAAATCCAACTTCCTTGGCTGCTTCTTTCAACTTTTCTTTTTCTTTTTCAATATCTATTGTAAAAAGTTTAAAAGTTGACAATAAGCCTGTTACTGCAAAAATAATTGACAGCACTAAACACCAAATTGTTGACGTCTTTAACTTTTTTAAGTACTTTTCCTTTGTTTCACTTACTGCATCTGCCATCTTCATTCTCCTTCTTCTTAAAAAGACTTTATTTATGGAAATAGAAACACAACCAATAAATACAAAACATACAAGGAAAGTATAATTCAATATTTTCATTAATTCAACATTTCGAATTACCTCATTAAAACACCCACTAACATGAAGCAATAAGGAATCCATTCCTTTTTTATACATGAATAAACGACATAACAGAAGCAATCGGAATCTCACGCTCACCCATTGACCAAGGTCCACGACAATTCATTTCACTAATTCTAACAAATCCTTCTTTCACGCCAATGACCACCGCTACATGACCGTATCCCTCATTGTAAGAATTAGCACCAAAAACAGCAACCGTAGAATCCGCCACAGGATTTTGATCAACTAAAAGGCCATCCATCAAGGCTGATTCCCCCCAACTAATCGCATTGCCCCAATAATCTCCAACACGTTTTTTAAAATAATCTTTTACATACCAAGTACATTGACCAGGAACATAAGTATTTCCTTCACCATAATTTCCTATAGAAACAGGAATGGATACCTCCGGAACAACAGATGGCGAATCTTCTACTTTCTGGGATTCCAAAATATGTTTGTTATCAGGTTTTTTAATCAACTCTTTATTTTCTAATAAAAATTCTGACATACCTACTTCTTGCAAAGAGAATTTCAAAATTCCTTTACTTCTCTTTAAATCATCATTACCTCCTTTTTGAACTGAAAAAATCTTAAAATCTAATTTCAGATTTAATAATTTTGATTCTTGATTCGCTCTTACTTCCTCATATCCAAAAGGAACCATCGCAAGAGATCCCGCAAATAAAATCATTAACACTTTTGTTACATTAATTTTTAAAATCATTTTCTCCCCCAGCACTGCTTTGTTTTAATTCAACTGCATAATTTTCTTATAAGATTAATTTTGATAATCCTATTCCCCAAATAAATTTATGCTAAGCAAACAAAAAATACTCTAGCATACTGAAAGAGTAATGTGGGTTTTATTATCTATAATTAACTACATTCTAACATTCGCAATCTTTATGTAATATTAGAAATCCCTATTTCATCATATTTTTCTATTTTTGTAACAATATAGTTAATTTACACTTTCATTTTCAGTGCTGGCGAAATTCCATGATGCTCAAGACATGATTATTTCATATGCCAAACTCAAGAAAAACGGAAATAGTAAAGAAGCCTATAATATCCATATTTATCATATATTTTGATTATTTTTGCACACATAATATGAGAAAATAAATTTAAAAAGTAAGAATAATCTACAATTCAAGTGATTTCTTAAAGTTTGTCCAATTAATCTTAACATATGAGGTCTTCACAAATTTTCAGCAAAAAAATTCTGCGCAATTTTCACTGATTCTAGTGCATCTCTCGCATAATACTCTGCACCTACAAATTCACGATATTCCTCATTCAGAACTGCACCGCCAACAAAAAATTTAACATTCAATCCTGCCTCACGCACATCTTCAATCGATTTTTTCATATTCTTTACCGTCGTTGTCATCAACGCAGATAAACCTACTAAAGGAGTATCATGTTCCTGAATAGCTTCTACCAATTGCTCACTTGACACATCTTTTCCCAAATCAAAAATCTGAAATCCATAATTTTCTAAAATCATCTTAACAATATTCTTACCAATATCATGAATATCACCCGCAACAGTCGCTAAAATAATTTTCCCTCTATTCGTTGAATTTTCTTCATTACTGCTTTCCAAATGCTTTTTCAATACTTCTTGGGCATTTTTCACCGTCTGCGCAGTTTGCATCAATTGTGGTAAGAATAGTTCTCCACGTTCAAACTTCCCTCCCACTTCATTAAGCGCTGGAATCAAAAATTCATCTACAATATCTAACGGAGTTTTCAATATCAATAACTTTTCTACCTGATTCGCAGCTAATTCTTTTCTTCCCTTTATAACGATCTCCTTTAAATCCAACACGCCATCTTCTGCATTTGCTTTTTGTATCGTTTTTCTATTTGAAAAAACTTCCTGTTCTGCATCCGTAATTGCCTTCTCCGACAAAGCTTCCTGTTCAATATACTTGACCGAATCCCTATCTTGAGCAAGCAATACTTTTAACGCTCGAACCGTCTCCATTATACTTCTATTTAAAGGATTTAAAATTGGAACATTTAACCCTGCCCCCACAGCTTGAGCCAGAAAAGTTGCATTTAACAATTCACGATTAGGCAAACCAAAAGAAACATTCGAAAGACCAACGACTGTCCTCACGCCCAATTCGTCTTTTAGCAAACGCAAAGTCTCAAGCGTTACATTTACCTGATCTTGCTGAGCAGAAGCTGTCAACACTAATGGATCAATCAGCACTGAAGATTTTTCAATTTCATATTTTTTTGCCTCCAATAATATTTTCTGCGCAATTTCTAATCGTCCCCGTGCTGTCTTAGGTATTCCTTCTTCATCTAAGCAAAGACCCAACACCACTCCGCCATATTTTTTTACAATCGGCAAAATTGTATCTAAGCTTTCTTGTTTGCCATTCACCGAATTAATCAATGGACAACCATTGTAATGACGAGCACCTTCTTCAATTGCTTGCACAGATGAACTATCAATTTGCAAAGGATTAGCTAAAATTGCTTGTAATTCTTCCAAAACGCGAACCATCATCTGCGCTTCATCAATTTCGGGCAGCCCTACATTCACATCTAAAATATCCGCACCATTTTCAGCTTGAGCTAGCCCCTCTTGTAAAATATAAGAAAGATCCTTATTACGTAACGCTTCTTTTAACCGCCTCTTCCCTGTTGGATTGATTCTCTCCCCAATAAGAGTTAAATCTTCATTAATAATGACCGTTTTCAGCCCACTAGTCACTGCGCTTACATCTCTTGGAGAAGTTTTTACTACTTTCTGCGTATCTAAAAAAGCACGCAGACCTTTCGTAAACTCAGGCGTCGTTCCACAACATCCACCAACAATTTGTACTCCCTTTTGAACCATGTGACCCACGGCCTGCACATACTCTTCCACCGTAATTGAATAATAAGTTTCACCGTTAATAATTTCAGGCAACCCAGCATTTGCCTGAACCATTACAGGCACTTTTGCATATTCTAAAATAGTATCTACAATCGGCGATAATTCCACAGGTCCAAGCGAACAATTAACTCCTATAGCATCTACATTCAAGGACTGCAAAGTTAAAGTTGCCGTTAATGGATCGCACCCCATAAAAGTTCTTGCATCCGCTTGATAGCTCATGGTCGCAAAAATAGGTAATTTCGTATTCTCTTTCACAGCTAAAATAGCAGCTTTTACCTCCAACAAATCAGACATCGTTTCGATCAAAACAAGATTTGCACCATTCTGCTCTGCCAGCAACACTTGTTCTTTAAAAATATTGTATGCTTCATCAAAGGAAAGTGTTCCTGCCGGACGCAACAATTGTCCAATTGGCCCCATATCATAAGCAACTAAAGAAGCACCTGCATCTTTTGCATGCGCGATGGCTGATGAAATTAGCGAGGGTAGATCCTCCTGCTTAACCTTGGTTCGATTTGCTTGAAAAGTATTCGTCGTAATCACATTTACTCCAGCATCCACATAATCTTTATGAATACTTCGTACAATCTCCGGATGTGATAAATTAAAATATTCTGGATTCTCTCCTACCGGTAAACCTCTTGCCTGTAATTGTGTCCCCATAGCTCCATCAAACAAAATAAATTGCTCTTTAAAATTCAAATAAACCTCTCCCATCTAAAAAACAACTACAGACTTTTGTTCTCAAAAACACCCAAAATCGCAGTAACAGACTTTCTTGGAATCATTAAATCACTTTCATTCAAATAAATTCCTAATTTTTTTGAAGCTTGCATAATTTCTAAAAATTTTGCTTGTACATTCAAAGGCAGATCTCCATAACCTGGCGAAAAGCGTCGATTCATAGTCCATCCATTTCCTAATTCATTTTTTACATTCCTCTGTGCTAAATCGCAGATTTTCTCTATATAATCATTGCAAATAGCTTCAAGAATAACAGTCTTTGTCTCATCATTCACAGAATACTGATTAATCTTTCGTTCTATCTCCATTCCCAAAGTCACTACAAGCAATGCAATTTTTTTTGCTTTCTGCAAATGTGATGTAATACTTTTCCCTGTCAACATTAATTCTGTTCCTAAAACTTTAACTTGCTTCGCTTGCTCATCCACTCGCAAATTAAAAATTCGATATAAATATCGTGGCTTAGCAACTTCCTGTGCAAGAGTGACTAACTCATCAATCATATTAGAAATTTCTGCTGTTAACTCTGCTTTTTTTCTAAACCCCAGATAGCGTAATATTTCAGATTTATCTAATGACAACATGAAAGCACTTCCTCACTTATGAAAGACCAAACTTCTCAATGCTTGATAAAACACTTTCCTTTCGCTAACATGCTCTATAACGTCTAAGCACCGTCTTAGCCACATTTGGACGATTCATTGTATAAACATGAACACCATCTACACCGTGCGCTAACAAATCATCAATTTGCTCTAAAGCATAGTTAAGACTTGCCTTGCGCAACTCTGTAACATCATATTCATACTTATGAATAAGTTTAATTAATTTTGATGGTAAACTCACTCCGCACATAAAGATCATCTTCTCCACTTGTGAACGATTCAAAATTGGCATAATACCTGCTGAAATAGGCGCACAAATTCGAGATGCCCGAGCATCATCCAACATACGGTAAAATGAATCATTATTAAAAAATAACTGCGAAATAAAAAAATTGGCTCCCGCTTCTTCCTTCTGCCTCAAATGATCCATATTTTCCGTAGTCAAGCTTAATTCAATATGACCTTCTGGATAACATGCTGCACCCACATCAAAATCACCAAATTCATGAATCTCAGTAATCATCGTTTTCGCATAAGGGTAAGTTTTCGAAACTTCTTTGATTCCTATCGGTAAATCTCCCCGTAATGCCAAAATATTCTCTACACCACGCTCTTTAATTGCCTTTAAACTATTCTGAAATTCTTCACCACTCGCTGCAATCCCCGTCAAATGATGTAAGCTTTCAATACCATATTCTTCTTTAATACACACCGCAATATCAAGCGTACTATCAGCTACCTGATTTCCTCCAGCACCATAAGTCACACTGATAAAATCCGGTTGAACGGATCCCAAATCATCCAATGCTTGATAAATCATTTCAATTTTTCCTGATTTCTTCGGTGGAAAAATCTCCAAAGAAATTGTTGGCTTCTTGTTTATTTTGTTTTTTTTATAAATTTCGTGTATTTTCATGTAAACATCCTCTTTTATCGTTTAAGTTAGAAAACATCAGTAAATAGCTAAATGTCAAATCGCATTATTATATTTAGTATTCATTTCAGAAATTCGCTCAAAAACCTTAAAAAGGATCGGATAACCGATCATTGTAGCAGCTGCATGAATACAGTCAAAATGAACTCCTTGAAAATAAAATACCCAAAAATTTGTGACACTAAAAAACGGAGCTGTTAAAAAACTGATCAATAAACCATAGAAAAAACTTAACCCTCCAGTAATTACTGACTGCAACCAAAGATTTTTAAATCGCTTTTGAAGTATCGACCAAAGAAGCATAAATAAAGCATAATCGATGATTTGTGCACCAATCCAGGGACCAAAACCATTGAAAAAACCTGTAATAATCAAAGATAGCGTCATCACAAAAAGAGAATTTGGAATTCCCCAAAACACTATCATTACAAAAAAGAAAGCTGTCATCAACTGAAAATTAGGAATTCCAAGAAAAGCCTGGCGCAGCACAACGCTAATCGCCGTCATCATCGACAAAAAAACAATAGACCTTACCGAAAAAATTTTCATAACAAATCTCCTCTTCTTTTCAAAATAACTTCTCCAAATAATAAATCCACAGGAGTTGTTAATTTAATATTTTCATCATTTCCCATAATCATACAAATTTTTTCTTCAGGAAAGAATTTTTCTACCAAAGAAACATCATCCGTGCCTAAAAATCTTGCTTGCTGTGCTTTTTTATGCACTTTTTTTAAAATTTCTACATGAAACATTTGAGGTGTTTGTGCTTGCCATAATTCATTTCGTGGAATTGTCGCACAAACTTGCCCTGCTGAATTCACCTGTTTAATTGTATCTTTTACAGGAATACCTAGCAATGCTACTGAAAAGTTAAGAACTGATTGCTTTAATCGATCAAGTTCAGCTTTCGTAACAAAAACACGCACCCCATCATGAATCATCACATATTCATCTTTTATATCAAGCTCTTGAACTGCTTTAAAAACTGAATCTTGACGTTCCTCGCCACCTATTACAAATTCTACTCGAGAATATATTCTATCAGCAAAAAGTTTTTGAATTTCAATTTTCTCACTTTTTTTGATGACTAAGAGCACGCGACAACATTCGTCGTCCGCCAAAAAAACACTCAAAGTTCGCTCAATAATCGAAATTCCGTCTAACTCTAAAAAAACTTTGTTCTTACTAGCTTTCATCCTTCTCCCTGATCCCGCAGCCAGAAGAATTAATGTATAATTCAATCGGTTCACTCCTTTTTACATTACAAATTATATCTTACCTCAATGTCCATTGTTTTTATAGGAATTTTGTTCTTTATAAAACAAAAAACTGCCGATAATATGAAATCAACAGCTCTTTGATAATAGAATATTTACTAAAGTACCTTTAGTTACATGTTCTTAAATTTTTCTTTATTTAAAAGATCAACTATTATTTTATACTTAGAACCTGTTAGCGGCTCTTATACTTTTGCCTTGGAAATACTTCGAATTACAATGATCTGGTCTAGCAAAAATCATTCGACCTGCCGCGGTTTGAAGAACACTCGTCACAACCACCTCAATGTGTTCATTCATAAAATGCTTACCATCCTTCCACCACAATCATCGTTCCATCATCCAAATAAGCAACACCTTGCTCTCGCTCTGTTCCATCCTTAACTACAGTTACACCCATTTTCTCGCCAGGAATACTTACAGGTTTCACCGCATTCCCCAACTCGTTAATATTCAAAACTGGAACATGTTGAAATTCTGCTACTTTATTTAGATTGTAATCATTTGTCACCACAATACCATCTAGCAATTTCGCCAATTTCAATAGCTTCGCATCAACTTCCTTTGTATCATCAAAATCTTGATCATACATCTCAAGTTTAATTTTTTCCTCTTTTTGCAGTACATTCAAAATATCCAATCCACGCCTTCCACGAACACGCTTCAAATTATCACTACTATCCGCAATATACTGCAACTCAAATAACACAAAATTGGGCACTACTAGAATTCCTTCTAAAAAACCTGTATTAACAATATCATAAATTCGCCCATCAATAATTACACTTGTGTCCAAAATTTTAAACTTATGATAATTCTCGCCGGAATTATGTTTTAAAACTTGGATTGATTCTTTGGAAGAATCATCTTTTTTATTACGAACTAACTTCAAAAATTCTTCTCTCTTAGTAGTCCCTACATGAAAGCCTGCATAACTCGTCCCCACCATTAAAATAATTGGAAGTACCGTACTTAAAATTGGAACTTTCAGCAAGAAAAATGGTATGGAAACAAGCCCGCCAATTGCCAAGCCTAAGAAAATACTCATCGTAACTAAAAGTAAATTTATCAAGCTAACTCTAGATAAATAAAAATCTACTTTTTTCAACATTAATTCAACATATCCAGCTGTAAAAAATGAAATAATAAAAAAAATAATTGCCCCTATAAAACCACTTACAAACGAATTATTTAAATATTGATTTTCACCTTGTCCTATGTATTTCCAACAAAACGGTAATAAAAACGCTCCTATACTTACACCTAAAAAAACCATCAAAAATATAATCACTTTTCGTCTCAATACATTCACTCCCTTCATAACCTAAAACTAAGCAGAATATGACTTAATTTTCAAAAAATCAACTTAAGTTATCGATTTAAAATAAGTATAAATCTATTATAAAAAATAGAACATAAATTCACAATTTTTATAAATTATATTTAATTTAAAGTTTAAGGTACTAGGTATAATGCTTGCTAAAATCAGCAACAGAAAGCTATTAATAACTAATATCTGCTGAATAATTTTTAAATTTCAAATTTTATTTTTATCTATAATCTTTTGAATTTTTTCCATAATCTTATCTGGTATATGATCCACGATAGTCTTTGCTACATAATTGACATAATAAGGTTGTCCAGTCGAATTGGGATGAACTTGATCCTCATAAAACCAGTTATCATGAGAATTTGCCATACCATGCCAATCAATCAAATATAGATTCTTATAATGTTCTGCTTTGGTTGTTAATAATTTATTATTTCCATTTTGCCACGCACGAGTCGGAACATGTACAGTTGACCAAAACACATAAGTATTCTTTCCAAGAATATCCATAATCTCATCAACTTGATCACTTGTTACTTCACCATTTGTTCCTAAACTTAGCCAAACCATTTCCGTCAATTGTCCTGCTTGTTGTTTTATGCGCAATTCTTCCGCACTTGTATAAGCCTGACGCCCAATCACTCCATCAATCGTTGCTTTTGGAAACACCTCCTGAAAAGCAGCAGCACTACCTAACATAACCGAATCCCCAAACACAGTTAATGGTATAAATGAAGTCTTTCTCTGATCTTCTTCTGTCATCAAATAATTAAACTTCTTAGCATCAACAATATCTGTCCCATTTGTGACAATTTTTTTAGAAACTACTATTTTCTCAGAAGCTATCTTCTTCCTATGCTCAGCTAACTTTCTCTTATTTTTCTCCATTTGCTTTTGTACTTTTGCTTGTTCTTTCGTCAATAAATTGGAAGGTGCGCTCACTAATCCAATAAAAAAAATCAACAAAATTGCTGAAGCAAATAAAGCTTTTACCTTATTCTGCCAAGCATACAATCCTGCAAACATTTCTTTGATCTTAATCAAAGTCATTTTATAATTAAACATCATTAACGGCTTCTCAAAAAAACGATAACTAAATTCACTCACCAATAAAACTAACAAAACTTCAATAAAAGAACTAAGCCATGGGTGAGTTCCCACATTTTTTACCTTATCCTCATAAAAAATGATGATTGGATACTGATACAAATAAATTCCATAACTGCGTTTTCCAATATAATCAAACACAGGATTAGTCAACCACTTATTCCAAGATGCGCCCGGATGAGCCACTACCGCAATCAAAACCATCGAAATGATACTTACTAAAAAAAATCCACCACGATAAGAAAACGACCACCCATTATTCAAAAGAAAAAAAGATAATAATAGAAAAAGAAATGAACCCAAGCCAATACGATTTAACAATATTTGACTATTCTTTGAAATTACCTTTTTCATTCGCCAGCTTGGCCAAATAAACGCAAGTCCACATCCCAAAAGAATGGAAAATAGACGGGTATCTGTCCCATAATACACACGGGTCGGATCAATGCCTGGCTTGTAAAAAAGCCACATTAATAAAAAGGAAGACAATGATGCACCAAACAATATACCAAATATCTTTCCTTTACTGCGTACCAGCTTTACCAACAAAACGAAAATCAAGGGCCAGATAAAATAAAACTGCCCTTCTACTGCCAACGACCACAAATGAGTAAAGGGTGACTCATTACCAAATCTATCAAAGTAAGAAGAATCATTGAAAATTTGCCACCAATTGTTCCAATACAACAGTGAACTTGCTACTACACCTCGCAAATTATTCAACAAATCTCGTTGAAAAAGCGTTATATAAAAAGATGAGCTAATTAACATCAAAATAAGTGCTGGATACAGCCGCTTTATACGCCGCACATAAAATAATCGTATATTCACCAAGCCCTTTTCTTTGTACTCTTGTCTTAATAAATCTGTAATCAAATATCCCGACAATACAAAAAAAACAGGAACTCCAAGGTATCCACCTTTCACCCTATTAGGAAATAAATGGTATAGAATCACACTCACCACTGCAATTGTTCGAATTCCATTAAAACCTGTAATATATCGTGAATTTACTAATCTTTTACCTTCCATATTTTCTACCAAATCCCCATTACAAACTTACATAATATTAAATAATCACCTTTAATTCTTTGTAGTAAACCGCTTGAGAAACTCAAATAAACAGAAAAAGTAAAATAAAAGTATGTGTCAATATTTATAAGAGCCCACGTCAAACGCATGAAGAATTTTTGGGCTTATAGAGAATAATTTTAAGCGATTTAAAATTTTTTGAACAATTTTTTTATAAAACATTCGCTTAAAATACTTCTCTCACGCTTATTTTTTCTTACAATTCTTTCATGCGTTTGGCGTGATAAGAGCCTATTAACGATTGACAAGCGATTTTCCTGTGAGTGATTTTTAATCGCGAAGCGCGAGAAACGTGGCATAGCTCGTCAATCGAATATCCCACCCATTCCAAGTTCCTCTAATTGTTCTGCGCTGACTCTTGTAGGTGCATTCATCATAGGTTCACTCGCTCGATTATTTTTTGGAAATGCAATCACTTCTCGAATTGTCTCTTCTCCAGTAAGCAGCATAACCAAACGATCAAGTCCTAAGCCCATTCCGCCCATTGGTGGAAAGCCGTACTCCATCGCCGTCAATAAAAATCCAAACGATTCCTGTGCAAGCTCTGGAGTAAATCCTAAAGCTTTCAACATTTTTTCTTGAATGTCCATCCGATGAATCCGAATCGAACCAGAACCTAATTCTACACCATTTAACACTAAATCATATGCATTAGCCTGTGCTTCGTATACCTTTTCGGAATCATCTAACAAGGGAAGATCTTCAACTCTAGGCATCGTAAACGGATGATGAGCTGCAGCAAAACGGTCATTTTCTTCATCATATTCAAACAACGGCCAATCCACAATCCATGCATACTCCCATCTATCTTTCTTAATGAGACCTAATTCTTTAGCCGTTTGCCGACGCAAATAATCAAGCGACTGCGCTACTACATTCGCAGAATCCGCAACAAAGAACAACAAATCCCCCTCTTTTGCTTCCATTTTCACCAATAATTCTTCTCGTTGCTCTACTAAAAACTTGGCAATCGGACCGCTTAAGCCTTCTTCTGTTACTCTTACCCAAGCAAGTCCACGCGCTTTGAAGCGCTCAATATACTGAGTAAATTGGTCTATATTCTTACGAGAATATTTATCCGCACCATTTGGAACAGTAATTCCTTTGACTTGTCCACTCTTCTTCACAGCATTCGCGAATACTTCAAATTTGGAATCTCTTGCCAAATCAGATAAATCAACCAATTCCATACCAAAGCGCAAATCGGGCTTATCTGTTCCAAAACGATTCATTGACTCCGCAAACGTTAATACAGGAAATTTAGTTGGATCTACCTCTACATCTATCGCCTTTTTCATAATTTGCTGAATCAATTCACCGATAATCTCTCGAATTTCTTCTTGATCCAAAAACGATACCTCTAAATCTAGCTGTGTAAATTCAGGCTGACGATCTCCGCGCAAATCCTCATCTCGAAATGAACGAGCAATCTGATAATAACGATCAAAACCAGAACCCATTAATAATTGCTTGAACAATTGAGGAGATTGAGGCAATGCATAAAAATGTCCTTGATAAACTCTAGAAGCAACCAAATAATCTCGTGCTCCCTCGGGAGTGGATTTTGCCAAAATAGGCGTTTCAATATTAATAAAACCATTTTTATCCAAATACTCATGCGTTGCCGCAGTGACTTTAGAACGTATTCTTAGATTTTTTTGCATAACTGGTCGACGTAAATCTAAATAGCGATACCGTAAACGAAGATCTTCACTACTTTCTATGTTATCTTCAATCGCAAACGGCGGTGTTTTCGCTTCTGCCAAAATAGAAATCTTTGATGCAACAATTTCAATAGCTCCTGTTTTCATTTTGGAATTCTTAGACAAACGTTCCACCACTTCGCCCGTAATTTCTACTACAAACTCATTACGTAAAGATTCAGCAATTTGCACCACATCTTTTTCAACCGTCTGCGGATTCAAAACAACTTGCACAATTCCACAACGATCACGAACATCAACAAAAATCAATCCTCCAAGATTTCTACGCCTTTGCACCCAACCTTTGATTGTGACGTATTCTCCCAAAAATTTTTCCGTTACTTCACCTGCATAATGCGTTCGCTTTACCATGTTAACTACCTCTTATAATTACTTTTCAGCCACTATTTTAATCAATTATTACCATTTTCTATTAAATTTTTACTCATTTAACAACTCTTTATAAACCGTCGCAAAATCTGTACGAATTCTCTCAAGAGAAATTAAAGTCTCTTCTTGTGTCTGCACAACTTTAATCTTAATTTTTTTTGCCAAAAGCTCACTCTCACCTACGGTCATAATCAATTTTGCTTTTAATTTATCTGCTGCCTTAAACTGAGCTTTCGCCTTTCTTCCCAAAAAATCTTGCTCTGTCGAAAAACCAGCTTTACGAATGTCTTGCACAATCTTCAGACTTTGCTCATCAGCTACGTCCCCTATGCTCACAACATAAACATCGATGGGACTTTTAGATGGAAGCTCTACTCCCTCTGCAGCTAGTGTCATCAACAAACGTTCCACACCAATGGCAAAACCAAAACCCGGTGTCGCAGGACCACCAAAGTATTCCACTAAACCGTCGTAACGTCCACCTGCAGCAATCGTTGTCTGAACTCCAAGAATCGCATCATTCATCACTTCAAAAATGGTGTGGTTGTAATAATCAAGTCCACGAACCATTCTATGATCAATTTCATAAGGAATTTCTAATGCTCCCAACATACTCTTGACCTTTGAAAAATGTTGCATAGATTCCTCATTCAAATAGTCTAAAATAGAAGGGGCATCAGCCACAACCTTTTTGTCTCTCTCATCCTTAGAGTCTAGTACACGTAAAGGATTTTTATACAAACGATGCTTAGAATCCTCACTTAATTGCTCCATTTTAAGTTCTAAAAACTCAATCAAAGCTTTACGATAAACTTCACGACTTTCCTTATCACCCAAAGAATTAATCACAAGTCGATTCTTTTTAAGTTCTAGACGATCGAAAAATTGCATCAACATAGCTATGATTTCTACATCTGTAGCAGGATTTTTCGAACCAAAAGCTTCAACTCCCAATTGATAAAACTGGCGAAGTCTTCCCGCTTGCGGACGCTCATAACGAAACATGGGACCTAAATAATAAACTTTGTAAGGCTTACCATATTCCGGACCAAATAATTTATTTTCTACAAATGCGCGCACTACCCCTGCTGTCCCTTCAGGTCGCAAAGCAATGTGACGTTCCCCTTTATCATAAAAATCATACATCTCTTTGGAAACAATATCAGAAGTGTCCCCAACCGCACGAGAAAAAACCTCATAATGCTCAAACAAAGGAGTCCGAATTTCAAAAAATTGATAAATTTTAAACACTTCTTGTGCTATTTTTTCTAAATATTGCCAATTTTTAATTTCATCTATCAATAAGTCATTCGTTCCCTTTGGTCGCTGAACTCTTTTGGACTTTCTCATAACTTTTACCTCATTTCAATCATTCCAATAAGTGATGATGTTTTCTATGTTTTTACCCTCTAATCTAAATTGTTCTAAAATCATAATTATTTATTTCTGAATTTACCAAAATCAAAAAATCCTCGATACATGCGATCAAGGATAATTTTTCTACAGACAAGTGCCTTGTCGTTTCATTAACAAAAATGTTGTCTCAATTCCTGCAAGGCATTATCTGTAGTGCTCAACTGCCTTCCATGTTCTTGTAATTCCTCAATAGTCGCTTTCGACTCTTTTCCAAATTCTCGTAACACTGACTTAATATTTTCCATTCTTTGTTTAGAAGTTAAATTGAGATCAAAAAACACATGCAAATAAAATTTCTGATTCATATCAAACAAACTCGTAGTAAGGACACTTTCCAAATTCACGGTTTGTACCAATTCGATAATTGCTTCAAAATCCATGAATTCTAAAACAAAATTTGCTTGCTTGTAAAGTTTTTCCTTCAACAACTCCTCTTCTGAAAAAAGAGAGTTCTTTTTCTTTTTTCTCTTTTTTTCCAAATTACTTTTAGAGGGATCCAAAAGCGCAGGTTCTCCGTTTGAAAAAATTGGATTTTTTAACTGATCCATAAAACTTAGCGGATCTTGAAAAACAGGAGAATCTCCACAAGAAATCACTAATTCAATCGAATTATGAAACTGCGCACTTGGCATTAATTGAAAAGACACTTGACTCATATCTTCAAATTTGTCCTGAATGTTAAATTCTTCAATGATGCTATAAAAAAAACTCTCAGTTTTAACTTGACTTTCCATCATCTCTAACAAGTTAATGCCACGTTTTTCTAAATCTTCCATACAAATTAACACACGTATCGAATGCTCATCAATGTGTTCTATTTCCATTATTTCTTCCCTCTCTCTCGCTTCAATGTCCCTATTTTAACTTATTAACCATAGAAAAGAAAGACTGTATATCAACAGTCATTTTCCCAAACAAAATTGACTAAACAATTGCGTAATCAACTCATCGCTCACCGACTCACCGACAATTTCGCCAAGAAGCTCCCAGCAATGAACTACATCAATTTGTATTAAATCAATCGGCATCTTTTCATCAATTCCTGTTAATGCTTTACTTAAAGATTCTTGCGCCTGCTGAATCAACGTGATATGCCTAGTATTAGACAAATAGGTTGCATCTTTATTGATAGAAACTTTCCCGCTAAAAAATAATTTTGAAATTCTCTCCTCTAGCTGATTAAACCCTTCACGGTTCCAAACAGAAATTTTTATAATTGATCCCTCATCTACAAATTTTTTAACTTCTTTCATAGAAAGATTAGAAAATAAATCAATCTTATTTAACAATACCATACGCTTCATATTTTTGGTTACTTCCAACAATTCTAAATCTTCTTGATTTAACATCTCACTTGCATTCAACATCAACAACACTAAATCTGCTTCTTGAAGCGCTTTATACGAACGTTCTACACCTAACTTCTCTACTACATCATTCGTTTCCCTAATTCCTGCAGTATCAATCAATTTTATTGGGATCCCACGAATGTTCACCAGCTCTTCAATAACATCTCGTGTCGTCCCTGCAACATCTGTAACAATCGCCTTTTCTTCCCGCAACAAAGCATTCAACAACGAAGATTTCCCAACATTTGGTCGTCCAACAATTGCTACTTTAAGACCTTCACGTAAAATCTTGCCCTGCTTTGCACTTGTCAATAAAGATTTCAATTCCAAGCAAACAGATTCCACTTTTATCTTCAATTTATTTTTTGTCATATCTTCAACTGCATCATACTCAGGATAATCAATATTTACCTCTACTTCAGCAATCGTTTCCAAAATATCCTGACGTAAAGAGCGAACCAAATGGGACAAGTTGCCGTCCAATTGTCCCATTGCCATATCTTTTGCTTGATCTGTTTTAGCCCTAATCAAATCCATCACTGCTTCGGCTTGCGAAAGATCAATCCTTCCGTTCAAAAATGCTCGTTTAGTAAATTCTCCTGGTTCAGCCATCCGAGCTCCTTCATGCAACAGCAGCTGCAATATTTGATTGGCTGCTACTCCTCCTCCGTGACAATTAATTTCCACAACATCTTCATAAGTAAATGTCTTTGGTGCACGCATCACACTCACCATAACCTCATCCACTAATGCCTCTGTTCTAGGATTCTTTATATGTCCGTAATGAATAGTATGACTTGAAACATCCTTCAATGATTTCTTACCTTGGAGAAAAATCTGTGCTGCTATTTCTATTGACCTTTCTCCAGTTAATCGTACAATCGCAATAGCTCCTTCTCCATGTGGCGTTGAAATTGCCGCAATAGTATCAAGTGCTTCCCTTTTCTGCTTCAATGTTTTCCTCCTTTCTGTGAAAAAAATCACTTCACTTACTTTATGTTAATTAATGCCTGTTAAATAACTTTTAACTTTTTCTTTTTAAAATCAATTCTTGTTATTTTACTCTAAGAAAAACAGATAAACAGCCACTTTTTAAAGTCAATTGATTCTAAAATTCTCATATATGTAAAATTTCAATCTAACTATCTAAAATAATGTATCATCTTATACGTAGAGGTAGTTGAAGTTTTCACTTCAATGAAAGAAAAAGTAATTCCTCTTATTTTAACGGATAGTGAATACTTTTCAACAGTTCTTTCTTACAATTCTTGGCAGTATAGACATTAAAGTCCCCCCAGACTTTGAAATTTTAATACTTAATACCTTTTTGCGTAAGAAATACTCCCCATTGAAAAGTATTAGTGGAAAATTATTTTTCACTCGTTTTTTTTTAATCAATTGCTAAAATACTACATTTGTTTTAATTTGGAACGTTCACTATAAAGTGTATGCCCTTACTCTTCTATGTTATTTTAGGAGGAACTTCATTTTTCGACCTTTATATAGTGCTGATGACCTTTTGATCATCAGTTTTTTTTATATAAAATGCATGCAAAATTTATATTAGAGCCTGTTAACAGGCTCTAAAGTCAAGCACACATAAATTCAGCATTATATCACAATAAATATATAAACCAACGTTACTAGAGCTCCTATTAATCCGACAAGCCAAAAAGCGAAATTCACTTCCCATTCGCTCCAAGACTTACCCTTGCCAGTAAAACCGCCTAATTCAAAATGATGGTGAATCGGAGTCATTCGAAAAATTCTCTTTCCACCAGTCAATTTAAAGTACGTCACTTGTAACATCACTGATAATGTCTCCAACACATATACAATTCCAATGAACAATAACGTCCATTCTTGATGCAGTTGAATAGAAATTGCAGATAAAACTCCACCCAACGCTAATGATCCTACATCACCCATAAAAATTTTTGCAGGTTTTCGATTAAACAAGAAAAATGCCAATAACGCTCCGATCAACGATACAATCAACACCAAAATATCCATTTGTTCTTGAATCCAAGCTAACACTGCATATGCAGACAACGAAATAACCATCAGAATTGAAACCAAACCATCAATTCCATCTGTCAAATTCACTGCATTTGAAAAACCTACCATCCAAAAAACAATGAACGCCAGATAGAGCCAACCTAGTGAAATATGCCAAATTCCAAATATGTTTAACTCCAAAAGGAAATCACTTTTCATAAGCAATAAGAAAAATATAACTCCACCTAAAATCTGTCCACAAAACTTCTGCTTAGGCTTCAATCCCTCGTTTTGCTGCCGAAATACTTTTAGAAAATCGTCCAAAAAACCCAACAATCCGTACAATACTAATACAAACAACAATGCTAGTAATTGAATACTAAAAAAACGTAGATAAAACGCACTAAACAATGTCGTAATAAACGTCCCTGCTAAAAAAACGACTCCTCCCATCGTTGGCGTTCCTAATTTTTCCGTATGTTGTTTCACATCTTCCAAAGTTGGTTGTCCCAATTTCTTCCTTTGGAAATAGGCAATAAACCACGGTAATATAAATACTACAAATACGAAACTTAAAATCAAAGAAGCGATCAAATTAATAGTAATTATCATTATTTTCTCTCATTTTCCATCAATTCATCCAAGACCTATGTCTACTTGAGTACCTTCTTGAATGCCTAAATACGAAGCAACACTTTGTGAAATGACCAACTCACCTTTTCCAGAATACTTTACCTTAATATTCATAATTCTAGCAAGTTGCTCCATATCACTCTTCTTCCATCCTGTCACGTCAGGCATCTGCATTTCTCCATTTGCTCGTATAATTATTCGTGTATTTGGCGAAGTCTTCGTTTTTGCTTTAATCGACTGATCAATCACTTTTGTTCCATCCCCAACAACTGTTACCTGCAAAACATCATGCCTCGCATTATTCTCAGCATCTCGCGGACTTTTCCCTTTATAATTAGCAATCGTAATCTCTTCATTTACTCTTGAAAATTCATCAGAAACTTGCGTTTGCTTACTAAATGCTCGTTTTAACAAAGGATTTGTAATTTCTGGAATCATCCCCGCATGATACTTCTTTGGTAATTTACACGTTACATACAAAATAAATTCAGGATCTTCTGACGGCGCAATCACTGCTGCAGAATACAAATAATTTCCTTTAATGAAACCTGTCCCATCTGTTTTAGCAATCTCAGCCGTTCCCGTCTTAACTGACAGATCCACTCCAGGAACATCAAAAAATCCTTTCTGCGTTGCTTGATTGTACCCCACTCCATGTACTGGATCTTTTACCACTTGCTCTAAATATTTTCGCACATTCCTCGCTGCTTGTTCACGAATCGGACAGCCCATCACTTCTGGTTCTACTTTCTTCTCAAGATTTTCACTAGAATTCACAATCTTAGAAATAAAATGCGGCTCAAGCATCCTTCCATTATTCGCAATAGCACTATATGCACGCATCATCTGCATTCCCGTCACCGTAATTGCCTGACCAAAAGAAGACATCGTCATATCCACAGGCGAATTAACTTTTGGAAGATCTCCATAAGAATCTCCACCAATACCATTACCTAAAAATTGACCAAAACCAAAACGCTGCTGATATAAATGAAGCGCATCTCCGCCAACAAAGTCTTTCAAGTAAGTCATTCCCACATTACTAGAAGCTGCCAACCCTTGAAGAAACGTTAAAGTATGAAAACCTACCCTTCGATCATTGTAATCCCAATCTCCAACCTGTCGGTCGTAAATTTCACGCACTCCCGCTATATAAGGAGCATCTGGACTAAATTTTCCTTCATTTTCAGCAATCGCAGCCATCACTGCCTTCATTGTTGAACCAGGTTCAAAACTATCTTGTATCGGAATATTCTTCCAATCCATTTTTTCATCGGTCAATCCCTTTTTCGTTTCTGGATTAAATGAAGGACGTTGCGACATTGCTAAAATTTCTCCCGTCTTTGCATCCATCAAAGTTGCAGTCATATTTTCAGGACCTTGCTCTTTCTGCAGCTCACTCATCAAGGTTTCTAAATAATTTTGCAAATGAATATCTAAGGTCGTATAGATATCCTTTCCATTAATTGCTCTCTTCTTTATTGCCTCTGTTCCAGGCATTGGATTGCCATCACTATCCTTCTCATAAGCAACCCTTCCACTTTTACCACACAAGATATCTTCATAAGCAGCCTCTAATCCAAATGCTCCTTCAATGCCTTCTTCTTTTCGCTTGATAAACCCAATCAAGTGTGAGGCAAAATCTCCATTTGGATAACTTCGTCCAGGTTGCTCGTCAAATTGAAGTCCCTCTAAATGCTGCTTTTTCATCTCCTCTTGAATCGCTTGACGAGTATTTAAAGAAATTTCTCGACCCTTAGTACCAAATTCTACTTGATAAAGCTCCCTCTCAACTCCCTCTTTCATTGTCTTCATCGCTTCTTTCGAATCAATAGCCAAATATTTCTGCAATATTTCTGCAATTGGATAGAAATCCTTCTCTTGCACATATAATTTTTTATTTCCTGACGTAAACGTTGTCGAGAGAATGGCTTTCACGGAATAAAAATAGGCATTCTCAGCAATTGAATTTCCGTTGCGATCATAAATCACCCCTCGCTTAGCCTGAACGACTTTAGTTCCTTCATACAACTCTTTGGTCTTCTGCTCTAATGAAACTTCGCTAACTTTTCCTGTTATTACAATCCTACCTACTCGATATACACAAATGATAAAAAAAATAAGAGTTATATAAAATAAAATTTTTCCTACATACTTTCTATTCTTTACAGGCCCTAAAGAATTTTCATTGATCTTAAAAATTAATTTTTTCCACATTTTCATTCCTGTTCATCAATCTGTCTTCTTCACCCGCTCATCATTGACAGACAGCCCTTTCTTCTTTGCAATTGATTTTACACGATCTGCTTTAGATAACTCACTAACCTTTTGCCTAAGTTCCCCAACCTTGTCTTTCATTCGGTCATTCTCAGCTTTCAACTGTGCACTCTCATGATTTGTTGACTGCACCGTGGTAATCGAATAAACAATCGCAAATGCAAAAATGATCGCCACCAATATAATGACACAATAAACAATCTTTTCAACTTTCGATAGACGAATTATATTTTTCTTTGGAAACTGAGGATCACTGGCTCCCCTTTTCGGAGCGTCTACTTCCTCATATTCATACTCTTCAATTGCTAAATATGGTTCAGCTCCAGCCATGGTAACCCTCCCTTTCCTCTATGATCACTTTCTAAGTAAGTCAAATAAACTTATAAAATTTACTCTTTCACTTTTTCTACCATTCGAAGCTTTGCTGATCGCGAACGATGATTCTCTTCTAACTCTTCCGCTGAGGCAAGCATAGGTTTGCGGTTAATCAACTTTAAAATCGGCTGCTCTTCCTCAGGTACGATAGGTAATCCTGGTGGTAAATCCTGTAGTGTACTATATTTCTTGAACATCATTTTTACCATTCGATCTTCCAAAGAATGAAAGGTAATCACACTAATTCTCCCTCCTACACTCAATAACTCAATCGCTTGTTCCAAAGATTTTTCGGCTACTCGCAACTCATCATTCACTTCAATACGAATTGCTTGAAAAATCCGTTTTGCTGGATGCCCACCCTTCCTTCTAGCCGCAGCTGGAATACCATGCTTAATCAATTCTACCAATTCTTCCGTTGTTTGAATCGGCTTACTTTTACGAGCCTGTTCTATTTGATAAGCAATTTGTCTAGAAAATTTCTCCTCGCCATAACGGTAAAAAATTCGAACCAGGTCTGCATAAGAATAAGAATTAACAACATCCGCCGCTGTTTTTTCACCATCCAAATCCATTCGCATGTCTAGGGGAGCGTCACTATGGTAGCTAAAGCCACGTTCTGCCACATCTAATTGAGGGGAAGAGACTCCCAGATCATAAATAAAACCATCTACCCTAGAAATACCATAATTCAATAATTTTTCTTTCAAAAAGCGAAAATTCGCCTTTATAAATGTCACCATATTTTTTTCAATAAATGGCGCTAAACGCTTCTTTGCTGCCACAATTGCCGTCTCATCTTGATCAAATGAATAGAGATGCCCGTTTTCATTCAACTGCGATAGAAGATACTCACTATGCCCTGCTCCTCCAAGAGTACAATCGACATAAATCCCATCTGGTCGTACATTCAATCCGTCCACCGTTTCCTTCAACAAAACCGTGTAGTGATTGAAATCGGTTTTCATTATTACTCCCACTTTCATAAAATTTCCCCACAAAAATTAATGAATTTAAACTTCTTTAGGAATCATAATCACAAGCTCTAAATCTAACCCTGCCTTATCAAGAAGAAACAAAGTCTTTTTATTTTAACATTTTAAGCGCTATCTAGAAACCAAATTCTTCCATCGCTATTGAAATTTCTCCAATATTTTCTTCAGTTACAACATTCATAGCTTTCCAACAATCCTCATCCCAAATTTCAATGTGTTTAGGATTTCCCACAATTACACATCCCTTTTTTAAGTTCCCCCAATCACGTAAAGCTTGTGGAATGTTCACTCTCCCCTGCTTATCTAACTCACTTGGAGAAGCGGAAGCAAAATAAAATCTTTGCAATTGTCTTGCTTTCGGATTCGAAGAAGGTAACTTAGAAATTTTGTCCGTCATTCGTTCCCACTCCTCCATGGGATATCCCGATAAACAATGATCTAGTCCCTTCGTAATTATAAATTTCTCACCAATCTCTTCACGAAAACGAACCGGAATAATGAGACGACCTTTGTTATCAATTGTGTGTTGAAACTCTCCTAGAAACAATGCCGCTTACCTCCCATGCAAAATTTAAAATCCTAATATGTAGATGCTTAAAACTATATCAATACTCACCAATCAATAATTATTCAGCAGGCATTATTTATAAAGTTATGCTACCATAGTCCTCCACTTTTTACCACTTTAAACCATAAAATACCACAGATGGTTTTAGAATCTATTAACTTGTAACTTGCCTATTCCGAGATCATTAACCAGTTCTTATGATTTTCTATTTCATATAAATTTAAAATGCTACGCCAAACGCATGAAAGAATTATGAGAAAAAATAAGCGTGAGAGAAGTATTTTAAGCGAATATTTTGTAAAAAAATCGTTCAAAAATTTTAAATCACTTAAAATCATTCTTTATGAACCCAAAAATTCTTCATGCGTTTAACGTGTTAAATGCTATTATTGCTCCATTCAACCATTATTTCGTGATATGATTGAAGTATTCGGTGCATAAGGAGGAATTTCTAAATGGTATTATCTAATTTTGAAGCTAATTTAAAAAAATACGTTCATTTAATTGCTAAAATTGGTGTAGGAGTGAAACCAGGACACATTGTTTCTATCAACTCTCAAATCGACCAGGCAAAATTAACACGCTTGCTAGTGAAAGAATTATATGCACTAGGGGCTGCAGAAGTTCTTGTAAACTGGAAAGATGACAGCGTTAGTCGTGAAACATACTTACATGCAAATGAAAAAAGATTGACACACATTCCTGAATCAACGGTCCAAAAATTCCAAGAGTTCATCAATGAAAAAGTCAGTCGTATTTCTATTGATTCCAGCGATCCCGCTGCTTTTGAAGGAGTGGATAATGAACGAATATCCAAGCATCTTGCAGCCTCTAATGCCGCTTCTGCTGACTACTCTGCTGCTATCCAAGCCAATAAAATGAACTGGACAGTTGTTGCTGCCGCTTCTTACGGCTGGGCAACTAAAGTGTTCCCTCACTTATCAACAAAAGAAGAGCAACTGGACGCACTTTGGGATCAAATTTTTAAAACTACACGAATTTACGAAGAAGATCCCATTAAAGCTTGGCAAGATCATGACAAAAAACTCTGCAAACAAACTAAAAAATTAAACGATGCACAATTTGACGCACTTCATTATACGGCACCTGGAACAGACCTTGTAATTGGATTACCAAAGAATCATTATTGGGAAGGCGCAAGTTCGATGAATTCAAAAGGAGAAGTTTTCATTGCAAACATGCCTACAGAGGAAGTTTTTACCGCACCTGATACCAATCGTGTAGATGGCTACGTATCTTCTACAAAGCCATTAAGTTATGCGGGAGTAGTCATTTCTGGAATGAAATTTACTTTTAAAAATGGTAAAGCTATTGAATTTTCTGCAAAGCAAGGAGAAGAAGTCATTCAAAAACTTTTAGCAACCGATGAAGGCGCAAGTCATCTTGGAGAAGTAGCACTCGTTCCTGATCTTTCACCCATCTCACGTTCTGGACTCACGTTCTTCAACACTCTTTTTGATGAAAATGCATCAAATCATTTAGCATTTGGGCAAGCCTATGCCACTAGTATTGTTGGTGGCGAAAAATTAAGTCAAGATGAATTAAAAAAGCGCGGACTTAATCGCTCAACAATTCACGTTGACTTCATGGTAGGCTCTGAAAATATGGACATTGACGG
The DNA here is from genome assembly GCA_031288715.1 of Lactobacillales bacterium. Lineage (GTDB taxonomy): Bacteria > Bacillota > Bacilli > Lactobacillales > Streptococcaceae > JAIRLR01. The sequence goes on along the minus strand of JAITQW010000001.1, from coordinate 31,962 downwards.
AATCTCATCAGATGGATCACGTACTCCCATCTTTAGAAATGGGGATTGGACATAAAAATTAAATCTATTAAGAAAAATCAAATACTCTAACAAACTCGCTATCTCCTCAACAGTTGCACTTGATTTTATTCGGATATAAAATAAAACTTATAATCTAATATAATTTTAACAAGATTGCTATTTTTTAGCTAATGAAGTAAAAGAAATAAGATTGCGAATATATCTAAATGGGGGTGTTTGTCGATGAAATGGAGAGATAGGAATACATTTCAAAAAATTACAATGATGGTTGTTTGGCTGATGTTAATATTTACAATCGCTGGAATTGCCCTTGGAACATTAGTATACTTTATTAAGTAAATGCTTTGGTTAAATTATTCTCCATATTACACCCTGCCTGCTATAGACAATCAAAAGGTGCACCATTGCCAAATTAAGTCTGTGTTTATTACCTATTAAAATCAAGAGTAATCATTTGCTTATTTAATAAAAAATAGAGCTCCATGTAGAGGTCTATTTTTCTTCTAACCATTCTTTTGCGTGTTCTAAGGAAAGTGAAGTAATATTTTCTCCTGAAAGCATTCGGGCAATTTCTTGAATTCGTGCCTCTTTTTGCAAACATTGAACTCTTACCTGCGTACGCTCACCCTGAATGTCCTTTTCAATTAGGAATTGATTGTCTGCGTATGCTGCTACCTGCGGCAAATGAGTAATACAAAGCACTTGAGCACTTTTAGAAAGTTTAGATATTTTTTTAGCGATAGCTTCTGCCACACGCCCGCTTACACCCGTATCAATTTCATCAAAGATGAGTGTGGAAATTTTTTGTGCGTCTGAGAAAATAGAAGTAAGAGCTAGTAAAACGCGTGACATTTCCCCACCAGAAGCAATTTTTGCAAGTGATTTTAATCCCTCTCCAATGTTAGGCGCAATTAAAAACTGAACTTCTTCTAAACCAGATTCTGTTATTTTTTGTGAATTTGGTTGGAATCTCACTTTGAAGGTTGTTTTATCCATGTACAATTCCTTTAACTCTTGCTCAATTTCTTTGGTTAAAGACTGGGCAACTTTTGCACGCATCTTACTTAAGATTTCTCCTTCTTGCAGTGCAAGTTGATATTTTTTAGCTAAAGAATTTTCCCATTCAACAGATCGGTGAACAAAATCCTCTTTTTCTTCTAGCTCGAAAGAGATCTCTTCATAATAGCGAATAATATCGGACAAAGATTCTCCATACTTTCGTTTCAATTGTTTCAGTAATTCTAAACGTGTATCCACTTCATTCAGGCGCTCTTCATCATAAAAAAGAGCTTCGATTTCTCGGTTAAGTGTCGTCGTAGCTTCTTGTAAAAGATAATAAGCTGAGGAAATATTTTCAGAAATTTTTTGAAATTCACTTCCAAAATCAGCAATCTTTTGAAATTCACTTTGAGTGCGCGCAAGATGATCAAGAACAGGTTTATCTCCTTCAATAAGAGAAGCAAAACCTTCTGTTAAGATTGAGCTTATTTTTTGAAAATTTGCCAATTTTTCATGTTCCTCAAACAATAGATCTTCTTCATCCATTTGCAAAGCTGCTTCTTCAAGTTCCATTTTTTGAAAACGCAGTAGGTCAATTCTTTGAGCAAATTCTTGTTCATTTTTCCGAAGGTTTGTGACCTTCTTCTCAAGCTCTTTAAAATCTGTATAAACTTGTTGATAATGCTTTTTTTGTTGCTGTAATTTTTCCCCACCAAAAGAATCAAGTAATTCCAGATGAGCATGTTCATTAATTAATTTTTGATGATCATATTGTCCATGAATATCCACTAAATAGCGCCCAATTTCACGTAAAATTGAAGTATTTACCAGTCGTCCGTTGACTCGGCAATTTGTTCTACCTGTATCCATCAACTCTCGTTGAAGTAAAAGGGAATCATCGACAAGATCGATTCCGTAAGTTTCAAGAAGTCGAGAAAGTTGATCATCTTTTTGAATTGAAAATAATCCTTGAAGGACAGCCTTTTTTGAACCAAAGCGAATGGAACTTATCTGGCTACGTCCGCCAATAAGAAGGTTTACTGCATCAATGATGATAGATTTTCCAGCACCTGTCTCACCCGTTAATGCGCTCATTCCTGATTGAAAAGATAAACTTAACTTTGAAATAATGGTGAAGTTTTCAATAACTAATTCTTGTAGCAATTAAATACCTCCATTTTCCTTTTTCCAAAGGTTAAAAATTTTTTGTGCGCTTTCTTGGGACCAAGCTTTTACAAAAACTCCATCATCATCCGCAATAGCAGCAAAAATTTCCGCTTTCATTGTCCGTAATAATACTTGTTTTACTCGTAGAGCAGTTCCAGGAACTACATACATCATCAATTCTATCTCTTGCATGATAATATCATTAATCATTGGAGAGATTTTTGAAAAATGATAGTCATTCTCCTTAGAAAAATTGGGTAAAATATAGCGAATTTCACCCTTTTCATCTAAAGTTTTTATAAGCTGTAATTCTGAAAAATCTCGTGAAATAGTAGCTTGAGTTATTTCAATACCACGATTCTTTAAAAATACAACCAAATCCTCCTGCTTTTGAATGTTTTCTTCTATCAAGATTTCCCTGAGCAATTGTAGGCGATCCTTCTTACGCATGATAAAACTCCTTATACATTTGAGTAAATCTTCTCAAAATCTATTAACTTATCTCTCAATTATTTTCCATATAAGGCTCTACGTGAACATCTATATCGTAAACATTAAATTCTTTTCGTAGACGATTTTCAATAATTTCCGTAATATGGTGACTTTGCAGAACAGAAAGATCCGCATCCATTGCAACCACTACATCTAGAAAAATATTTGAGCCATATGTACGTCCACGAATCAAGCGGATTTCTCGAATGCCATCAATGTTTAAAAGCATTTTCTCATAATCTTTTAGAATTTCCTCAGAGAAACCATCGGAAAGAGAAAAGACACTTTCTCGAAAAATTCCTAATGCAGTAGTTAAAATTAAAGCGGCGATCACTATTGCAGCAATCGTATCCAATATTGGAAATTGAATGATTGTAGCCAATATGGCAACAGATGTGCCAATACTTGTATATGCATCACTTAGATTATCTTTTGCAGCTGCCAAAAGAGCTTGGCTGTTGACTCGCCTAGCAAGTGCACGATTGTAGAAATAAACAGCAACCATTACAATTGCAGAAAAAATTCCAACTAAAGCTGTCAACGGTTCAGGTTTAGAATAGCTCTGATGAGCAATCTTTTCAATAGTAGATCCTAAAACCTCTAATCCTATGGTTAACATGATAAAAGAGGTAATCATGCTAGCCACAGTTTCAAATTTCCAATGTCCATAGGTATGATCATGATCAGCTGGTTTTCTTGCTACTCGCAGACCAATAAAAACAGTCGTTGAGCTAATAATATCTGTTAAATTATTCATTCCGTCCGCGAACAGTGAATTAGAATGCCCCCAGTGTCCGATCAGTAATTTGGCCATTGCCAAAGAAACATAGGTAAAGATACTAAGGAGAGCACCTTTTTCGGCTAATTTTAATTCTTCATAACGATCCATTTTTATGTCTTTCGGACTTGTATAGTCAATTAATTTTGAAATTAGGTCATAAAGATGCCACAATTTTAAGATAAATTAACTAGACAGTTCTCATCCGAATCTTCCTTTCATTTTATAAGGGAGCTATTAAATTAAATTTTCTAATTCATTTAGCCTTCTTTTAAATACAGAAAAAGCTTCCTCTAAATATTCTGTTTTTTTAACATCTAAACCAGCTTTGTTTAGAATTTTAAGCGGATAATCAGAGCTACCAGCTTTCAAAAAATTTAAGTAAGGCTCCAGTTCTTTTTTTTGAATAATTTTTTCAGTAAAAGCAGTAGCGGATGCAAAACCTGTAGCATACTGATAAACATAGTAGCCACAGTAAAAATGAGGAATACGTGCCCACTCAAATTTGATTTGTGAATTTGGAGATAAAGCACTTCCATAGTAGCGTTCATTTAAAGTGCCATAATTTTTGCTTAAAAGCTCTGCTGTCAAAGGAATTCCATTTTCAGCTTGTTGATTAATAAAATGTTCAAACTCAGCAAATTGAGTTTGCCTGAAAACAGATCCTTTAAAACCATCAAGATAATGGTTTAAAATATAGGTGCGAACATCTTTCTTTTTTTCAGTAGATAAAAGATATTCGGTTAAAAAATTTTCATTCGTTGTCGAAGCAATTTCAGCTAGAAAAATTGAATAATGCCCATAAACATAGGGTTGATTCGTTCGTGTGTAATAGCTATGCATACTATGTCCCAGTTCATGAATTAAGGTATACAGACTTTCTATGTTATCCTGCCAATTTACAAAATGTAAGGTTCAGTATCGTACATTCCACTAGAAAATGCGCCTGAGCGCTTCCCTTCATTTTCATAAACATCGATAATTCGATTTTTAAAAATATATTTAACATTATCTATATAATCTTCTCCTAAAGGAGTTAATGCCTCAAGAATTTTTTCTTTTGCCTCCTCAAAGGTGAATTTTATGGGAGCTTCCCCTAATAAGGGTGTGTATAAATCATAAGGCTGAAGATTATCAATTTTTAATGTTTTTTTTCGTAGAGCAATATAGCGATGTAACAAAGATAAGTTTTGGTTCACTGTCGTAACCAATTGATCATAAACCAATTCGGGGATTTGATTCCCTGACAATGCTGCTTCTCTTGTGCCCGTATAGTTTCGAGTTCGCGCTGAAAAAACATGCGTTTTGACTTCACCGTTCAACGTACTGGCAAAAGAATGCTGAAATTGTTCAAAGGATTTGTAAATAGATTCAAAAGCAGCCTTTCTTACCTTTCGATTCGTAACTTCTAAAAAGCTAGTATAGTTCCCATGAGTGAGTTGAACCAAATTTCCATCTACATTTTCTATATCTTCAAACTTAAGATCAGAGTCAATTAATTTTTCAAATGTATCAGAAGAAGATTTTAGCACGTCAATCGCACTTGCAAGAACGTTTTCAACTTCTGCAGACCTTATATGCTCACGTTGGCTGGTTATTTCTTCTAAATAATGTTGATATAATGAAAGTTTCGGAAGCTCCTCAAGGTAACGTGTTAATAAATAATCGGGTAAAGAAAGTACTTCTGGCTCAAACCACGAGATTGCTTCAGCGATTTTAGCATAAAGAGACATAGCTTTTCCAATAAGAGTTTGATAGTTAGCATCTTTAGTATCTTGACTATTTTTTAGTAAAGCATAAAAATAGATTTTCTGAATCGTTCGAATCATATAAAGTTGCCACTCTAAGGCATCTAAAAAAGGATGAGCTCCATTTTTTAATGTTCCTTCATACTGCTCTTTTTCAGGTATTTTTGCAGCTAATAATCTAAATTCCTCCTCCCAAATTTTATCACTGGAAAAAATCAATGATAAATCCCAAGTATATTTAACAGGAACATCTTTTCGTTTTAGTAATTTTGCCAAGCCTTTTCCTCCTAATTTAAAAACTGTAAAAATTTGAAGTTAAATCATATTTTTTCTATTCTACTTTATCACAAATTTGTGTTCTTGCACTTTTGTTAAGCTGCCCAATAAAAAATAAATAATTATATCATGATACTTTTTGAAGTTTATTTAATGTCTGCTGAATAATTTCTAAATTTCAAAAGCTTAAGTGCAAAATTATTTCACAATGATATGAAGCATAGCTACAAGGACCCTCAGTTTTTCAATTTTCTAAAATTTCTTAAATTGACCATCTCTTGGTTAATAAAGTGATTTAAGAGAGTTTTTTTTGAAATCAATGGAGTAGAATGTAATTTCATCTGTTTGTTAAATTGAAAATTAGAAGCTACCTTATGATTTTTGAGAAAATTATAAAAAGAAAATTTCCAAGAAATCGCTTCTTCTGCACAGAAAAGTGGGCGAATGACAGGGTAGTAATAGTATTTTGGTAGATCTAGTAGATTCTGTTTTTGCTGATAGAACTTTTCTTGTAATTGTATAATTCTTCTGTCTTTGAAATATAGTTTTTGTTGAAGTTCACGGTAAAAGTGAGCAATAATTTTTTCATCTTCATATTTACGTGGACTCAATTTCGAGATAAATTGTGGAAGCTTTAAAACTTTTTGGATGGGCATTTGATTAAAAGAAATGCAAAAAGTATCATAGTGAATCTTGTGATCCAGTGTTTCTTCAATGTTAAATAGCAAACGAATTTGCTGCTTTTGTTGATGAATCTCCCAGTAATAAAAGCCAATATTTTTTGCATAATTCATTAAAGCTCGATTCAAATCGGACAATTTTTCGTTTATGTGTAATTTTTTCCCACAAAACCAAATAGGAGAAATACCAATTTTTTGATATTCTACACAACGTTTTGTTAGTTGTTGAATAGAAATGGGAGAACATTGAATTTCAAAAGCTAGTTTACTCTCAATTAATACATCAGGGCGTTGATCAATGGAGGATATGTAAGGCTCTAGCTCTACATTGATTTCCGTCTTTTGTCTAGACCAATAATATAGAGTTTCCTTTCCTTCACGATGCTCATTGGTCTCGCCTTCTCTTTTTTTAGTGTGAATGGATTTAGTAAAATGAGCAAAATGTGGTCTAGAATGTGTGCCCATCTTTAGTTGGACAGATTTTCTGCAAACAGGACAGAGAAAATTTTGATTTTTATCTAATTTTTCTGAAGCAATTACAAATTTTTCTGTTTCGTCTAATGCAACAAACATAATAAACTCCTTTACCTATGTATCTTCGAAAATTAACAAATCTCTGTTTTAGAACCTGTTTCACGATTAAAAATTGCTCCAATAAACGAAAAACTCTATTTTTCAATCTCTTACTAGTACTAGAAAAGTACGCAAAAAAATCTATGCCCCTTCTGAATATTAAAAAGTATAGAAACTTCTAGATAATATAAATTATTTTCACATTTTTAGATTACATTTCTTTAAAAAATGAGCAAATCATAGTAAAATGAAATTATTATTTTGTTAAAATTTAAATTATATAAGTTTTAAATTAAGGACTAAATCAATTATACTTTGATGGCATTATAGAAATGTGGTGTATGTTTTGTATTGGAACTTTGGACAATTTTACCAAAAAATTCGGAAAGAAAAAGGGCTGTCTCAAGAAAAAGTTTGTGGTAAAATGCTTTCAAGAACTACACTTTCGAAGATTGAAAATGGTCGTAGCACTCCTTCGTATGATCTTTTTTCTTATTTGCTAAAGCAAATTGATATGTCTTTTGATGAGTTTGAATTTGTTTGCAATCATTTTCAGATGAATGAACGAGAAAGTCTTATGATTAAATTCGAGAATCTTCTTTCAAATTCAGATATTCAAGCAATGAAAAAAATAAAAAATGAATGTATGGTTTTTTTAGAAAAAAATAATGACTGTGGATTAATAGATTTAATTACAGTTATTGACTCTTTAATCATTTTTCATAGAAGTGATAGCATTGATAATGCTGAAGCACGGAAGTTAATTGAGAAAGTCTGGCAAAAACTATCTGCCATTGATACATGGTATTACCATGAAATTCGTTTAATAAACTCAATATTAATGTACTTTCCTATCAAAACAGTGCTAAATTTTTCAGTAAAATTGATCGATTCTCTTAAAAAGTATGAAGAATTTACTAAGACAACTAATTCTTTTTGTTTAGCAGTATATACAAATCTTTCAACAATTTTCCTTTATCATAAACTTTATAAAGAATGTTTGGAAAATAATAAAATTATTTTGAAATTGTCAAAAAATGCAAAACGTTACGATTTTTATTGTTTTGCATTAATTCGAATTGGGATTTGTTCTAAAAACTTCAAAAAAACTCAAGAGGGAATTAAACAACTCAAGTTTTTTGGGGAAACAAAACTAATAAAGGAAGCTCAAAAAGAGATTAAAATGTTTTTTGGGAACGATTTTTAATCGTGAAACAGGTTCTAAGAAAAATACTTTATGAGGATGATATTTATGAATAACGAACAAAAAATATTTTGGAAAAATTTAAGCTTGTTCTTTCTGTTTTTATTAGGTGGTTTTTGTTTACTATCGATTTTAGAACATCCAATAGCTAGTTCTAACATTCTAGTGAAGCTAATCTCTGGAGCTTTTTTCTTGTTGATGGCAGGATTCTTTAGTACTTCCTTCTATTTTGCTTGGCAAATTTATCAAAAAAGATTTGCTATAAGTATAAATAGGGGGAAAATAAGGATTGAAAAAAGTTTAGATGAAATTCAGAAAATACGTGAGAAAAATTATGAAATTGAAAAAAACAAAGTGACAGCTAGAGAATGTGTTGATGATAGTAAGGATAAAAATGCAGTAAAGTCGATTAATAGAGCTAAGGTAAATACTAGGAAATATCGCGCAAAAAATCATTGATGAATTGAATTAGATTAAATTTTAGGTGGGGCGGGAAACATGAAATACATGATTGGAGATATTGTCAAAGGCAAAGTAACCGGAATTCAGCAGTATGGAGTGTTTGTTTCCCTTGATAAGAAAATAAAAGGTTTAATTCATGTATCTGAAATTAAGAATGGGTATATTAAAGATTTGCAAGAAATTATTCATATCGGACAAAAAATAAGCGTACAAATTATTGATATTGATGAATACTCCAAGAAATATAGTCTGTCTTTGCGTGCGCCTTTAGAAGATCGTGATGAGTTAGAAAATACTCATTTACATCACAAGCGTTATTACACAGATAAAGATAAAAAAATAGGATTCACGTCAATAGGAGAAAAGTTGAAAACTTGGATTCAAGAAACGTTAAAAGATTTAGGTAGATTTTGCTAGAAATTTTGATGTAGTACCAGTGGGGATATATCAAATCTCTCTAGCTTATTGCCTATTTTAATATACTTATAATTTAATGTTTCAGTTTAAGATAAAAAAGACTTTTCGGTTAGAACAATGAAAAACACATTCTATGATAATTAACTTACAATAATAAGCAGAAATTTTTAAATAAGGATGAAAGTAATAGAAAAAACAAGTATAATCATTTTGAAAAAGGGACCATTTAAAAAATGTGCTCTAAGAACCTGTTTCACGATTAAAAATCGTTCCCAAAAAACATTGTTAACAATCTATAACTCGTTTAAATTGAAAAAATAATCTAGTATATTGTTGGGAGGAATTTTTTTGCCAATTTTTATTAATTTGCTTTGGGCATTATTTGCTCCTGTCTCTGTTTACTCATTCAACCTTATTATTGAAAAATGGAAATGGGCGAAAAAGAAAAAAATAACTGCACCAGACTTGGCTACTCCCCTTCTATTCATCGGCCTCAATAGTTTATCAAAAAATGCTTTTTCAAACTCTGTTTTACCTTATTTTCTAATATCCGTTCTTTTGTTAGGAATGGCAATTACTGGGTTTATGGCGTATATTTATGGGGAAATAAATTACAAAAAATTTATTAAATTATTTTGGCGAATAATATTTGTATTCACTGTATTTATCTATCTAATTTTTATAATTGCTAATTTTATAGTGGCTATTTAACAGTTTTTTTGAATGTTCATTACCATTTGAAAGGAAAATAAATTAATTAAGAATCAGAATAAAATAGCTTTTTAAATAATGCCTGTTGAATAATTCATGATAGCTATAGATAAGCTATTTTTGACATTATATCTATGTAATAAAGGCAAGCTTTTAAAATTTCAATTCTTGCTGAAAGAGTACGAGTGAGATGACAAGCTCATTCGTGCTCATGAGACTACAGGCTCATGAGCGTCCCTCTCAGTAAGAATTGATTTCAAAAAGCGAAATTTAAAAGTTATTCAGCAGACATTAAATAAATTGAAAAGGAGATCACTTTTCATGACTAAAATTTCACCTAATGTAAAAAAGAGAAAAAAATCAACAGTCATTCTAATTATTTTAGGTATTTTAGTCGGTCTTGCCTTGATTTTTAATAAGCAAATTCGTTACTTCCTCATATGGTGGAATTCGGATCGCTATTATCATGAATTAAGTGTTAAAAAACTATTTAATAATAACAAATTGAAACAATCATTCGACTTTGATGCTGTACAACCAATTTCTACTGAAGAAATATTAAAATTCCAATTAATTAATCAAAAATTACCTGTCATTGGTTTTATCTCAATGCCAAAGGTACAGATGAAACTACCAATTTTCAAGGGTTTGTCCAATACGGCTCTTTCTTACGGGGCAGGTACTATGAAGGAAAATCAAACCATGGGTAAAGGCAATTATGCACTAGCTAGCCACCGTGTGGATAATCCTAATTTGCTTTTTAGTCCAATTCAATGGGCTGAAAAGGGAATGCTTATCTATATTACTAACCTTGATAAAATTTATACTTACAAAACAACTAAAGTAAAGCGTGTAACTCCAGATCATGCCGAAGTCATCGATGATGTACCTAATAAAAAATTAATCACTTTGGTTACCTGTAACGATCCCGGAGCAATTAAACGTGTAATCGTTCATGGTAAATTAGTAGAAACTTATAAGTTTAAAAAGGCTCCCGAATTAACCTTAAACGCTTTCAAAATTGATATCAATCAAGTAGATTGGTCAAACAATCCTTATGGAAAGTAGTGCAAAACCTACAAATTAACATTCATCAACAATCCATTGATCTAAATTAAAATTTTAAATTGATAGCCTTGATGTAAATAATATTCAATAATCTCCGGCAACGCTTTAACTGTTTCGCTTTTTTCGTCCTTATCATGCATTAATATAACGTTTATCCCATATTTCGCAGTTTCTTTACATTTATTTACTAATTCAGAAGCTGTTTTCAGCCCCCCTTCTGCATCTCCATTTACTGCATTCCAATCAATTGAAGCCAGACCTTTGTTTTTAAAATCTTCAAACAAAGAATCCATACCTTGCCAGCTCATTGAACCACCTGGGCATCGTATACTTCTTGTATAAAAACTTTCTCCTAATACAAACTGAATTTGTTTTTCCGTTTGCTCAATCTCATTATTAAAATTTAGAAAATTCAAAACCCCTCCAGGGTAAAGAATAGAAAAAACATGTGAAAAGGTGTGATTTCCAAGCGCATGTCCTTCTTCATAAATTTTTTTCAATTTTACAGGATTGTGTTGCACTGCACTTCCTGTAACAAAAAAAGTAGCTTTTATTTTATATTTACTTAAAACGGCCAAAATTTCCTCAGTGTTTCCAGAAGGACCATCATCAAATGTTAAAAATATCGTTTTCTTATCTTCCAAAGGAGGGAAATAATTAGACTGAAGTATCTCCCACACTTTTAAAGAAGAATATCCATGTTGATTTGCTGACTCTGGCATTGCTCCAACAAGTCTACCATCATTAGATACATCTAATTTTTCATTATATTTAGGTAGAGGCGTTTTTTTTTCTTGAATTTCTGATTTTTTATTTAAATGTTCTTTTGCTCTCTTTATTTTTTCAGAACAATGATCTTTTCCGTCCATGCAGTAAAAATAAAAGCCAACACCAATTACTGAGATAAAAAAAACAAAGATGCATATAAAATATATATTAAATTTCTTCTTCCTTTTCCTTTTTAAATGCCTTGAGTGCTTTCTCAAAATAATACCTTCTTTCAAATTAACGACAAACACATCTTTTTAAGACTGCTTTCCGCGATTGACAAATTTATATCTAGTTATCATTAAACAAGATCCATTGGAAGCTTCCATCAATCATAATAAAATTCACTTTTGGCAAGAAGTAACAACGTCATTAACATTGACAAAATCAAATATTTTAATTTAAAAAATATTTTTAATTATTGACTGCTTTCTATAATAAATCGATAAACTCTTCAGTTGGATCCTCTTTTCCCTTGGATGTCACTTTCGTCACTATCATTCTGGAAACTGCACGCTCCACCAATACTTCCACATTCAAGCGTTGCTCGTATTCTCGCACTTTTGCTAAATCAGGTTTCGTCTTTGGAGCTTTGGGAGCAAAAATCGTACAACAATCTTCAAATGGCTGAATCGACAACTGAAACGTATCAATTTTCTCTGCCACTTCAATGATCTCATTTTTATCCATCGTAATCACAGGACGAATCACTGGCGTTGAAACCACCTCTTCAATTGCAATTAATGAATTTGGGGTTTGGCTTGCTACCTGTCCAAGAGATTCTCCTGTAATAATTAAAAGTCCCTGACGAATTCCACGCAGCCGTTCAGTTATTCGCATCATCATTCTCCGAGTCACCGTCATCCAATATGCAGAAGGAATAGTCGCTTTAATTTCTTCTTGAACTTCTGTGAATGGCACCTCAATAAACTGAATCTTACCACCAAATGATGTCAATTTTTGTGCCAAATCTTTTGCCTTTTGCAAAGCTGCCTCAGAGGTATACGGAGGAGAAGCAAAATATACGGCTTCTATCTCCATTCCTCGCTTCATAGCAAGATATCCTGCTACAGGGGAGTCAATTCCGCCTGAAAGCATTAACATTCCTCGTCCACTTACACCCACAGGAAGTCCTCCTGCCCCCTGAATGATCTTCGTCGAAAAATAAACGCCATTATTTCGTACTTCCACCTTCAAATTAATATCAGGCTTCTTCATCTGCGCTTTAATTTCAGAAAATTTTTCAAAAACAGCTGCACCCAGCCAGCGATTCAACTCATTGGTATCCATTTCAAAATCATGATCTTGCCGCTTAACCGTAATTTTAAACGTAAGACCTTGAACATACTGATCTGCAATCATCTCTTGAGCCTGTTTCTTCATTTTATCAAGATCTTTATCTACTCGAACAACAGGAGAAAAATTAACAATTCCAAAAATTTTTTTCAACTCAAAAATAACTGATTCACAATCTTCTTCATTCAACAACAGGCGAGTTCGATCACGATCAGCCAAAATTTTGATATTAGGAAATTGTACAAGTGACTCTCGAATATTATCAGCTAATTTCTGAATAAATCGAGTTCGATTCTTGCCCTTCGTTGATAACTCCCCATAACGAACCATAATTTCTGTATACTTCATTTTGATATCCCCATTTTCAACTTTTAACCTTCATCCTAAATATCCACCGCAAAGGCCAAATAAACACAATAAATACCAGCAAATTAAACAAAATACTAGGTCCTAATATGGAAACAACAAACAAAATCGAATTAATGGTTACTAATTGAAATAAAACTTGAAGAAAAGCTAAAAAAACTTGATACATCGTAAAGACGACAATGAAACCCGCCAATTGAGTCAAGATATTTTGATTTATTACATCTTTCCAATAAATCATTCCAAACGTCAATAATGGATAAAGAAAAGTATTTAATCCTACAATTCCTGTAAAATATACATCACCAAGAAAACCAATAACAGCGGCAAGAATTAATAAATACCTCTTATTAAGACTTTTCGCTCCCAAAAGAAACATCAACAAAAGTAAACCGGAAAACGTAAAACAACGTCCTCTAGTAATACTTTCCATTATAGAAGACAATTGGCCATCCAAAAGCATTCCTAACAAAAAAATTGCGGGTATCCATCTATTAATTTTTGAAAATTTCATGGCTTATTACCTTCCCCGTTTTCAATCATACGTTTAATAATCGTCACTACCGAAATATCGTACATCTCTGCATAAGGTTTTACATAAATTTCCTTCGAAAATCCATCACTACCAGTTTTCAACTCTACCACTGTTCCAACGATTAGATTTTTTGGAGAGTTTCCACCCAATCCAGAGGTTTGTACAATATCACCTTTTTTCAACTCATTTCCATCTTTTACTTGTAGAACCACCAAAGTCTGCGTTGCCTCGTCAAAGTGATCTAACAAGCCAAAACGATCCCCCCCTGAACCAGAAATACGTACAGGAAAATGATTCGTTGCTTTATTTGAAGTAGTCAATAATTCCACTTTTGAAGTATGAGCATTCACTTGCATTACGCGTCCAATCAAACCTTTTTGACTCATAACGGCCATGTTTTTTTCGATACCTTCAGACGAACCACGATCAACAATCACAATATTTTGCCATGCATCTGGAGATCTAGATATCACATTAGCAGAAATTTTCTTGTATGAAGTCAACATATTATTCAAATTCAATTCATCTTTTAATTTTTTTAACTCTTCCTTTTGATTTCTTTCAGTAAGTATAGCCTCATCATAATTATCCAACTTAGCCTTAAGTTGCTGGTTCTCTTCATAAGTATTCACAAGATCATCCAACAACTCCACACCATTGTGTAAAAATTTTGCAGGCACCGCAATTATTCGATCAATAAATGAAATCGAATCATTCAAAGCAGAAATGATAGGATTGCTTCGCTCGCCATTATGTCTAAATTTTACAGATACAGTAATAAGAGTAGTTACTATAATAGCTATTATCAAAGTAAAAATAATTTTCTTGTCAAAATTAAACTTTTTCACATACTTTCCTCTTTCATATCCTCATAATAATAAAACCTTAAACTCTCCCACTCTAAGAATTTATTTGAAAAATCCCTTTATATTCTCAAATGATTCGACTACATGCACAATTTCATTCATAAATATAAGCTTTTAAATTCTAACATTTATTTTAACTCTGTCACAAGATTTCCTAGATTCTTTTATCTTATTTTAAATATTTACATCATCTTTTTCTTTTGTAAGCAATAAAAGACCATCTCCTAAAGGAACTAAAGTAGACGTCAAATCTGGATGAGGTAATACCGTATCCAACAATTGGTTCAACCCACGATGAATCGCACGCTTTCCTCGAGGAATTTCCCTATCATCCTCTAAAATCGTTCCTGCTTGAAATACATCATCCATCATCAAAACTGCACCTTTTTTCATCACCCGTAAAATTTCAGGCAAAAAAACAATATACTTGGATTTCGCTGAATCCATGAAAACAAAATCATATGTTTTACTAGAAAGTTCCTTCAAAATTATTTCTGCTTCACCTTCTAATAAACAAATTTGTTTTTGTAAATCAAGTCTTTGGTGCGTTTTTTTGGCTCTTTTAATCATGACATCAAAACGTTCAATTGTCGTAATTCGCCCATTTTCACCAATGCATTGTGCCATCACACTTGATGAAAAGCCAATAGCTGTACCTAATTCTAAAACTTCTTTGGGCTGCAATTGTCCAAGTAAAAATTGCAAAAAAACAACCGTCTCATGTGGGATCACAGGTATATCATCTTTTTGTGCTTCTACTTCAATCCTCCCCAGTTCACCATCCAATGATTTCTGTTTTTCTCTCATATACTTCACTAGCTCTTTCTTAACTATCGGTCGATGCATCATCTCATTACGCATTTTCGTATCTCCTAATAAAACTTTTATTTTAATTATAATGGTTTTTGGAAGTGATGAAACAAAAAATTTGATAGGTAAGTAACGCATAATCATTTAATATTTGATTATATTTTAATTAAATAATGATGAAATTATTATTAGTTTGTGGTAAAATTAAAGAAAGCACTATATAAAAGGAGGAATAAAACAATGTCAATAAAAAATACAATTTATTATAGAATCATGCAACTAGTAACCACTACATACATGCACCATAGGGAATTAGAGGGAAGAATTGAAACTGATATTGTAAAAGTTTCTCTTGAAAAAGGGTCGGTAGATAGTGTCTCTCTTTACATAAATGACAAACCAAAAATAAAAATTGAAGTCGATCAAACAAAGTCAAACATTATTGAATTTGATCAACACGACTCCAATGCTCTTAAGTATATTCTGCCTTTCTCAAAAAGTTTAGGAATTTCAAGAATTCAAATAGAAAATTATAAGAAATCTGCATAATGAGATAAAAAAAATTTTAAAAGTCTGTTATTTATAAAAATAGTCGCATATATAAAAAGACACTTAACACTCCTCAAAATAAAAAGCGTTAAGTGTCTTTTTAATGGTTTTGCACAACTCAAATTAACTCTGTCAAAACTATTCTACACTACAACGATTCCCCGATAATTTGAACTTCTGAGCGCAACTCCACATTAAATTTCTCTTTCACAACTTTAATTATATGAGAAATCAATTCTTCGTAATCTTTCGCTGTTGCTGAATCAACATTAATAATAAATCCAGCATGTTTTTGTGAAATTTGTGCACCGCCAATTTGAAACCCTTGAAGATTTGCATTTTGAATTAGCTGACCCGTAAAAAATCCGACAGGACGTTTGAACACCGATCCGCAAGAAGGATATTCTAGCGGTTGTTTTAACTCTCTAAGATGAGTTAACTTATTAATTTGAGCTTCAATCACTTGAGAATCTCCCGGAGATAATTCAAATTTTACACTTAAAATAATCGCTTTTCTATTCTGCAACACACTATAACGATACCCAAAATTCATTTGCATCTTATTCCACGTTTCAACTTCCCCATTCTGAAGCAAAACTTGAGCACTCGCAAATACATGAGAAATTTCTCCTCCGTAGGCTCCTGCATTCATAAACACAGCGCCACCTACTGATCCTGGAATCCCACAAGCAAACTCTAAGCCTGCTAAACTCTCAGTCAACGCTAAATAAGAGAGCTCAATTAAATCCTTCCCTGCTTCCACCTCCAAAACATAGCCATCCAAACGAACCGAATTCATCTCAGATAACATAATGACCATCCCACGAATTCCGCCATCGCGAACAATCACATTACTAACATTTCCCAAAACAATCCAAGGAATATCTTGATCATTCGCATAGATAACCGCGCGCTTCACCTCATCGATTGTTTTCGGAAAAACTAAAACATCAGCAATTCCGCCTACCTTCGCAAATGCAAAATTTTTGAGAGACTCACTCATTTCTATTTTTATTCCGGATAATTTCTCTTCTATTATCTCAAAAATATCTATCATTTTTAACTCTTCCCTCCAGGTTATTTTATTATATACAGAACGGCTTTCAAATAAAAGAAGAGACTGATAAAATGGAAGAAGTGAAATAAAAGCTCAACAATCTTATTTATTAAATTCGTGTTATGCTTGAAATTAGAGGAGAAAATAAGATGACGTTAAAATTTATCAGCTGGAATGTCAATGGTCTACGTGCCATCGAAAAAAAAGGATTTAAAGAAATTATGCAAAATTTTGATGCTGACATTTTTGCCATACAAGAATCGAAATTACAAGACGGACAAATTGACATCAAATTTGAAGGATTTCACGATTACTGGAATTACGCCATAAAAAAGGGCTACTCAGGAACTACCATTTGGTCTAAAAAGGAACCTCTTTCTGCAAAACTTGGAATGGGTATTGAAGAACACGATCAAGAAGGGCGTTTAATGACATTAGAATTTGATAATTTTTACTTTATTAATTGCTATACCCCTAATTCTCAAAATAAACTACAACGTTTAGATTATCGTCAACATTGGGAAGATGATTTTCGAAAATTTTTGATCCAACTAAAGCACAAAAAATCTGTGATTATTTGTGGAGATTTAAATGTTGCACATCAAAATATTGATCTAAAAAATTGGAAGACAAATCAAAAAAATGCTGGATTCACACCAGAGGAGCGTGGTAAATTTACAAAACTTCTAAACGCTGGATTCACTGATACCTTCCGTTACCTTTATCCTGAAGTTAGCGGAATTTATTCTTGGTGGAGCTACCGTTTCAATGCTCGCCAAAATAATTCCGGATGGCGCATTGACTACTTTCTAACAAGCGATAATCTCAATCAACAAATCCGAGAAGCAAAAATTCATACAGAAACCTTCGGTAGCGACCATTGCCCTGTTGAGTTAGATATTGATTTGAAGTGGTAAATCAAAAGAAAAAAATAACAAAGCGGTGATTATTTGCGAAAATCCTACAGAGTTAAAAAAGAAAAAGAGTTCCAAAACGTCTTTAAGACAGGTAAATCCTTTGCTAATAAACGTTTTATTATTTATAAATACATTTCTCCAGAGCAATCTCATTTTCGGGTAGGAATCTCCGTCAGTAAAAAAGTCGGGAACGCTGTTACACGAAACGCTATCAAACGAAAAATTCGTCAAGGGATCTTTGAACTATCTTCAGAAATTCGTTCAGATATAGATTTTATCGTCATTGCCAGACCATTGGCGAAGGGTTTGACTACTGCTGAAACTGTTTCCAATCTTAAGCACGTATTGTCTTTAGCTCAAATTATTCAAAAATAGACTTTACACGGTTAATATAATGAGAGTAAGGAGAGTAAAAAATGAAGTTCGAAGATTTTGAAGAAAAAACGATTAGGCGCAGAGAAATCTTTAAGGGGCATGTGATCCATGTCGTTGAAGATGATATTGAATTGCCGAATAACCTAGGAACTGCAAAACGAGAATTAGTTTTTCATTCTGGTGGCGCAGTCATTATCCCTTTCACATCGGATGAAAAAATAGTTCTTGTGGAGCAATTTAGAAAACCACTTGAAAAAGTGATTCTGGAAGTTCCGGCAGGAAGATTGGAAATTGAAGAAGAGGACACTCCAGAAGAAGCTGCCAAACGAGAACTAGAAGAAGAAACCGGTTACCAAGCAAAAACATTTTACAAACTTACCCAATCTTACTCTAGCCCTGGATTCTGTAGTGAACTATTATATTTTTATGTGGCAAAAGATTTGGTTAAGGTTGAAAATCCCCTTCCAAAAGATGAAGGTGAAATTATTGTAACGCATGAGTTAACCTTTGAAGAAGCTAAGCAAGCTGAAAAAAAAGGCCTAATTTGTGATGCAAAAACACAACTAGCTCTATGGTTCTGGGAAATAGAGAAATTGCGAGGAAAGCTTAGTGGACAATGAAGAGCCTAGATTAACGAGAAAAGATATTCAAAGATTAAAAGAAATTGAAGAGCAGCGCTTAGCTGTCACTCAAAAAAAAATTCATAAAGAAGAAAAGAAAGAATGGCAAAAACAAGAAAACTTCTATCTGAAAGAGAAAAAGAAACTAAGAAAACAAGAACTGAAAACTGCTGCTAGAAGTCGCATAACAGAGAAACAAAAGATCAATGAGCGAAGTTCATTCTTAACAAAAGCAATTCTTATCATTATTCTACTTCTTGCCGGACTTCTTGCGTGCGCATTCTTTTTGTAATTTTTTAAACGAGAAAGGAAGAAAAAATAAATGAAAATTGGAATTATCGGTGCCATGGAAGAGGAAATAGTAGCTATTAAACAAAAACTACAAGATTTTCAAAGTTGGACACGGGGAAATATCGTCTTCCACCAAGGAACAATCGAACATCATGAGATCATTTTAATAAAATCAGGGATTGGTAAAGTTCAATCCGCACTCACAACAACCCTCCTAATTCATGAATTTCATGTGGAAGCAATCATTAATACAGGTTCAGCTGGTGGAATTGGTAAAGGATTAAAAATCGGAGACATTATCTTATCCAATCAAACAGCCTATTTTGATGCTGATGTCACAGGATTCGGCTATAAATATGGGCAATTACCTGAACAACCCCTTTATTTTGAAACCAGTCGCTATCTTTTGGCTTCAATGGAAAAAGCAGTAAGTGAACTAAAACTACCCACTTCTACTGGACTCATTCTCACAGGAGATTCTTTTGTAAATGATACGGATAAAATCCAAAATATTAAACAGCGCTTCCCAGGTGCACTGGCTATTGAAATGGAAGGAGCTGCGATTGCGCAAGTAGGACGTCAATTTAATATCGGCGTATTAGTCGTTCGTGCAATCAGCGATACTGCTGATGAAAAAGCTACTCAAAATTTTGATGATTTCATCATTGAAGCTGGTAAAAAGTCTGCTGAACTAGTATTAAAATTTTTGGAAATTGTGAAATAAAAGTAAGCGCCTAATAGGCTAACACCTTAATAGAGAGAAGAAATTTGAGGATTATTTGCCTTGGTTTGAACTAGTTAAAGAAAATTGTAAGTGAGCTTTGACCAACCAAATGAGTATTATAGAAAGCATAAAATTTAATTGGTAGGCATCACTCTATTCGGCGTTTACAAATAAAATATAAACTGAGTTTCCCTAGTTTCACAACTAAAAAACAGTTACAATTCTTGTTTTATCAACAATTGTAACTGTTTTTTCATTTTTATAACTGTGAAAAACTCAATTTTTAAACTTAAGTCCATTGGCAGATAAATTATCTTATCAATAAGTATAAAATTTAATGAAATTTTATTGAAAAAACAAAAAGGAAAAGGGTATTTACAAATGTTTATTAGATTGACCAACCATTACGCCAGATATCGCTCTAAAAATTCCTGTGTACGTTTTTCCTTTGGTTGACCAAAAATTTCTTCAGGTGCTCCTTGCTCGGCAATCACACCTTGATCCATGAAAACCACTCGATCACTTACTTCTCTAGCAAACGTCATTTCATGCGTCACAACTATCATTGTTAGCCCAGATTTAGCCAGATCTTTCATCGTCGCTAGAACCTCACCAACCATCTCAGGATCCAGCGCTGAAGTCGGCTCATCAAACAACAAAACATCTGGATTCATAGACAATGCACGCGCAATGGCAACTCGTTGTTTTTGCCCTCCAGAAAGCTGCTTAGGTTGAGCTTCCAAAAAACGCTCCATCCCTACTTTTTCTAAATTTTTTATTGCTTCTTTGCGAGCTACCTCAGACCTACGTTTCAACACTGTCGTCTGTCCCAACATTACATTTCCAATGACATTTTTATTTTCAAACAAATTAAAATTCTGAAATACCATTCCCAAATAAGTGCGATATTTTGTTAAATCACATCCCTTAGCTAAAACATTCTCTCCTTTAAAAAGAATCTCTCCACTAGTTGGCTTTTCTAGCAAATTAATCGACCGCAGAAAAGTCGATTTCCCTGAACCAGAAGATCCGATCATTGAAATTACTTCTCCCACTTCTACCTCAAGTGAGATATCCTTTAAAACTAAATTTTGCCCAAACTTCTTTTTAAGATGTCGAACCTCTAAAATACTCATTTCTTAACTCCTCCCACTAAACTATAATGTTCTCCTGCAGCATCTTCTACTTGCATTTGGTTCGCATATGGAAGATAGTCCGTCGGTCCATCTATTTTCTTCTCAATCAATCGCAAAATACGAGTAACAGCAAAGGTCATCACAAAATAAATTACTGCAATAATTGTAAATGTCTGAAAATATTGAAAATTCTGAGTCGCAACAGTATTTCCAGAAAAATAAAGTTCTACTACAGAAATTACATTTAATACTGAAGTATCTTTAATATTGATCACAAACTCATTTCCAGTAGCTGGCAAAATATTACGAATAACTTGTGGCAATACAACCTTTGTCATCGTTTGCCCATGAGTCATTCCGATCGCCTGTGCAGCTTCAAACTGCCCCTTATCAACTGAAAAGATTCCTCCGCGAACAATTTCGGACATGTAGGCCCCTGTATTAATCGAAACAATCAATAATGCTGCAAAAGTTCGCTCTAAATTTAAATTAAACGCCTGTGCCGTTCCGTAATAAATCACCATCGCCTGAACAATCATTGGTGTGCCACGAAAAACTTCAATATAAATCGACAAACATCCATTTAAAATTTTATCTAAACAATACAAGAATTTATTACTTGATTTCGGCTTTGTACGAAATACTCCAATGGCAAGTCCGATCACTAAACCAATCAATGTTCCAACCAACGCAATAAACAACGTCAATCCTGCTCCACGAGCAAATTGTGAACCACTTTCTCTAACAATTGTAAACACTTGTGAGAAAAACTTATTCTTACCATCGTCTTCAGTTACAGGTTGAGTTTTGATCATTTTCTCCATGAGTTTTCTTTGCTTAAGAATCGTCCAATCTGCTAAAACATCATTTACAGTTGCTAGATCTGCATCTCCTTTGCGCATTCCCACAGCTACACTAATCTCCTCCGTGTTCGTTTGAAATCCCTCTTCCTTCTTAAATGAAATCATCTTCAATGAATGATTCGCTTGCTCAGCTGTTAATGCCTCTGGACGCTCTGCAACATACCCATCAGCAACACCTGAAATAACCGCCTGACGCATTTGTGGATAATCTGCCATGGCAGTCTGCTTATTAACATCAGGAATTTGAGAAATAAGTGTATACGGAATCGTTCCTTGCTGCCCTGTTATCTTTGCCTCTTTAAAATCAGAAAGTTTCGTTGCTTTTCCGTATTTTCCTTCTCGATTCACTACAACAACAATACTCGAAGCGTAATAACTTTTAGAGAAGTCAATCTCTTTGATCCGTTCAGCAGTCGGACTCATCCCGCCAATAATTGCATCGATCTTCCCTGAAATTAAAGCAGGAACTAGCCCGTTCCAAGCAGTTTTTACAATAACAACCTTTTTGTTTAGTTTTTTCGCCAACATCTTTGCTACCTGCACATCATAACCATTTGCATATTGACTACTTGTACCCTCAATCGGTACTGCTCCATTGTCCGGATTTTTTTGTGTCCAATTAAATGGTGCATACGCAGCTTCCATACCTACACGTATTACCTTATCGTCTGCTTGAACATGCTGTATACTGAGCAAAGATATTGATACTACTAAAAATAATAAAGCAATAATACTATATTTATATCTATCCATCTCTTTTTTCATTTTTCCTCCTTAAATAATTCTACAATTTTTTGTAATAAAATCGATCAACAAACACAAAAACCACCACTTCTTAAAAGAAGGGTGGTTACACCATTTTTATTTATAGCACCCCTCCGTTTCAACGAAGACAGTTCGATGGCTATTAACCATCGCCCCAACATACAAATCCAGCGTGAATTTGTAAATTTCGGCAAGTTTTCCTAAGTTTGTTTCCTCGTGCGCCCACTCCACAAACGTCTTAAAACTTGCAACCTCTATCTTTTATTCCATTATATTATCAAAATTTAATTGCTAATGCCCCTTAGTTTAATAATATCTATCGACCTTGTCAAGAGATTTTATTTTTATTGTCATTGTCTGTCGTTGATTATTGAAAATGCCAAAAAAAATTTTAGAACTTATGTTTGAAATTTTTTGGGACATTTTCACTGAACAGCAACAGAACATATTTATAAGCAACTGTCATATTTCCTTTTTAGAAAAGTTTAAAAATAGCCTTTTTATAGCTAAAATGCTATACTATTCCTATTGTGGCTTATAAAATTTATATAATAACAATAAAGGAGAAATTTTTATGTACAAAACTACAGCCCAACTAAAAATCGAAGCTAAAAAAGCAATGGCTCCTCAACAAGCAAATATTATTTTGATGATGATCGTTCCAGTTGTGATATCTGCAATTATAAATTTTATTCATAGAAATTATTATAACGATCTTTTGATCCAACTTAAACAAAATTCTTTAGTTACTAGCTTATATGATAATACTCTAAATTCCAACTTTAATTTAACTCAATTTACTAGTTTTGTTATTCCTATAATAGTAGGGTTTATGACCATTGCTATTATTTGGCGTTTGTTAACTGTCTTTCGTAACCCTAATGAAACAACAGTATCTCCCATTGGAGACATAACTAAACGCTTGAACAACCCTGACTTATTTACAATCATTATGACAGCAGTATCTAAGTATCTCTTCATTCTTTTATGGGCAATTATTCCTACAACAGTCGGTACAGTAACTATTTTTTTCAGTACTATGTCTAAGCATCCTTCCATCGGAGGTACTTTTTTAGGTACTCTATTCATCTTATTTGGAATCATTATCTCTTATGTAAAAACTTTAAATTATTCTCTCGCCTACTTTCTTGCCTATGATGAAATGAAAAGAACAGGTGGAATCCCTGATTTCACTTATGGAATCTCTGCTAGCAAAGAATTGATGAAAGGACAAAATGGAAGATTATTTTGGCTATATCTAACATTTATCCTTTGGTATTTTTTAAATGGAATTACTTGTGGATTATCGTCCATCTATGCAATGCCATACATTGAATTAACAAAGATTGCTTTTTATGAAGAATTGCTTGAAAAAAGATCAGCTAATAATGAATACTAAAATTAGTCAGATTTAATAAATATATCCATTAAGGCTGAGCCTCGTTAATGGATATTTATTTTTTTTAGAAAAAGTTGCCCCTTTTAGTTCCACATAAATCCAGCTTTATAGGTACAGAACATTTCATATACAAAATTTTGTTCAAAAAAATTTTTAAGAAAAGACTGAATTTACAACCTCCAGCCTTCTCTCATGATTTTTATTTCTATCCTAAAACAAGCTTACGCTTTGATTTCAGTAACAATACCAGAACCAACAGTACGTCCACCTTCACGGATAGAGAATGTCGTTCCCTTCTCAACAGCGATTGGGTGGATCAATTCCACATCGATCGTTACATTGTCACCAGGCATAACCATTTCGACGTCAGCAGGCAATAAAATATTTCCAGTTACGTCAGTTGTACGGAAGTAGAACTGTGGACGATAATTTGTAAAGAATGGAGTATGACGTCCACCCTCTTCTTTGGACAATACATACACTTCTCCCACAAACTTGGTATGAGGAGTAATTGAACCAGGTTTAGCCAACACTTGACCACGTTGAATTTCATCACGTTGAACACCACGTAAAAGAACTCCAACATTATCTCCAGCTTCTCCGTAATCCAAAGTTTTACGAAACATTTCAATTCCTGTCACAACTGCTTTTGTAATTTCATTAGCAATACCAACAATTTCCACTTCATCTCCAGTATTTACTTTACCACGGTCAATACGCCCAGAAGCAACCGTTCCACGACCTGTAATAGAGAATACATCTTCGACTGGTAACAAGAATGGTTTATCAGTATCACGTTCTGGAGTTGGAATATATTCATCAACAGTATCCATCAATTCCATAATCTTATCTTCATATTCAGCAACACCTTCAAGTGCTTTAAGAGCTGAACCAGCAATTACAGGAATATCGTCCCCTGGGAAATCATATTCAGTCAACAAATCACGAACTTCCATTTCAACTAACTCAAGCAATTCTTCATCATCCACCAAGTCAACTTTGTTCAAAAATACGATTAGATGCCCTACACCGACCTGACGAGAAAGAAGGATATGTTCACGAGTTTGCGGCATTGGCCCATCTGTTGCAGCTACCACTAAAATGGCCCCATCCATTTGCGCAGCCCCTGTGATCATGTTTTTCACATAATCCGCGTGTCCTGGTGCATCGATATGTGCATAGTGACGTTTTTCTGTTTCATATTCAACGTGAGATGTGTTAATTGTAATTCCACGCTCACGTTCTTCTGGAGCGTTATCAATAGATGCATAATCCATCACATCTCCCTTACCGCTACGTTTTGCTAATACTGTTGTAATTGCTGCTGTTAATGTAGTTTTACCATGATCGACGTGTCCAATCGTTCCAATGTTCACGTGCGGCTTGCTACGATCGTAATGTCCTTTTGCCATCTTTAAAACCCTCCTATTTATTTACCTAGGTCATATCTGAAAATAATTTTGCTTACGTTTCTGCTAATGATTTTCTGCTACTCTTTTATAACACAATAAAAACATAAACCTCTCTTAACGAAGATTTCGCAGAAATGATAATAAAATCATTTTCAGATACGACCTACAATGATAGTTTCCGATTAGAAAAGTAAGTCTTTTAACCTGCTAATCTCCACTTTATCCATTATAACTATTTTTTCACAAAATACAACCAATGAGTTGGTTTATTTAATCTACCTATGTGTAAGAGTAAACAGCTATGTTAACACAAAAATGACTGTTAATTTTCAAAAATATTCACTTTTACTTCTAAGAATCTGTCGACCATCTCTAGCGAAATGAATTTTTGATCTCCAAGAGGTACATCTTGCCTAGATTCTGTCGCACTTGGTGCGCCAATCATCAAGGAAATTCGCAATTTTTGCTAAAATTTGAGACTAGCGCACAACTTTCGGTTTTCTGTCAAAAACGTAGGTTAGCGAAGCGTTGATTCTAAATCGAGGCTTTTTAACACTAGAAGCACGGCTTCTAGGTTATTAAATGAAAGAAATTTTGTTTTAAAAATTTCTCACAAAATATGGAAAAATAGCCAAAATCATTCATCGCTCCGAGATTGTCAACAATATTTTTTGTGAGCGATTTTTAATCGTGAAACAGGTTCTAAGTCCATACTCAACTAATTTTAAAATAAAATATAATAGTCAATCTTCTCAAAATTGTGTTATCAAGCGATAGGTTCTCTAAATGTTCCTCCACGAGTTGTTTCAATCCAATGAAACAAACTTCAACTCGCAGGAAAACTGTTTGTCAATTATCAAAATAATGAAAAGGAACACAAAAAATTATCGTCACCATTATCAACGAAACGAGTTTTCATCTTGCTCTTTCCACTGTTTTAGCTGATCTTTCCTAGCTGCTAATGCTTGCTCATACTTTCCTGTTTGCTTAGGTTCATAATAAGTAACTCCTCTCAGAGTTTCTGGCAAATATTCCTGATTAATCCAAGAATTTGGTTCATCATGTGGGTATTGATATCCCACTCCACGATCTAAAGAAGCAGCGCCTTGGCAATGCTTATCTCTCAAATAATCAGGAATTCTACCAACTCTTCCTTTTCGAATATCCGAAAGAGCCTTATCAATCCCTAAATAAGCAGAGTTCGATTTTGGTGACAATGCCAACTCAATAATCACATTAGAAAGCGGAATACGAGCCTCCGGAAGACCTAGTTTTTCCGCTACTTGAACTGCTAAAACAGCTCGCTGTACAGCGCTTGGATTCGCTAACCCTACATCTTCATATGCAATAACAAGTAGACGTCTCATCAACACGGACAGCTCTCCTGCTTCCATCAACCATGCCGCATAATAAAGAGATGCATCTACATCTGAACCACGAATCGACTTTTGCAACGCTGAAATCATGTCATAATGCGTATCCCCATCTTTATCATGAGCAAATGCATTTTTCTGAATTAGCTTCTTTATTACATCTAAAGAAATGAACCGCTCTCCTTCCTTATTCAAAGAAGTGGAAAAAGCTGCAATTTCTAAGATATTAAAAGCACTTCGAAGATCACCATGAGCCATCCTTGCTAAATACTTTAATGCCTCTGGTAACACCTGCACAGAATCATTTTTCAGCCCTCTTCCTTCATCCTTCAATGCATTATTTAACGCTTGTATCACATCCTCTTCCCGCAAAGGATAAAGTTCAAAAATCTGTGTACGAGATCGAATCGCAGGATGAATTGAAAAGTAAGGATTTTCCGTCGTCGCACCAATTAATATAATTCTACCACTCTCCAAATGAGGCAATAAAAAATCCTGCTTCGTTTTATCTAATCGATGAATCTCATCCAACAACAAAATAACCGTTCCACTAAAACGCGCTTCCTCCACAATTGCCTGCAAATATTTTTTAGTATCTGTTGCCGCATTCATCTGACGAAAAGCGTGCTTGGTAGACCCTGCAATCGCACTTCCAATGCTTGTTTTCCCAACTCCTGGAGGACCATACAAAATCATTGAATGAAGTTTTTTCGCAGCAACCATTTGCTCAATCACTCTTCCTTCACCCACAAGATGACGTTGCCCAACCACCTCTTCCAAAGTTCGTGGCCGCATTCTATAAGCTAAAGGTTCGTACTCTTCCATACTCAATAAAAAAACTCCTTTCTTAGTTAAAAATCTGAAACAAACCTCAGTTCATTTCAGATCTTTCTTCTTATTTTTCGAAAAATATCTTCTACCAATCAATGTCAGATAAAAAATTAAAATGATTCCACAGTTATTTTTAAGAATTATTTACTAGGTTTACGAAAACAAATATAATTACATCTCTGTAAATGTTTTTAAATAAAAAAGAAAAAATTCTATGATTTCCTATAATGAAAGTCAATTCATTATTACAAATGCGCGGAAAGGGATTTGAACCCTCACGAGAAACTTTCTCACTACGACCTCAACGTAGCGCGTCTGCCATTCCGCCATCCACGCAATCTACTTTATTTAACCATGCTCTCGTCATTTACAAAAGTAAAGTTTTGGAAAAACCAATCAAAAAATAATGCTGATAAAATTTACCAACATTATTTTAACATAGAACCAAAAATGAAAAAGAAGGTTCTTCCTTAATAAATTACTCAGTTCAAATCTGAAAAAACATCCACAGTATTTGACGTTGAGCTGAAATACATCCATAAAAAATTTATAGTGATATTCTCAGCTTAAAAATAATAATTTACACGCTTGTACCACCGTTTTTCTTAATAATTTCTTCTTGAATAGACTTAGGCACATTTTCATAATGATCAAAAGTCATCGTAAACACTCCACGTCCTTGTGTTGCAGAACGAAGCGTTGTCGCATAGCCAAACATTTCTGCAAGCGGAACCATCGCATTCACAACTTGACTGTTTCCACGAGCTTCCATCCCTTCTACACGCCCACGACGAGCAGTGACATGTCCCATAATATCTCCCAAATACTCCTCAGGAATCACTACTTCAATTTTCATGATCGGCTCTAAAATAACAGGACTGGCTTTCTTTGCACCCGCTTTAAGCGCCATACTTGCCGCCACACGGAACGCCGTTTCATTGGAATCGACATCATGGTAAGAACCATCATATAATTTCGCTTTAATGTCTACTATTGGGTATCCAGCAAGCACACCCGTTTGCATAGCATCTTTCAATCCTTTTTCAACCGCTGGAATGTATTCGCGAGGAACTACCCCACCAACGATCGCATTTTCAAACTCGAATCCAGCACCCTCTTCATTAGGAGTAAATTCAATCCATACATGACCATACTGACCTCTACCACCAGACTGGCGAATAAATTTACCTTCCACTTGAGTCGATCCACGAAATGTTTCACGATAAGCCACCTGAGGCGCTCCCACGTTTGCTTCAACTTTGAACTCACGGCGCATACGATCCACCATAATATCCAAATGAAGTTCTCCCATTCCGGCAATAGTTGTTTCCCCTGTTTCAGAATTCGTTTCCGCACGGAAGGTTGGATCTTCTTCCGCTAATTTCTGCAAAGCAACTCCTAATTTATCTTGATCGGCTTTTGATTTTGGTTCAATGGCCACCTGAATCACCGGCTCAGGAAATTCCATCGATTCCAAAATTGCCAATTGCTTCTCATCAGATAATGTGTCTCCTGTAGTTGAATCCTTCAATCCCACTATCGCAGCAATATCTCCTGCATAAACTTTTGAAATTTCACTGCGAGAGTTTGCATGCATCTGCAAAATACGTCCTACACGTTCACGTTTTCCTTTCGTCGCATTCATCACGTAAGAACCAGATTCTAAAACTCCAGAGTACACTCGAACAAACGTTAAACGCCCTACATATGGATCTGTCATTACTTTAAATGCTAATGCTGAAAACGGCTCAAAATCTGAAGCTGGACGTTCTACCTCTTCATCCGTATCTGGATTAACTCCTTTGATCGGAGGAATATCCACTGGAGAGGGAAGATAATCGATAATTGCGTCCAGCAACAATTGAACACCTTTGTTCTTAAAAGCTGAACCAGCTAAAACCGGATAAAAAAGGGTGTTAATGGTTGCCGTACGGATTGCTTTCTTCAATTCCTCTTCAGAAATTTTTTCACCTTCAAGATACTTCATCATCAATTCTTCATCTGTTTCCGCTACTGCTTCCACCAATTTTTCACGCCATTCATTCGCTAAATCAACATAATCTTCAGGAATATCTGTTTCTTTAATATCTGTTCCCAGATCATTCGTGTAAGTTTCCGCTTTCATTTTCACCAGGTCAATCAGACCTGTGAAGTTATCTTCTGCTCCAATAGGAATTTGAATAGGATGCGCATTTGCTTGCAAACGATCATGCAATGTCGAAACCGAATACAAGAAATCTGCTCCAATTTTATCCATTTTATTAGCAAAAACAATTCTTGGAACTCCATAAGTTGTCGCTTGACGCCAAACTGTTTCCGTTTGTGGCTCTACTCCAGATTGAGCGTCCAAAACTGCTACTGCTCCATCTAAAACACGCAAAGAACGTTCTACCTCAACAGTAAAGTCCACGTGTCCTGGAGTATCTATAATATTGATACGATGCCCATTCCATGCAGCTGTTGTTGCCGCTGAAGTGATGGTAATTCCACGTTCTTGCTCTTGTTCCATCCAATCCATCTGTGAAGCACCTTCATGCGTTTCACCAATTTTATGGATTTTTCCAGTGTAATACAAAATACGCTCCGTCGCTGTTGTTTTACCAGCGTCAATGTGAGCCATGATTCCAATGTTACGAGTATTTTCTAATGAAAATTCACGTGCCATACTTATTCGTCCCCTCTCCATAACAATCTGAAAAAATCGTTATATCTTTGTCACAAAGTCTCATAATGTAAAAGACTTATCTTACTTATTACCTACTCTTCAAAATTAATTAAATACTACCATCTATAATGTGCAAATGCACGATTTGCTTCTGCCATCTTGTGAGTATCTTCACGTTTTTTCACAGAAGCTCCTGTATTGTTTGCAGCATCCATAATTTCTTTCGCAAGACGCTCTTGCATTGTGTGTTCTCCACGCAAACGAGCATAATTTACTAACCAACGAAGCCCAAGGGTTGTGCGACGAACTGGTCTAACTTCTACAGGAACCTGATAATTCGAACCACCCACACGACGAGCTTTTACCTCTAGCATTGGCATAATATTCTTCATTGCTTGTTCAAATACTTCCAAAGGATTGTTTCCTGTAGACTCTCTCACCTGCTCAAACGCAGAATAAATAATATTTGCAGCAACTCCACGTTTTCCATCCTTCATCACTCGATTAATTAAACGTGTAACTAACTTTGATTCATACATTGGATCTGGCAATACTTCGCGCTTTGGCGCTTGTCCTTTCCGTGACATCCAATTTCCTCCTTTTTCTACACTTTCTGCCCATTTTAATGAATAAAAATTTTGAAAAAATCTTCATCTTTAATAAAAAAATCTTACGTCTTCTCCTGAAATTCTAAATTATTTAGGTTTCTTAGTTCCATATTTCGAACGACCTTTCTTACGATCCGTAACTCCAGCTGTATCAAGTGCTCCACGAACAACATGGTAACGTACCCCTGGCAAATCCTTCACACGTCCACCACGAAGCAAAACAACACTATGTTCCTGTAGATTATGACCAATTCCTGGAATATAAGCAGTCACTTCAATCAAGTTTGACAAACGCACACGAGCATATTTACGAAGTGCAGAGTTTGGTTTTTTCGGTGTCATTGTTCCTACACGTGTAGCCACTCCACGTTTTTGCGGAGAGTTAACATCCGTTTGAATTTTTTTGAAACTGTTATATCCTTTGTTCAAAGCTGGAGAATTTGACTTTCCAGTTTTTGATTTACGAGGTTTACGTACTAATTGATTAATTGTAGGCATTCCTTGTCTTCCTCCTCTTTTTTTGAATTCTTTCCTAATCTAAATATAGACTCTCTATAATCTCAAAAAGTAACTTTCATTTGTACAAAACACAACATTATTGATGTGATTTTAAAACCACACTTCCGGGCGGTTCATTTTTTGATAAAAAAATATACGATTCTTTCGCACCAAATGATCCATCTCTGTCAGCACGTTGCATTCATGGAACTAAAAAGTTTCCATCTTCTAAAATAACAACCAGCAATGAAGCACCATGTGAGAGTTTATCATCATTTCACATGAATCGTCAAATTTTCTGTATCATTGATCAGCAAAAATTCTCACTGATTAGTCAGGAAAAATATATTGAATTTTGAAGAAAAACGGTGGTATGTATCTTTACTGTCCATTGGCTTAAATCAAGCTTATGTTAAGGGAACATTTATGTAAACACTACCTAATAAAAATTTGCTACTATTTTTGTTAAGAAGACATTTATGTAGGCACTATCTAATGAGAATTTGCTATTATTTATTCATGTTTAAGAAGATGTTTTTGAAAACATAGCTAAAAATGATGTGCTACTATACTAATTGCTAATAAGCCTAATTGCTAATAAGCATCGCTTTTGATTTATTTTGTGTTGAAATATAATAAAAT
>JAITQW010000036.1 GCA_031288715.1 Lactobacillales bacterium | reverse complement strand
CAGTTTGAGAACATGATCGATAAATTATTTGATTTGTAATTTTTTCTTTTCTATCTTTTCGTTTGAGATATCTCGGAATCCCAGTAGTGTTGAGGGGAGAGTTTCATGCGTTTGGCGTGCAACGATAGAGGGTTCGCGGGTGTTTTTGATGACGCAATTCGATATGTTTACAATTTACATTTTTTTGCCGTATGATGAAGCTGTTGTTGAGAGATAAAAGTATTGTATTGGTATGTAATAAAGTTAGGATGGTAATTTGTGACGAAAAAGCAATTAACGAGTTATGATGACACTTCTATTCAAGTATTGGAAGGATTGGAAGCTGTTCGTAAACGACCAGGGATGTATATTGGTTCGACGGATGGTCGAGGTCTTCATCATTTGGTGTATGAGATTGTGGATAATGCTGTGGATGAAGCGTTATCTGGTTTTGGTCGTTCAATAGATGTTGTAATTTATGAAGATAATTCTATTTCTGTAAGTGATGAAGGGCGTGGAATGCCTGTGGGTATGCATGATTCTGGCAAAGCGACGGTAGAAGTTATTTTTACTGTTTTGCATGCAGGCGGAAAGTTTGGTCAAGGTGGATATAAAACTTCTGGTGGATTGCATGGCGTGGGCTCTTCAGTGGTCAATGCGTTGAGTTCTTGGCTTCAAGTAACCATTGTGAGGGAGGGTATTCAGTATTGACAAAGTTTTGAAAACGGCGGAAAACCTGTGACAGGTTTAGAAAAAATTGGCAAGACGAAGCAGCATGATGGAACGAAGATTCATTTTTTACCAGATGCTTCGATTTTTTCAACTACGAAATTTAGCGATGAAATTTTAGTTGAGCGGCTTCGTGAGTCAGCATTTTTATTGAAGGATGTTCAGTTTACTTTAACGGATCTTCGTAAGGAAAATAAAGAAACAAAAATTTTTCATTACCGAGAGGGTGTGAAGGAATTTGTTAATTATTTGAATGAAGATAAAGAAACAATGAGTTCGGTTTTGTATTTTTCAGGAAAGAGGCAAGGAATTGAGGTAGAAGTTGCTTTTCAATACAATGATGGATATTCTGAGACAATTTTAAGTTTTGTAAACAATGTGCGAACAAGAGATGGCGGAACTCATGAGACAGGCTTTAAAAAATCTTTGACTAAGGTATTAAATGAATATGCCAGGAAGATGAATTTGCTTAAAGAAAAGGAAAAAAACTTAGAAGGTTCAGATTTTCGTGAAGGTTTAGCAGCGGTATTATTGGTTTTAGTTCCAGAGAATTTATTACAGTTTGAAGGGCAAACAAAGGATAAGTTAGGTTCTCCTGCAGGGAAAGTTGTGGTAGAACAGGTGATTACGGAACAGTTGATGTTTTTTCTTCAGGAGAACAATGAGCTGGCTCAAACGTTGATTCGTAAGGCAATTAAGGCAAGAGAAGCAAGGGAGGCAGCACGAAAAGCCAGAGAAGATTCACGTTCAGGTAAGAAGAAAAAAGCTGAGTGTTTACTTTCTGGAAAGTTGACGCCTGCGCAGTCACGTAATCCTAAAAAAAATGAATTATATCTTGTCGAAGGAGATTCTGCGGGTGGTTCTGCCAAGCAAGGAAGAGACCGCAAATTTCAAGCGATTTTGCCGTTACGTGGTAAAGTGTTAAATACTGAAAAAGCTAAGATGCAAGATATTTTGAAAAATGAAGAAATTCAAACCATGGTTTATACCATTGGTGCAGGTGTGGGTCCTGAATTTTCTATTGATGATGTAAATTACGATAAAATTGTGATTATGACCGATGCGGATACCGATGGAGCTCATATTCAAGTGTTGTTGCTGACGTTTTTCTATCGCTATATGAAGCCGTTGATTGAAGCTGGGAAAATTTATCTTGCTTTGCCGCCATTGTACAAGGTTTCTAAAGGCGTGGGGAAAAAGTTAATACTTGAGTATGCTTGGACTGAAAATGAATTGACAAAGGTGATTCAAAAGATTGGTAAAGGGTATATCTTACAGCGTTACAAGGGGTTAGGTGAAATGAATGCGGATCAATTATGGGATACGACGATGGATCCTGACAAACGGACGCTTATTCGTGTGTGTATTGATGATGCAGCGCAAGCAGAGAGGCGTGTGAGTACTTTGATGGGAGATAAGGTGGAACCGCGACGTCAATGGATTGAACATCATGTTCGGTTTACGTTGGCAGAAGAGGGTTCGATTTTGGATCTAACCAGTGAAGTTGACAAGGAGCAGGAGTCGATCGATATTTTACAGATGGGGTATCCTACAAAGATTGAGAATGGAGCTTTAGGTACAGATGTAGATTTAATACAAGAAAATAAAAAGGAAGAAGTTTTTGAAGAAATCAATTTATTTGATGATGAGGTGTCATAAAAAATGGAAACAGGTGGAATTCAAGAATTATCTTTAGAAGAAGTAATGGGAGATCGTTTCGGAAGGTATTCAAAATACATCATTCAAGAACGTGCTTTGCCAGACATTCGCGATGGATTGAAACCTGTGCAAAGGCGCATTTTGTTTTCCATGAATAAGGATGGAAATACGTATGATAAAGGATTTCGTAAATCTGCAAAGTCTGTAGGAAACATTATGGGAAATTTTCATCCACATGGTGACAGCTCGATTTATGAAGCTATGGTGCGGATGAGTCAGGATTGGAAATTGCGTGAAATACAGATTGAAATGCATGGAAACAATGGTTCGAGAGATAATGATCCAGCAGCTGCGATGCGGTATACTGAGGCGCGTTTATCGAGAGTCTCTGGAGAACTGCTTGCTGATATCGAAAAAGAGACAGTTGAATTTGTTTGGAATTTTGATGATACAGAAAAAGAACCTACGGTATTGCCAGCGAAGTTTCCAAATCTTTTAGTGAATGGATCTACTGGCATTTCTGCTGGGTATGCTACAGAGATTCCAACGCATAATTTAGCGGAGGTTATCGATGGTGTTGTTTATTTAATTGATCATCCGGGAGCGAGTTTAGCAAAGATTATGGAGTTGATTCCGGGACCTGATTTTCCGACAGGAGCGATTTTGCAGGGAAAAAACGAGATTTACAAAGCATATGAAACAGGACGTGGCAAGGTTGTTTTACGTTCTAAGATTGAGATTCAAGATATGAAAGGTGGAAAGGAACAGATTATTATTCATGAAATTCCTTATGAGGTAAATAAATCTACTTTGGTGAAAAGGATTGATGAGATTCGTTTGATGAAAAAAGTGGATGGAATTGCTGAAGTGCGTGATGAATCAGATCGTACGGGAATGCGGATGGTTGTGGAGTTGAAGAAAGGTGTTAATGCGCAGGGGATTTTGAATTATTTGTTGAAGCACACGGATTTGCAAGTGAATTATCATTTCAATATGGTGGCAATTGTTGAGGGGCATCCCAAACAGGTAGGACTACTTTCGATTCTGCAGAGTTATATTGAGCATCGTAAGGAGATTTTGACGAAGCGTTCATTGTTTGATTTAAAGAAGGCAAAAAAACGGCAGCATATTGTGGAAGGTTTGATCAGGGCGCTTTCGATTTTAGATCAAGTGATAGAAAAAATTCGTGCATCGAAAGATCGGAAAGATGCGAAGCAAAATTTGATGGATTTTTTTGAATTCTCAGAAGAGCAAGCTGAAGCAATTGTCATTTTGCAATTGTACCGATTAACGAATACGGATATTACACAATTACAAGAAGAAAAAGAAGAGTTGGCGAGCAAGATTACGGAGCTGTCTTTTATTTTGAAGGATAAAAAGGTGTTATTTGCTGTGATGAAAAAAGAGCTTCGTGAAGTAAAGAAGCAATTTGGGAATCCTCGAAGGACCGTGATTGAGGAAAAAGTTAGTGAGATTATTATTGATACAGAGATTTTGATTTCTAGTGAAGATGTAATGTTAACAATTACTCATGATGGATATGTGAAACGTAGTAGTTTACGTTCATATCAAGCTTCTAAAGGTGAAAATACTGGATTAAAAGATGGAGATTATGTTGTGTATCAAGTACAGGTGAATACCCATGCGCATGTTTTAATTGTGACGAATTTTGGACAGGTGATTTATCGTCCGGTTCATGAATTGCCTGATTTGAAATGGAAAGATGTTGGAGATCACCTATCACAAACTATTCAAACTTTTTCTTCGGAAGAGTCGATTATCAAGGTAATTTTGTTTAGAGAGCTGGATAAGCAGAAGAATCTTTTGTTGGTTACTAAGAATGGAATGATCAAACAGACAAAACTTACTGAATTTTCTCCTTGGCGGACTTATAAGACGCGTTCGTTGGCCGCGATCAAGTTAAAAGATACAGATCAAGTTCAAGATGTTGAGTTGGTGAATGAAGAGAATGCTCAAGACATTGTATTGTTTAGTCATCGTGGATTTGGGTTACGTTTTTCACTTAGTGAAGTCTCTGTTATTGGCGCAAAGGCTGCGGGTGTAAAGTCGATGAATCTGAAGGAAGGCGATTTTGTTGTTAATGGTTTGCTCGTTCAGGAGGATAGTGAGGCGTCTATTGTTATTGTGACACAGCGTGGTGCAGTTAAAAGGATGTTAATTAGTGATCTGCCAAGGTTGACACGTGCGAAGCGTGGGTTGATGGTTATACGAGAATTGAGAACCAATCCGCATAGAGTTGTTTATGTGGGTGAGTCAACTGAGGGCATATTGTTAATTGAGACAAATAAAAGAAATAAAGTTAAGATTGTCCAAGAAGATTATCCAATTGGTGATAGA
>JAITQW010000019.1 GCA_031288715.1 Lactobacillales bacterium | reverse complement strand
TAGGTAGTATTTTTTGAGGAAAAAGCACCTCAAAAAATCTCCACCTTTCCCTGGACAATGCTTAACGTGCTGATTAACTGAGTTTTGATGGGTGGACGGTTTTATGTTACAATTTGCCTGAAAACGATTCCTTGTACTAAAATGCTTTACAATTGGATTGATCAAGGTTTGATGAAGACAATAAATTTAGATCTATTTCTAAAAATTAGACGAAAGTCTAAACATCGGCGAATTCGTAAAAATAAAACTTGTTATGGAGTTTTCCGGAATTAATTATTTAATTATTGAAAGATAAGGTAAAAGTTTATTTTACACATCCGCATTCTTCTTGGGAAAGATATTGCCAAAATATAAAATTTATCCCCCTATCATAAATGTCATTTGTGCTTCTACAGCTTTCTTTCCCTTGACAAATGCCACACCTTTGCCAATACCTGCACCATTTCGAAGTTTTAAAATTTCTACTTCTAGCTTTAGCGTATCTCCTGGAACTACTTTACGGCGAAATTTTACTTTATCCATACCACCAAAATACACTGTTTTTCCTTCAAATTCTGGTAAAGAAAGAAGTGCAATGACTCCTGCTTGTGCCAAGGCCTCCACCATCAAAACCCCTGGCATAACGGGTTCTTTCGGAAAATGGCCATTAAAAAATTCTTCATTAGCTGTTACATTTTTCTTACAAACAATTTTCTCACCAGAAACCAGCTCTTCCACACAATCAATCAATAAAAAAGGGTATCGATGTGGAAGGATTTTCTTAATCTCTTCAATATTCATGATTGACATCTCTCATGATCACCTCTACTTCTTTTACTTAATCAAAATCTTACATTATATTTGAAAATTTACCTTACTATTTTATGACAAATAAGATTTTTGCATTTAAAAATAGAAATCAATAATGAAAAGATCATCTAAATAATATCATCCACTGTCCACGCTTCTGAAAAATCATTTTCTGCAAACAAGGTTGCTAAGCCACTAATTTGCTTTAATCTTAGTAATTCATCATTATCCATCCCGATATGTTTTTGAATCCATGAATCACTTAGTCCCGCTTCCGTCAATTGCCGAACAATATCCACGATGAGATCAATCGAATGTTCTCCTCGTGCTCTATTATGTCTAACCGTACTTGCCATTCGATGAGATACAGGTTTGTCAATCACCGAAACTGGCAAATGATTCTCTTCACGTTTTGCAATTTTCTCTGAATTTTTCATTACTAAATAACGATGAAATCCATCCACAATTTCATAACGATCTTCTTTTTTCAGGTAATAACAAACAATTGGCATTGTATAACCATCTTCCCAGATCGATTTCTTCAATAATTTCATCTCCGGAGAAGCCATACAATTGGGATTATATACATTCGCTTGAATCTTCTCAATTGGCACTCTTATCACGTGATACACAGGGCTCACAAAAGATTCTCCCATGCTTCCATTGCCTCCTTTTGCTTTATCAATTCATCTTTCGTCTGTCCAAATCCCATATAGCGACAAGATGTATCGTTCTTAAAAATGGTAATACACATTCGCTTATAAGAAGGAACCAATCGAAAATCTTTTACA
This sequence comes from Lactobacillales bacterium, assembly GCA_031288715.1. Taxonomy (GTDB): domain Bacteria; phylum Bacillota; class Bacilli; order Lactobacillales; family Streptococcaceae; genus JAIRLR01. The sequence goes on along the minus strand of JAITQW010000019.1, from coordinate 26,254 downwards.
TCTACTTCATCTGGGTAATCCTTAAAACGGACAACCTCATACTCTCTTTTGTACTTTCTATTTCGAGTCGGTTTCCCTAAATTCTCAAAAATAATTCCTTTTTCTTTCAATTCTTTAATCACTGAAATAGGTAATGTTCCGCCTTTATCCAGCCAATATTTTTTCGAAGAAATAAATTTTCGCAAATAAATTTCACGAACACTCTTTGGCAAAGATTTCAGTAAAAAATTTGTATACGTCTTCCACGTATGTCCCTCAGGTAAAGAAATTTCTCTATATCCAAACGCTTTTGTCCCACCATACATTGCCGCAAAATTTGCTCCGTTTACTCGACCAATCAGTCGATTCCAGGTATTGGGCTCAATGGAGCGATACAACTTCAATGAATGAATTCCACATTCATGAAAAGGATTAGCCACACGCATATTTGAAACAGCAACTCCTGATTTGTAATACAAATCGTACAATCGATTGTAATCTAGACCAAATTTCGCATTTGCCGTCCAAACATCTTCCACACTCCAGTCATAAATCGGATAAAAATTAAATACATTGGATGTAATTCTTCGACTATAATGAATATTTCCAAACATATAAAAAGAATCATTCCTTGTCACAGCATGATATCGATGAAGACTCTCCTGAGCGCGAATTCCTATCAAAACAGCCATTCTTTTCGCTTTTTTCTTTTTATGAAGCCATTTGCTAAATTTCTCCTGAAATATATAATCTGACATACCTACTTTAAAAAAGTCAAATGAATGGTTTTCTAAATTGATCGAATTTTTTGGTAACTCTCGAAACCAAATATTTTTTTCATCAGGATTCCATGGCATCCATGTGGATTGATACATGGAAACTCCACAAGAAGCAGAAATCGGCATACACAAATGATAATAGTCAAACTCCGAATACTTCCCCATACAACGACTTACATAATCAATCGTTTGTTGATAATTTCCTTCGTAATCAATATGATATACAGATATTTGAGCACTCGGACGTTGCAATTGATAATACTGATGAACCAGCTCCAACAAAACCCCCGAATCTTTTCCACCTGAAAAAGCAATCAATAAGTGATCAAATTTCTCAAAAATCATATCCATTCGTTCCATAAATGCGTCATGAACGTTTTTTTCTAGATAAATAATTCCCATTCTCGTTTTTTCTCCCCTCATCCATCGTTAGATTTTTCCGAAATTAAGCTACATAAGGGGCGCCGGCTTAAAAATATAATCGAACTATCTAAGAGTCTGCTTTACGATTAAAAATATACATCACTAATGAATCTGAAACAAGGGATCTCCGATTCCAACTACCTGCTCATTTTCTACAAAAATCTCGGTAACCACACCAGCTCTACCCGCAGGAATTTCATTCATCATCTTCATCGCTTCGATTATACAGATCGTCTGATTTGCTTCAACAGATTCGCCAACAACTACATAGGGCGAATCATCAGGAGAGGGTTGTAAATAAACCACCCCCACAATTGGAGAAACCATCACATCCTCTTGAATTTGAGGAGAATTTGTTTCGATATTTACTTTAGAAGATTCCTTATCAACCGATGAAACGGAATCTTTCCTAGAAAAATCACTCTTGCGGCCAGGCTGCAAGTTCTTATTCAAATACAATTCAAAATCTGCTTTCCGTAAATCTAATTCCGTCAATGAAGAATCATCAAATTGTTTGACAAGGTCACGAATTCCTTTAAAATCCATTATTCTCCGCTCCATTTCCTTAATGCAATTACCGCATTATGTCCACCAAATCCTAGCGAGTTACTGATTGCATATTCAAAAGTGTGGTCCCTTCCTTTTTCAATAACTACATCAATACTCATATCTTCATCTAACTCTCTTGTTCCCATAGTCGCTGGAACAAACTGATTCTCAAGTGATTGCAATGTTACAATTGCTTCAATTCCACCAGCACCTCCTAAAAGATGACCCGTAAAAGATTTAGTTGAAGAAACCAATGGATTTTTCTTAGAGCCAAACACCGTTTCAATAGCTATACTCTCGCTTTTTTCATTAGCTTGTGTAGAAGTCCCGTGTGCATTTACATAACCAACTTGAGAAGTAGTAATTCCTGCTTCATCAATTGCTAATTTCATCGCTCTTGCCGCTCCATTTCCAGAAGGTTCTGGACTAGTCATGTGATAAGCATCACAAGTTGCACCATAACCAACCACTTCTCCAAAAATCTTCGCTTCACGTTTATAAGCATGATCAAGAGATTCAAGAACCAAAATTCCTGCGCCTTCCCCCATTACAAAACCATTGCGATCCTTGTCAAATGGAATCGAAGCCCTAGTAGGATCTGTTTCTTTCGATAAAGCTGTTAAAGATGCGAAACCAGAAATACCTATCTCACAAATGGAAGCTTCCGCTCCTCCTGCAAGAATGATGTCCGAATAACCAAATTTAATATTGCGGAACGCCTCTCCAATCGAATTAGTCGCTGAAGCACATGCAGTGGTAATCGATGTACAAATTCCTTTTGCTCCTAAACGCAATGCAATATTACCAGCCGCCATATTTGAAATTGACATTGGAACAAACAATGGAGCCACACGATTCATCCCTCGATCATGCATTCTGATAACTTGTTCTTGAATTGTAGGTAAACCTCCGATTCCAGAACCAACAATCACACCAAAACGATCCACATCTATCTCTTCTGTATTAATATTTGCCATATCAACTGCCTCTGCAGCTGCATAAATACCATACAAAGAAAATAAATCCATACGCTTAGCATCCTTCTTCTGGAAATATTTATCAAAAGGAAAATCCTTAACTTCACCTACTACACTAATTCCTGTAGGTCTTGCATCAAATCTTGTAATTGGTCCTAAACCAATTTTCCCGTCATGCAAACTTTCCCAAAATTTCTCTGGTGTATTGCCAATCGGCGAAGTAACACCGTAACCTGTAATGACTACTCGATTCATTAGCTCACCTTTCACATTTCTTAAAAATTAACTTCATCATTTCAACTCTAATAATACCTTAAATCTCAGAAAGATAGTGATCACTTCTTCATACTTCAACCATTAATTCATTACCAAACCACCATCAACATTAATAACCTGCCCAGTCAAATACTCTGACTCTGCTAAAAATAATGCTACCTTTGCCACATCACTTGTATTTCCAAGTCTCTTCAAAGGAATCTGAGAAAGCATGACTTCTTTCATCTTTTCAGAAATCACTTCCGTCATCTCCGTTTGAATAAATCCAGGAGCAATTGCATTTACCGTGATTCCGCGACTTGCAACTTCTCGAGCAACAGATTTTGTTAAACCAATCACACCAGCTTTAGATGCCGCATAATTAGTTTGACCAACATTTCCCATCAAACCAACCACCGAACTCATATTGATAATTGAACCTGTCCTACGTTTCACCATCTTCTTTAAAACTGCCTGAATCATATTAAACATTCCAGTAAGATTTACCTTCAATACTTGCTCGAAGTCTGCCTCAGTCATCCTAAGCATAAGTTTGTCATTCGTAATTCCTGCATTATTTATTAAAATATCCACAGATCCCAATTTTTCCTCTGCTGCAAGAATCATTGTTTCTGCTTGTTTTTGCTCCGAAACATCTCCAACAACACCAATCGCTTTTACACCAAAATCAGCAAGCTCTGCTAAGAAATCAGAAGAAACTTTCTTGCGTCCATTCACAACAACATTCGCACCATTACGTGCAAAACTTACGGCAATCTCTTTGCCGATGCCTCGTGTGGAACCTGTGATAAAGACATTTTTTCCCTTGACACTCATGAATTTCCTCCCAATATTTCGTAGGTTTCTTCCAAGGTAACTAAATTTTCAACTCTAGAAGTAGACAAATCTTTATCAATTTTGCGCAAAAATCCAGATAACACTTTCCCTGGACCTATCTCTACAAAAGTTCTAGCTCCCATAGACTTCATCATTTCAATACTTTCATCAAAATGAACGGCAGACATTACTTGTCTCGTCAAAAGATCTTTGACTTCTTCACGTTTCATAACCTTGGCCGTTGTATTTGAAATCACAGGAATTTTCAAATCATGAATAGTAATTTCTTCTAATGCCTTCGCCAATTTTTCAGAAGCAGGCTTAAGTAACGATGTATGGAAAGGACCACTAACATTAAGCGGAACCATTCGTTTCACACTAGCTGCACTCAACAACGCCACTGCTTCATTCACTGCTTTTACCTCACCGCCAATCACAATCTGCAAAGGTGTGTTGTAATTCGCAGGAGCAACCACGCCAAAACGTTGAGCTTCCATACATTTTTCTTCAATTAATTCACGTGACGCATTCATCACCGCTACCATTTTACCAACCCCAGATGGAGCAGCTTCTGCCATATAATGAGCACGCTTATTAACCAAAGAAAGTGCATCCTGAAAATCAAAGGCTCCACTTGCCACTAATGCAGAATATTCACCTAAACTTAATCCTGACATTACATCTGCTTGTAAACCTTTTTTTTCAAGTAAACACCAAAACGCAACACTTACCGTTAAAACTGCAGGTTGCGTGTACTGTGTTTGATTCAACTTATCTTCTTCTTCAAAAATCAATTTGGCAATATCATATCCAAGCGCTTCACTGGCTTGCGCAAAAATTTCTCTTACCTGTTTTTCTCGATGGTACAACTCTTCCCCCATACCAAGCATCTGTGCCCCTTGCCCAGCAAAAAGATAACCAACTGCCATTACTAGACCTCCTACTTCACTTACCCAAACCAACGCTGCGATTCTTTAGCAATCACTTTTTGTGCACCTTCATAAAGATCTACCAAAATTTCTTCAACACTTTCTTCTTTTGAAATCAACCCTGCGATTTGTCCAGCCATCACCGAACCATTATCAACATCTCCATAAATAACTGAAGCAGGTAGTTTCCCAGCACCCATTTCTTCAAAAACTGTCAAATCAGGATTGTCTTGTCTGAAAGCAGCTTTTTCAGCTTCATCAAATGCACGTGTTAATTTATTTTTCAGCGAGCGTACAGCGTGACTAAAATGTTGACCTGAGATTACGGTATCAATATCTTTCGCCTTTAAAATTTTCTGCTTATAGTTAGCATGAGCATTGGACTCTCTTGCAACTACGAATCTGGTGCCAACCTGCACAGCTTCTGCACCTAAACAAAACACTGCTGCCACACCCGCACCATCTGCAATTCCACCAGCAGCCACTACAGGAATGCTTACTGCTTCTACTACTTGACGAACTAAAGTCATCGTCGTCAATTTACCAATATGTCCGCCTGCTTCCATGCCCTCAGCAATCACCGCATCAACACCGATTTTTTCCATTCTACGAGCTAATGCCACCGAAGGAACAACAGGGATAACAAACATACCAACCTCTTTAAAACGTTCCATATACTTTGCAGGACTACCTGCTCCAGTAGTCACAACTTTTACACCTTCTTCAATAACCAAATCAACAATATCCTCAACAAAAGGTGATAATAGCATAATATTGACTCCAAAAGGCTTATTAGTCATCTCTTTAATTCTATGAATATTTTTTTGAACAACTTCTTTAGGTGCATTTCCGCCACCAATAATTCCAAGACCTCCTGCTTTGGAAACTGCACCTGCTAAATCCCCATCTGCAACCCAAGCCATTCCACCTTGAAAAATGGGATACTTAATTCCCAATAAATCTATCAATTCTGATTTCACTAGGTTTCCCTCTTCTGCTTTATAGTTTTTCATACATTGATAAACCTCTTACGTAATCAACCCTACATTCTCAATACGACGTTTAATCAGGTTATAAAGAGGTTAATCTCGTAAAAGGCCCATCAAAATAGATCCCTTCCCTCAATTTGAAAGAGATCCTTTTGTATTATTATCAATTCTTTGCGTTATCCACAAATTTAACTAAATCTTCTACTGTATTTAATCCTTCTTCAGATTCAATTTTCACATCAAATGCATCTTCAATCTCATTAATAATTTGGAAAAAATCTAAAGAATCCGCATCTAAATCTTCAAAAGAAGTTGTCAATTTTACTTCTTCCGGCTCTTTTCCTAATTCTTCCACAATAATCTCTTTAATTTTTTCAAATGTTCCCATAACTAAATCCTCCAATTAAAAATATTTTTATAGTTGATTTACTTAAAGTCTGTCTAAAATCTCCTAGCAGTGAAAATTTTTGAGCTCCGAAATCACTGACAGGCGCTAAAAAAACGACTAATATGCTACAGTTACAGGGAAAGCAGGATAGTACCCCAAGTCAAACCTCCACCGAAACCTGTTAACACCACTTTTTGTCTGGAACCTAAAACAAGTTCCCCTTTTTCGACAGCTTCACTTAGCAAGATAGGAATCGAGGCTGCACTCGTATTCCCATACTCCTCTATATTCAATAAAAATCTCGCTGTTGGAATCTGCAATTTTTTCGCAATCTTTTCGATAATTCTAATATTTGCCTGGTGTAATAAGTAAGCATTTACTTCGGTTGCTGAAATTTTAGCATTTGCCAAAACTTCTAGAATATTTTTCGGAATATCACGAATAGCAAAGTCAAAAATTCCACGCCCCTCCATCTTCAAATATGCTTCGTCATATACTTCCTCCGAAGAAGAATATGGTGAGCTTAGCGGAAAAAATCCTGCCGTTAGTAATTTACTACGCGTTCCATCTGCATGTAACTTCTCTGCCAAAACACAAGGTTGATCACTGCTTGTTAACAATACACCTCCGGCACCATCTCCAAAAAGAGATGCTGTAGAACGATCGTTCCAATCTAAAATCTTTGAAATTACCTCTGCACCAATAACAAGGCCTGCACGATATACACCACTACAGATCAACTTATCTGCTACCGACAAAGCATAAACAAAACCTGAACACGCTGCTGATAGATCAAACGCAAAAGAATTCACAGCTCCAATATTTCCTTGAACAATACTCGCAGTACTAGGCATCGCATAATCTGAAGTCATTGTTGCCACCAAAACAAAGTCTAATTCACTTGCTGCTATTTCGGCTTTTTCTAGTAATAATTTCGCTACCTTCGTACACAGCTCAGACGTATTCTCCGTTACCGCAATATGCCGGCTAGCAATCCCGGTTCGCGTACGAATCCATTCGTCATTCGTATTCATGATCTGTGCAAGATCATCATTCGTCACTTGCTTTTCAGGAACATAATGAGCTGTTGAGCTTATTTTAGCATACTGCATCATTTCTAAACTCCATCCACCTCACCATCTCAAAAAATCGTCTCGATTTTTCTTGCTACGATGTTTTAAGGAAATCGATTCATAATACAAAACATTCAACAGCAAAACTATAGCAGTCTGCTCCTAAAAAAACAATCCTTTAAATATACTGTTATGTATCAATATTTATGAGGTACCGCTTCATGTGTCTCATAAATATTTACATATACTCATAAAAAAACTCTTATTGAAAATAAGAAATAGAAATTATATCATGTGGGTAACTCTAATAATCGACTCACTTGAAAATTGACAATAAATTTGTGAAAATTTTGTTTTCATTTTTGAGTCTGAAAGCACAGTTCTTAGTGTATCATACTAAAAATCTGTTGACGATCTATAAATGAAATAGATTCCTTGCGAAACATAATTAATGTATAGAAGATAAACGTGCAAACCCGAAAAGTTTCCCTGCTTGGCAAGCGTGAAGCCTATCATATTCGAGATGATGGTTGATGCTTAATGTTTGGTTTCGCAAGAGGTCTAATGAATTTTCTCACAAAAGTATAATGATAAATGGTAAAATCACGAAAATTTGCGTAAAAAAAGAAAACAAAAATCTAAAAATAATTGATTATAACAAAGAGATTGAGAGAAAAAATTCATGACTTTTAACCCCTTAAAAATTGGCGAATTAACCGCTAAAATACCAATTATTCAAGGTGGAATGGGAATCGGTGTCAGTCTTCATCGTCTTGCAGGCTCAGTTGCACGTGAAGGTGGAATCGGTATCCTTTCAACCGCTCAAATCGGATATCAATGTGATGATTTTGAAAAAAATACGATGAAGGCAAACCTATTTGCTATCAAAGAACAATTTGAAAAAGCAAAAAAAATTGCAAAAAACGGAATTATTGGCTTCAACGTGATGGTAGCACAATTTGAATATGAAAAAATCATCAGACGTTGTGTGGAAATTGGAGCAGATGTCATTATTTCAGGTGCTGGTTTACCAATCAATCTTCCTGAACTTGTAAAAGGAAGTAAGACAAAATTTGCTCCGATTATTTCCAGCAGCAAAGGTGCAAAAGTTCTTTTGAAAATGTGGGCAAAACGTTACCAACGAACAGCTGACTTTGTCATAATAGAAGGACCTCTGGCCGGAGGGCATCTAGGATTTAAATACGAAGAAATCGAATCTGCTGCTAATCAAATGGATTCAGAAGTTAAAAAGATCATTGAAATCGTTAATCAATATGCTAAAATGTTTCAGATCAACGTACCTGTTGTCTTTGCTGGCGGTGTATATACTAAGGAAGATATAAAACATTATCTATCACTTGGATGTTCAGGAGTACAAATGGCCACACGTTTTGTGGGTACTATCGAATGTGACGCACCTAACGACTTCAAAGAACGCTATCTAAACGCTAAAAAAGAAGATATTGAAATCATCAAATCTCCTGTTGGAATGCCAGGACGAGCGATCAAGAATACTTTCACCTCTGTGATAAAAACTAAAACAATTCCAATAAAAAAATGTCGGAATTGTTTACTTTTAAAATTATGTAACCGTAAAGACATTCCTTTTTGTATATCAGAGGCCTTACTCAATGCTGTAAACCACAAAACAGAAGAAGCTCTTCTTTTTGCAGGTTCAAATGCTTACCGTGTCAATGAAATCACAACGGTAAAAGATATCCTTGGCAATCTGACATCGTAAAAATCTTAACTCATCTCTTTAAATGTACCTTTCGTTGCCGGAAACCGAAAGGTACATTATCACATTTTCAATAACTAATTATCTTGTTCTTTGGTAAAATGAAACCAATTTGAAAAATTTTTTATTTAGGAATCGTCTTATTAGGAGATATACCTTATGAAATCACAACTTAAAGCTATTATAGATCGCCTTGAAGCGATGATGAGGTCAACTGACAACGAAAAACAAGTTCGACGCTTTGAGAAAGATGGAAAATTGAAAGCAGAAATTACTTACGATATTTCCACTTCTATCTTTATTCTCAAATATATTGATAATGACGAAGTAGGAGAATTTGATGATCTCGATCTTGTAGCGATGGAAATCTATGATTTGCTATTTTAATTTTCCAATTAATTTTAAAAAGCGCACTAATCATATAATTCATGATTAATACGCTTTTTATTTCTTTTATACTTAGAATCCGTCCAAGATTTCTTACAATTTCAAGAATCTTCTCATAGCTAAAATTGAGCCAAACGCACCAATCAACACTCCCATCAATACTAACAAAACAGTAATTTGTGGTAATAAAATCGCAGGACGTAACATAGAATAATGTCCACGAACAAGTCCCGGATTTACACGACAATATGCCAACCTATATAAGAAGAAGATTAAAGTAATTGGAATGATTGATCCAAGAATTCCAATCCATGCACCTTCCAAAAAGAAAGGCCATCGAATAAATCCATTTTCAGCTCCTACTAAACGCATAATTTGAATATCCTTTTGCCTAGAAAGAATTGTCATCCGTACAGTATTCGTAATTAAGAATATCGCTAAAATCAATATGAGTCCTGTTACGATAGATCCCAAAACCTGAATCTTCTCCATAATAGAAATTAGCATATCTGTTTTTTCTCCACCATATTGAGAATCATCCACATGTTTTAATTTCTTTGCAGCATCTGCAACCTGTTTTGTTTGACTTGGATTATCTGTATTTAAAATAAACACATCGTAAAGCGGATTACTATCCCCCTGGAATAAATCCCAAGTTTCCCCTAATGTATCCTTCATCTCCTTTAACTGAGCATCTTTCCCAGAAAAATCGATCTTCTTTACATGCTTAATCTTTTTAAGCTGATTCTTTAAAATATTCTGTTCTTTTTTTTCAGTTCCTACTTCAACATAAACCGAAACAGTCACATTATTTTCAATTTCTGAAGCAATTTCTCTTAAATTCATAATGGCGGACAAAAAACATCCAACCAAAAACAACGTTACCGTTACTGTAAAAGCAGAAGCAAGCGTCATTAAAAAATTTCGCTTTAAACTTTTGAAACTTTCTAAAACGTGCCTAAAAAAAGTTCTAATCATCGTATCCATATTCTCCTTCCAGCTGATCACGAATAATCCGACCACTTTCTATAGCGATCACACGGTGACGCAAAGTATTTACAATTTGCGCATTATGAGTAGCCATTAAAATGGTCGTTCCCTGTAAATTAATCCGCTCCAAGAGATTCATAATTTCCCAAGAGTTTTCTGGATCCAAATTCCCTGTTGGCTCATCTGCTACCAGCACTTTAGGAGTATTAACAATCGCACGAGCAATTGCGACACGTTGCTGCTCTCCCCCCGATAATTCATCTGGGAACATCCTCACTTTATGCTTTAAACCTACTAAATCAAGCACTTCTACCGCTCTCTTTTTAACCTCCCGGGGCCTCTTACCAATCACCTGCATTGCATATGCTACATTCTCGTATACCGTCTTTCTCGGCAATAATTTATAATCTTGAAACACAACTCCTACTTCTCGACGTAAAAAAGAAACTTCTCTCTTTCTCATCCTCGACAAATCCCATCCGGCTACGTAAACTTCTCCTTGACTCACTTTCTCTTCACGATACATCAATTTCACAAAAGTGGATTTACCAGCACCAGATGGACCTACCACATAGACAAACTCTCCTGGCTTAATAATAACATCTAACCCACGAATTGCTGTTGTTCCATTGCTATACTTTTTCACAACATTATTCATTTCAATCATAGTATTATTATTAATACTATTTTTCGTTTTGATCACACCCATGAAAATAATTTCCCTCCTCGTATGTAAAGTTAAAAACTCTTGATATATTTTTGAAAATACGCAAAGAATATCCCTAATATACCTCATTTTTAGACATTACCAATATAACATTCAATAATTACAATTCTGTTTCAAAAACAGTAAGAATTTTATTTTTAATATTATAGTTTATTAATTTTGTCTCTAGTGAAATGAATTTTTGAACTCCAAGACAAGTTAACAATGTTTTTTGTGAACGATTTCTAATCGTGAAACATACTCTTACAAAGATTCATTTAATTGCATCCTTAAATATGCATCAATAAATCCATCTAAATCTCCATCCATTACTGCCTGAACATTACCAGTTTCAAAGTTCGTCCGATGGTCTTTCACCATCGAATAGGGGTGGAATACATACGAGCGAATTTGTGAACCCCAACCAATTTCTAACTGTTCTCCTTTTAAAGCTGCTGCTTCTTGTGCCTTTTTGTCCATTTCCAATTGATATAACTTCGCTCTCATCATACTCATTGCTTGATCGCGATTTTTAAACTGCGAACGTTGCGCTTGTGACTGTGTAATAATACCTGTTGGCAAATGGGTAATTCGTACCGCACTCGAAGTTTTATTAATATGTTGACCTCCTGCTCCACTCGCACGATAAACATCAACTTTCAAGTCATCAGGATTAATTTCTATCTTCACATCTTCATCAAGCTCAGGCATGATATCTATCGAAGAAAATGAGGTATGCCGGCGATTAGCTGAATCAAAAGGAGAAATTCTCACTAATCGATGCACACCCTTTTCACCACGTAAATAACCATATGCATTATGCCCTATAATAAGCAAAGTTACACTCTTAACTCCAGCCTCTTCCCCTGCTTGATAATCGAGCATTTCTACCGTAAATTGATGTTTTTCTGCCCAACGTGTATACATACGAAGCAGCATATTTCCCCAATCCTGCGACTCTGTTCCGCCTGCTCCAGGATGAATTTCCAAAATTGCATTATTTTTATCATATGGTTGATTCAATAATTGCGTAAGCTTATAAGCATTTAAATCTGAGTCTAAACGTAATAAACGCTCATCCAATTCATGATCTAATTCCGCATCCGACTCTTCTTTGAACATCTCAAAAAGAATATCCAACTCCTCAAGTTCATCACTTAGTTTATTAAATGCCTGATAAGTTGCCTTTAAAACATTTGTTTGATCAATCAATTTCTGTGCAGAACTTCCATTTTTCCAAAAATCAGCTTGTGACATCAAATGTTCATTTTCCGCAATATCTGCTTCTAATTTGTCTAAGTCAAAGAGACCTCCTAAAACTTGCAATAACCTCTTTATATTCTGTTAATCGATGATTTATTTCAAAAATTTCCACAAATATTCACTCCTATTCTCATCAAAACTGACAATCTATTTTAAAACATATAGCTAATAAAGCATTTCCAAAGAAGTTTAACACAATTTTTTAGAGTTTTCATTCTGAAATTTATCCGTCTGTGTTAACTTTCATAAGTTTTTTATATATATCGATCTCATAAACGTTGATACATAAGTTTTTATCATTTTTTCAATACCACCTCATTAAATTTAAACTTACCTTATCCCCCCAATATTCTCTTCCAAGCTTCCTTGTAATTATCATCACTTCCACCAATCCCAAATTTATACGTAGCATCTTTAGCACTTTTTTTTGCAAAAAAACTAGTAACAGTGTCTCCGGGAACTTCTACTTCTTTCTCATCAACCTTGACCATTCCTGGTTTTTGTCCTGTCGCCTTTTTGACTGTTGATTTAATAACACTTGAATCTAAAATAAACTTTTTATCCAAACCAAGGATATTTACATCTGCTGAATGAATAGATGACACTAAATATGCCATATATTGCGAACTATTCGTATATCCTGATGATTTACCCATAGCCTGATTATCATCATATCCAGACCAAGAGCTCAAAGTAACTTTTGGGGTAGAAATCACTAACCAAGCATCCTTATACTCATCACTCGTTCCAGTTTTTCCGATCCAGTCTCCCTGAGCTACATTTGGAGCAATTCCCTCCAAAAAAGACTTAAACTGGGTCGTTTTACCACCATTGATAACTTCTCGCATTAAATCATTCATAATCGAAGCAGTTGCCTTTGTAAATACAGTAACTGGTTCAGCTTTATGTTGATAAAGAACTCGTCCATTTCCATCTGTGATATTTTCGATCAAATACTTTTTATGATACACTCCACCATTTGCCAACATCTGAAATCCATTAGTCTGTTGAGCTACAGAAACTTCTGCTCCACCACCCATTGGCAAAGATTCAATTCCGTAATCAGCAATAGAATAATTCATCATCTTCATGTAACTTGCAGGATCTTGATTTTGTGAGCGTAAAGTTTGATACAACCAATGTGCAGGGATATTCCATGATTCTGAAATTGCCTGCTGAACTGACATATACTCCTCTGTCCCTTTTGATTCCAAATGAACAATGTCTTGCCCACTCGCATATTTTGCTGGAAAATTAGAAATTTTGCTTTCCGAACCAATCAAACCACTCTCGATACCAGGACCGTAAACCAACAAAGGTTTAATGGAAGAGCCCGGAGATCGTTCTGTATCAAATGCATGGTTATTTTTATTAGCACTATAATCACGTCCCCCCACAAAACCAAGAATCGCTCCAGAGGCATTATCAATTAACACATTTCCTACTTCCACCGTTTTATCATAGCGCTCATCCAAAATATATCCACAACGCGCAACAGCATCTTGCATTGCTTGATAAACAGGTTCACTAATCGTCGTTGTCACTTTTAATCCCGCTTGTTGCAATCTTTCTTGCGATTTCTTTATATATTTTCGATAAATTTTTACATCCCTTAATTCTGCCTTACGAACACCATCCTGCTTTGCCAATTCGTCAGCCAAAACATCTGTTGCTTCCTTAAGAATCGTATAATAAAGATGATCTTTTTCTGTCCTTTCTGCCTCTTTATGCTGAATAAAATCCTGTTTCAAATCATATGCTTTTGCTGATTCATACTCTTTTTTATTGATATAATGATTGCGATATAAGTTAAACAATACCTGTTTCTGACGATTCAGACCCGCTTTTAAACTCTTATCTGACTTGATTTTTCCGTTTCCATCATAAGGACTATAGATAATCGGACTTTGAGGCAATCCTGCAATAAATGCAGCTTGAGGCACAGATAATTCCAAGGCTCTTTTTCCAAAAATTCCAAGTGCAGCCTCTTCCACCCCAGCAATATTTTCACCCTTATGGTTACGTCCAAAGGGTGAAACATTTAGGTAAGTTGTTAAAATTTCATCCTTCGAAAAACTCTTCTCTATCTGTTTCGCAATCAAAACCTCGTTTGCTTTTCGCTTAAAAGTTACCTCTGAAGAAAGCACTTGTTGCTTTACAAGCTGCTGAGTCACTGTCGAACCCCCAGAAGAATTTCCTATGCCAACAGCATCCGCTAAAATCGCCCGAAAAACAGCCTTTGGAACCCAACCTTGGTGCTCATAAAAATACTCATCCTCTGTACTGATAATTGCTTTTTTAACAATATCAGAAATTTGATCTGACTTTACACGTGTTCGTATCAAATCACTTTTAATTGTTGAAATTGGATGGCCATTTGAATAACTCAAAGTCGAAACTTCAGCAATTTGATTAATTTCCTTTCTTAATTGGTCCTTTGTAGGTGTCCTTGAATCCGAAACCAAATACGCAAAGTATCCTATGCCTATACCTGAAAAAAGCGATGTAAACAACAACATAAGTGAAACACCAATCACAATTAATGCTTGTGCCACGCGTACACTAATATGAAGTCCTACAAAAAATTCACTCAATTTCTTCTCTTTATGAATCTTACTCATAAAAACCTTTCCTTAGGGTCTGTCCAAGATTTATTATATTGAACAACCAAATAGACTGAAAAAAATTCAAACGAATCTTTCCAGTCTATTTTTCAATTTTAATAATGCTCACTAACTTCTCGATACCATTCAAAAGCGTACATCAAGACAACCTTGAAAATTACATACAGCGGAATTACTAAAATCAAACCAGAAAAACCATACATCTCTTCCGCCCAGATCAACAAAACCAAAATTGTTAAAGGATGAACCGAAAGTCGATTTCCCAACAATATTGGAGCCACAAAATGACTTTCCGTATGCTGAACTACGTAGTAAATGATCAATACCCACAACACCTGCAAAGGACTATCCATCGCTGCTACAACAAGTGCTGGAACTGCTCCAATCATTGCACCAAAAGACGGCACTAAAAAATTTAGAATCCCTGTAATCACTGAAATGGTCAAAGCATACCTCACATTTGCTATGGTAAGTGCAATCATCAAAATGATCATAACTCCTACCGCCATTATTAACTGTGCACGAAAATACATTGATAACTTATCATGAATTTCAACTCCAATGTTTTTTGTTGCACGACGCCATTTAATCGGTAAATTCTTCATTACCGCTGGCATTATCTTGTCCTTATCCTTCAGCAGAAAGAAGAGAAGAAAAGGAACAAGCACTAAACCAAGCAAAACTTTCTTTAAATGAACTACAAATCCCCCTACCTCATGCAAAGCAAATTTTCCAAGTTGTCCACTATTCTTACTAACATATGAACTAAGATTGGCAAACTGTTGACTAACTCCATCACGAAATGAATGCAAAATCGGAGCATCCAGTAAATTTTGTACTTGATTATTTAATTCTTTAATCTCACTTGGAAGATGTTTCACAAATGTTCCCACTTGATGAACAATGATTGGAAAAATCTTCACACTTATCAAAACAGCAATCAAACAAAGAACTGTAAATAGCACAAAAATAGAAATCGATCTTGATACCCTCCTAAATTCCAACCAATCAATCAATGGATCAAATATATAATATAAAATCGCAGAAAGAACAACTGGAAAGAGAATCAACTCCAAAAAACTAACAAATGGACTAAGCAAAAAATTTAATGGAATGAATAATAGCCACAATACAAGCAATGTTAATAGAAAACTAACAATAAAACGGTTATATTTTCCATTAAGAAGTAACCATGTTCCTTGTTTGAAATCCTCCCACTTATCCTTCATTTCCTAAAACTCCTTTATCTAGATCATAGCCATCCAATCAATACATCATTTTTACTGAACAGTAACGATAGAGCAAAAACAACCGCCAAATATAGTAACATATGGGTGAATAATTAACTTGCCCTCTTTTTTACCAGTATAACAAAAAATCCCCTATTTTAAAGTAAACCTTCTTCTTTTTAATTTATAGTTAGCCTTTTTTAGGCCAAACATCATCACCAAACCATTTTTTCGAAATTTTTTGAAATTCACCATTTTTATGCAATTCATTTAAAGATTCATTAATTTTCGCGGTCAGTTTTTTATCACTCTTTCTTGCTCCTACTGCAAAATCTTCACTCTTAAATCCGCCTTCAATCAGACGATATTTTTTTAACTTACTTGCTTGATTTAAATAATATTTTGCAAAAACTTTATCAACCAACAACCCATCTACACGCCCCGCTTCTAAATCCAAAAATCCTGAATTAAATTCATCATAAAGCACTATTTCCTTGTTAATGTAAATTTTTAATACTTTTGGTTGATTAATCAAAGTATCATAACTTGCAGAACCTCTTTGTGTTCCTAAATTCTTCCCTTTCATCTGTTCAAAAGAATTAATTCCACTCTTTCTTGCAACCACTAAAACTTGATCGTTTCGCATATACGGTTCTGAAAATAATTGTACTTTCTCACGTTGCTCATTCTTTGAGTATCCATTCCAGATCAAATCAATGGTTTGATTTTCTAGCTCCTTTTCTTTCACATCCCAGTCAATCGATTTAAAATCAACTTTTATTCCATAACGCTTAAAAGTAGCTCTTGCTAAATCCACATCAAAACCAACAATTTTTCCGTTTTTTTCTTTGAATCCCATAGGAGCAAAAGTATCATCCAATCCAACAATCACTTTCTTTTCTTTTTTAATTCGCGACCATTGATCACTTCCCTTTTGTTCACTTTTTGTACATCCCACCAACAAAACTAAAAATAGACAACTAACCAATACTCCAATTTTTTTCATCATTTTAAAATCACTCCTCCAATAAAATACGATTTAATCATTTTCAACCACAAACATTTGATCACTAATATTCTTCGCAAAACTCATATCATGTGTCACAACTATCTGAGTTACCCCTAAATCCTTCATACTCACAATTAATTCTTCTACCTGCTTTCTTAAACCCGGATCTAGCGCTGAAGTAGGTTCATCATATGCTAATATTTTCGGCTGCATAGCTAACGCTCGTGCTAAAGCAACTCGCTGTTTCTGACCACCTGAAAGCTGATAAGGATATAGAAATTCCTTTTCTTCCAATCCTAAGCGATTCAACAACTCTCTAGCAGAGACTTCTGCTTTCTTTCTACTTTTCTTTAACACATGCATCGGAGCCAGTAAGATATTATCCAGAACAGATAAATGTGGAAACAATTGAAAATCTTGAAATACTATTCCCATAACTTCGTCTTCTTCCACATTCAACACTTTTCCATCTAATAAAATTTCTCCAGAATCTATTTTCTCTAAACCTGCTAACATTCGTAGAAGAGTCGTCTTTCCTCCACCAGACTCTCCAACAATCGTCAAAATAGAGCCATCTTCTATCTGTAAATTTAATTGATCAAATAGCACTTTGTCTCCAAATTTTTTGCTTAAACTTCGAATTTCAAACATCAAATTTTCCCTTCAACTCCTCTCGTCAATTCCGCTAATTAACCTATTTTTCACGCCAATTTATTTATAATAAGAATAATGACTCTCAATTCTCTTCACCAGTAATGTCAACAAACCAATAAATAGCAAATAAATTATCCCAACTGCTATCATTGGCACTAAAGAAACATCACGACTCATTGCCACTTTTCCAGCTCTAAGCAAATCACTCAAACCAAGCACATAAATTAATGAACTATCTTTAACCAGGTTCACAACTTCATTCCCAATAGATGGCAGCACGATCTTAAATACTTGTGGTAAAATAACTTTTTGAATCGTTTGCAACTTTGACAAATGCAATACTTTAGCCGCCTCGTATTGTCCAATAGGAATGGATTGAATTCCTCCACGAAAAATTTCTGCAAAATACGCTGCATAGTTAAGAATAAAAGCAAACAATGCTGCTTCATAACGATTAAATGTTAAACCAATCATTGGTAAGCCATAAAAAACAAAGATCAGCTGCAAAAGCAAGGGAGTTCCTCGCATCAACCATACATAAATGTTCAGTAAAAAACGAAAAAGAATAACTTTCGAACGCAGTCCAAACGAAGCAAATATTCCTATTGGAAGCGAACCTGATACTGTTAAAAAGAAAATTTTAAATGTTATCCCTAAACCACTCAATAGTGATGGTAAGATCTCTGATAAATAATCCACTCTCATTCCTCCAAAAATTTAAACTATAAGAAATGTAAACTAAATTTTGTTCTTCACTGTACTGCCTGTAAATTTTTCAAACAATTTTTATCCTTACTTACCGCTAGTTTTAAACATTCTCATAAATTCCGCAACTTTTTATAATAAATCAACACGAAGGAAGTTATTATGCTCAAGATATTATTTTTATGAATAAATTTTCTACAAATACTTAAATATAGAACTATGCTATGATTTTTTTACAAAAATAGATCCACAAAAACAAAAAAATCCTCTACTAACATAATTAATATGCTAGTAAAGGACGAAAATTCGTGGTTCCACCTTTATTCACTTTTTCCTCGCAAAAAAAGACTCTGTAAGTTTTTCAACTCTAGCTGAAACGTAAGCCAACGGTAGATCCTACATGGCACAAATTTGTACCTTCAGAATAACAACTCTTAGTATGTGGTTCACTATTCTTCCATATCCCATTTCCAACATCAGGGACTCTCTCTAACTTCAACAATAGCTACTCTTCCATTCAATGTTTTTACTTTATTTAACTATTTTAAATATCCCTAAAGCTATAGATTACTTAAAAGTATAGATGTTTTCTTTTTACCTGTCAAATATTTATTTAGCTATCATATGTGTCAATTTTTATAAGATTCCTATGTTAACACATACTGGTTTTTAGGAACTTTCAAAATTTTACACTTAGTCAAATCGTTGATCTTTACTCAATCAAGAATCAGATCACGTCTTTGATACCCCAAAAAACCTAACAAAACTAATCCTATCGAAAACAGAGAAATTACGATAATAGACTCCCAATTCATTGAATCAACAGGTAGTTGAGGAATATACAAAAAAATAGCCAATTTTCTTACTATCTTTGGAAATTTCATTAACGGACCAAAATAACTAATGAGAAAAGAAAATACTACATATCCCCAAATAACAACTGAAAGTCTTGGTAAAAATCCAATAAAACACGCAAGAATTCCGATTGAAAAGATAATTGCAGGAATCCAAACGATCCCTGCTTTTAATACTTCAAAAAAAGGAATCGGTGTTTTCATCACAAAATACTGTGCGCAATATAATCCTAAAATTGATAAAATTTGCCCAACAACTCCTAAAAAATCAGCAAACATTACATGTATAAAGTAAAACATCGCCCGACTTTGTGGCATAGCGATTATTTGCGACCAATGATCGCGTTTTTCTTCACTAACTAACTTCATCAAGCTGCTCAACGCAAAAATTGTTGAAAGAGTCGCAAAAATCAAACACAGAGTACTCATAAATTGTTCCTGTAAACTATAGCTTGCACTATGCAAAAACATCTGCTTAATAATCACGCTTTTTTTGAAAAAATTACCAATATTTCCAAAAATAG
Organism: Lactobacillales bacterium; assembly: GCA_031288715.1. Classification (GTDB taxonomy): domain Bacteria; phylum Bacillota; class Bacilli; order Lactobacillales; family Streptococcaceae; genus JAIRLR01. The sequence continues at coordinate 6,393 of JAITQW010000019.1, read as the reverse complement.
AACCATAGGCTGCTCCCAAAATAAACAACCCTATACCCCATGAAAAAATAAACAATTTCTGCAAACGAAAAAAAAGACCATGCAAACTAAGCAAACTTTTTCGAGCATTCTGTCGTCCCTCTCTCTCAGAGAAAAAACTTCCTCCTAAATCACGCGACTTTTCCAAAAATAATATCATTCCCACAAGAAACAAACTCAGCAATACTACAAGTAGCAACGGAAAATAATTATTTTTTACATAAACATTAATCAAATAGCTCCAACTTAATGGATTAAACCAAGAAAAAGATTCTGCCTTCAAATCCGTTCCCATACGAATCAAATAAAGTACTCCAAGGCTAATTAACGAAAAACTTCGTGCACTAATTGCAGAAGAAAACAATTGTGCGCCTAATAAAGCAACCACACCCCACAAAATTCCTTGTAAAGAAAGACTTGCCGAAAACAAAAAGTTGCTTAAAAAATTCATATTTGGAACATGCTGAAGTTGCAATATCATTGTAGTAACTCCTGCAATCACCACATGAATAAATGCCATTTCAAACAGTAAAGCAGTAGTACAAGACAGACGCCCCACAGGAAAAGCATTCACTAACTCTCTTATTCCATCCTCTTCCTCCTGACGTGTTCTACCAATCACATGAAAAATCGACATTATCGCAAAAAAGATAGAAGTAAACAATAGCATCTCCTGCGCATACATTGTTCCAACGCTAAACTCTTTACTCGTTGCCTTAGTCGGACCACACAACGCAATCATTGCTGGATTCCTCAATGTTTCAAACATTCCTTGCAAAGAAGCTTTATTCTTACCGTAAATTTCTTGAATACTGCTAGCAAATCCACCAACAAAAAAACTTAACAAGGAAATCCATAGAAGCAATTTTTTCCAATCTCGACGTAAGAGATGAAAAAACAAAAAAGAAGTTCGATAAAAATATGTTTGATGCATATAAAAATTCCTCCTACAAAATTACTTTAAGAACTTGGACTTATTTCTATCAATAAATAGTAAAATTGCGAACTACCTTAACGATTGACAAATGGTTTTTCTGTGAGCGATTTTTAATCGCGAAACACGAGAAACGTGGCAGAGTTTAGGTAGGATGTACCTTTCGGTGCGAACTACCTTAACGATTAACACATGAAATGTGCAGAGTGTTAGATAGAGTTTCCGGAACAAAAAGATAGCGTCATAATAGACCTGTTCTATAACTAAATTCACAATTAATCACCCCATCCTTTTTCTGAATACTTTGTCAAAAATGCTCACAATAACCAGCTATTTCTGCGCTTATTTCCTTGTCTCAGAAAAAAATAGCAGCAATTTAAAATATGTCTTAGTTACAGAACAGGTCCAATATAATGATTCAATCGCAAATTACTAAATGCTCTCACAAACTTCAACCATTTCACACTTTTTCCTGATAATGTCGCAGAAACAATTCTTCCAAAGTCGGTGGATTACTTTCTAAATTAACCACATTATAGGGCAGCAAGGCTTCTAAAACACTTTGTACATCCTCCTGACCCACCTGAAAAATCGCTTGATTTCTCCTAAACGATAAATCGTACACTCCAGAAATATTTTCCAAAATCTCAGCCTTCCTTTGTGTAGTCACTATGTATTCATAACGTGTCAAATGGCGCAATTCCTCAAGAGTCCCTGTTTCAATCACTTCCCCTTGGCGAATAATTGCAACCCGATCACACAGGTGTTCCACCTCACTTAAAATATGACTGGAAAGAAGAATGGATTTCCCTTTAGATTTAAATTCCTTAACCTCTTCTTGAAAAATTACCTCCATCAAAGGGTCTAAACCACTAGTCGGTTCATCAAAAATAAAAAAATCAGCATCACTAGAAAGTGCAACAATTAATGCAATCTTCTGTCTATTTCCTTTCGAATAATTTCGAATCTTTTTACTAGGATCAAACTGAAACTTTTCAATCAATCTTTTTTTTCGACTACTTTCTGTATTAATCCCTTGTAAATTCATAAATAAGTCAATAACTTCTCCACCGGTTAAATTAGGCCATAAATTGACTTCGCCTGGAACATAAGCAATTTTAGAGTGAATCGCAATCGACTCCTTCCAACTATCCTTTCCAAAAATTTTAGCATTCCCACCGCTAGCTCTAAGCATTCCTAAAAGAATACGAATAGTTGTCGACTTTCCAGCACCATTTGGCCCAATAAAACCTAGAATTTCTCCAGAGTAAACATCCATCGTGATATTTTTAAGTATCTGTACTTTTTTGAAATCCTTTTGAAGACCATTAATTTCTGCAACTTTCATTAAATTTTCCACCTTAAAATATTTATTCATATTTTTATTGTTTGCTAGATAATAGCATAGTTTCTATGCAAAAAATAATTCTTACTATCTTATTAAATCACTTAAAACCTAATGGCTAAACATGCTTGTTGGCATAGGTAAATATGTATAAAATTACATAATAAAGATTCGCAATTTTATTTATTGCAACCAAAATAGCATTCATCACTTACTTTAATAAAGTAAGTGATGAATGCATAACTACATTAAATTTTCTAAAAATCTGTTATTTCTAGAATACATTAATATATTTTGAAAAATATTCATACAAAATATTATTTTTTTTCATCTAAAACTTTGGCTTTTTTAGCCTGCTTATCAAATTCCTTCTCAGCCTCTTGGAATTGCTTCACAGTCACAGGATGTTCTTGCAATTCTACATACTTCCAAAATGGATAACGAATATCTTTATAATATGAAGATCCACACATACCCGATGCCCAAGAATACGGCTTTACCTTTGTAAATTGCTGATAAATCTCTGATCTTAAAGGAATAATCAAACGCTCATTCAAAAGTTGAGCTTCCGCTTTTGCAAACAATTTATAGCGCTCATTTAACTGATCTGATAAGGTGATTTTTGAAGCTTGATCCAGCAATTTATCATAAGTTAAAAGTCCAATTTGTTTTACAATAGGTCCACTATAGTATTCTCCTTCCGTCGTCTCAGAAGGTTGGATCCCTAAAAGATATACCATATTCCCAGAACGCGAACCAAACACATCTAAATACCCAGATGGATCTATAATATCAGGAGTCCATCCTGCTGGGGAACAGAAATCCCAATCAAGAGTTTCGGGAGTTTCTGCAAGGTAAGTAAATCCGAAGAATTTTTCCTTACTAAATATATGAAGATCAATTACTACATTATCTTGCCCCAACAAGCTTTCAATAGAATGCTTAAGGGCTTTTGCACTGTTTACCTTATTAAGCACATCTATTTCTATCCAATCTAAATGAATTGGAAATTTAACTCCCTTAGCAGTCAAATCTACTTTCGCTTTTTCAAAATACTGCTTAGCTAGCTCAGGATTATACGCTGTGTTATTCCCATCATGCTCCACATTAACTTTTTTCCAATTCGAATCTAGAGCATTTAATTCTTTCTGTAAAACTGAAACATAATCTTTTCCGTCTAATTTCACAAAACCAGATGGAATAAATGAATTACGAACAGATTTTCTTCCGCCTACTTTTCCAAACGTTTGCGCATTGAATTCAGCCTTATTAAAAGCAAAACCAATCGCTGCTCTAAAATCATGATTTAAAATTGCCTTCCTTGTTCCTTCTTCATCTTTGCCATCTATTGTATTCTTATATGACTTTCGATCAAAATTAAATTGCGCAAAATAAGTATCTACACCTTGATTACCATAAACTAAATTGTTTTTTTGTTTCTCCAATATTTTTTCAAAGTTAGCATCTGTAGACTTAATCAATGCTTGAGAAGCTCCACCTTTAAAAAATGATTTTTGCTGCAACGCTGGATCTTTTTTATCGTCATAGGTTAAATTAATATTTTTCAAATGAACATTTTTCTTATCCCAATAGGAATCGTTTGCTTTCATTTTAATAACTGATTTGTTTGTAATTTGAGTAAGGATAAATGGACCATTATATAGAATACTGTCAATCGCAACTTTCCCAAATAATTTTCCTTTAGACTTCAAAAAATCTGCATTCAATGGGTAGAAAATTCCCGACAGCAACTTTGAATTCCAGTAAGGTTCTGGTTGATTCAAAGTGTAACTTACCGTCATATTTTTATCATCAGCCTTAATACCTACATGAGTAAAATCTTTATCTTCTCCACTTATATATTTGTCCAAACCTTTGATAGATTTATCGACAAGATACATATATGATGATTTACTGTCAACCGCATGCTTCATTCCTGTCACAAAATCTGTAGGCTTAACTTTTGCATACTCTGAACCATCTGCCTGTATCCAAGGAACATTCTCACGAATATAATACATATACGTCAATCCATCTTTTGAAACCTTCCATGAAGTCGCCATCCCACCACGAATGTTTTTTTGAGGATCGCTCTCAAACAATCCTTCCAATCCATTACTTACATGTACAGCGTTTATTTCTTTATTATCTACCAAATAATCCATATTATTAATATCTTCTTCATAATATCCATTTAATGTCTCAAGATCCCCAGAACTTGATTTGTTCTTACTACATCCTACTAACGTACCTAAAAATAAAGAAGTTACCAATGTTGTATTAATTATTTTCTTGATTTTCATTCCAAATTCTCCAATCTATAAACTTATAAAAAATAATAAAATTTTAATTCTATATGTATGCCCACCTCTAATTATTATAGAGTAATATAATTATATTTCTACAAATTTTTTGCAAACATATAAAATAATGAAGTGTTAATATATTCTTTCAAACTAATGGTTCCATTAAATGATATCAACAGGTTCTAAATACTATCACCATTCCAAATTGAATTCTTCACAACCACATAATCCACCTTACGAATAGCTTCTAAATCACGCCCACCAGAATAACTAATCGAACTTTGTAAATCTTGTTGCATTTCAATCAATGTATCTGCAAGCCTACCCTTAGTCTTTACTGCAATTCGTTTCCCCTCAATATTCTTATATTCCCCTTTTTGAAACCAGGAAGCTGAACCATAGTATTCCTTCAACGTCTTTCCATTATCATCTATAATCACTGCACCAGGAGATTCATCATGTCCTGCGAAAAGAGAGCCAACCATAACCATTGATGCTCCAAAACGAATCGATTTTGCAATATCTCCATTATTTCTAATACCACCATCTGCAATAATGGGCTTTCTGGCTGCTTTTGCACACCAGCGAAGAGCTGCTAGTTGCCAACCTCCCGTACCAAATCCTGTTTTTACCTTGGTAATACACACCTTACCAGGTCCAATCCCTACCTTAGTTGCATCTGCCCCTGCATTTTCCAACTCACGAACCGCTTCAGGTGTTCCTACATTTCCAGCAATCACAAAAGTTTCAGGCAGCTGACACTTAATGTGCTTAATAACTCGAATGACACTATTTGAGTGTCCATGTGCAATATCAATGGTAATATATTCAGGAATCATTTGTTTCTTCCTCAATTGATCAATAAATTCATATTCATAAGACTTTACTCCTACTGAGATAGAAGCAATCAACTTTTTTTCATGCATCCGCTCAATAAATGAAGTTCTTTCATTTCCATCAAAACGGTGCATAATATAAAAATATTCGTTTTTTGCCAAAAATTCTGCAATTTTTTCATCGATAATCGTCTGCATATTCGCTGGGATTACAGGAATTTTAAATGTATAGTTCCCAAATCTTACACGCGTATTCGCATCCATTCGTGAGGCAATCACACACTTATTAGGGATCAATTGTATATCTTCATAATCAAAAACTTCTTGTATAAACATTATCGGTCCTCCCAATTTTTCGCTTTTTTACGAACATTGTGCCCTATCACCGTTTAATGTTCATCAAATCTTTCAAATAAAAATAGTTGAAAATTTCAATACACATTTTAGAATACTGTCTTTTTCATTTTATGTAAATATCATTAGAATATAAATTTTTGGTTCTATATGATACAGCTTGGGGATTTTCATCCCATATAAATTTTTACGTCCATTTGAGTTAGTATAATGTGTATAAATGGATTTGTTTCTAAACTTAAACAAAAATTACAAAAACAAATTGTGTTTCAGAGCTTCAATTGCCAATAATAAATTTTGTGAGTATGAGTATAATTTAATGAGATTGTATTGAAAAAATGAAAAAAGAAAACGTATGTATCAACGTTTATGAGGTCAACATATATGAAAATTTCATAAATGTTTGTAAATTGTAACATAAAACCGTCCACCCATCAAAACTCAGTTAATCAGCACGTTAAGCATTGTCCAGGGAAAGGTGGAGATTTTTTGAGGTACTTTTTCCTCAAAAAATACTACCTAACCTTTACAATGCGGAATTTTTTAAACAATAATTTTTTTGGCGGGTTTTGTGAAGCACTTTTCTTCACAAAACCCTTG
>JAITQW010000007.1 GCA_031288715.1 Lactobacillales bacterium | reverse complement strand
CAGTTTGAGAACATGATCGATAAATTATTTGATTTGTAATTTTTTCTTTTCTATCTTTTCGTTTGAGATATCTCGGAATCCCAGTAGTGTTGAGGGGAGAGTTTCATGCGTTTGGCGTGGTATTTTTTGAGGAAAAAGTACCTCAAAAAATCTCCACCTTTCCCTGGACAATGCTTAACGTGCTGATTAACTGAGTTTTGATGGGTGGACGGTTTTATGTTACAATTTGCCGTGTGAGAATAATCTGTAGAAATCTCATGCAAACTGCAATTGTTAAAATTTTGCAAAAATTACATATTTAAAGACAATAATTTTATAAAGAAAGGCGGAAAAGAAAAATGGGATCTTTACGTTCATTTTTGTTTGATGTAGCAGGTTATCTAGGGGTTTCATCTAAAGTAGGTGAAAGAATTGTTAATGCAATTGATTGGGGAGGTACTGCATTTATGGTTGCCTCAGATAAGTAGTCTGGTATCTGCTGGCTTACTTAGTACTGCTTCGGTAGCTGTTGATGTCGTAATTTATAAAGTTAAACAATTTCTAGATAAAAATCTCAAAGCACGAGCAATTGTCTGGTAAACTTTTGTTAATATTGAACATTATTTTTAACAAAGGTACATAAGTTTAGGTGTGGGAATAGATTTCCTTGGAAACTTATTTTTCTATTCGATCATAGCTAGGAATTTAGAGTTTTCGAGAATAATTTATTAATAATTTTTTATCTATAACTCAAGGAAGTGAATAAAATGTGTACCTCACGCACCAATATTATTAATTTAATCATGACAATTATCCATAATAATTTTAATCAAGAGTTTTATACTACCGAGAAAGAAGTAGCGAAAAAATTAAATCTTCATCTTTCAAAAAAATGGTTATTTCTTGTTATGCTTATCTATCAAAATACGTTCTTTTTTCTTCTCCTAATTGTTTTAGTAAAGATAAAAGACAGTGCGTTTTTTCTTCCTGTCTTTGCACTATGCACTCTTTTTAATTTATTGTTGCCTCTTACTATGGGAAGGGCAAATCGAGAGAAATTGGAAGAGAATCCTGCTTTTTTGTGTTTACAGCTTTCAGACCTTTCAGAAAATCAAGCAAAAAAACTCCTAGCTATTTCGGAATTAGCCAATTTTTGGATTCACGATTTTGGCTTTGAATTTATTAGTATGTGGTTGTTTATTATTAAGTTTAAATGGTTGGGAGTTTTTTATTCGCTTTTTTGGATGATATATGTTTCTTGTGCTTTTCTTTATTCTTTACGTAAAAAGAATAATATTTACTTTCAATCGAATTCGTTTATTTCTTATTTATTTGAAACTATTTTAACTGGCCTTTTTTCTTGTGCAATTATTACAATAGGCATTGCTCCAATTCATAAAATTTCCTTGGCTCAGTTTGCTCAATCGATAAATCTAAAGGAATTTTTAATGGATTATCTTTCTACAGTTTTGAAAAAAGTTGCTATTTTATTACACTATCCATGGTTTTATTTTACTATTTTGGTAGCATTCTTCTCATTGATAATCATAAACATAATTGTTACTCACCAAAAAAAGAGTACAAAAAATTGTATAAATGCATTATTTCGTTGGCATCAACTTCTTAATAAAAGATTGTTCAAAAATAATTTCTTTGTAAGAAGAGATTTGCAAATCATTCGCATGATTTTTGAAAAATTAGATATTAATTCTTATTTTTTATACTTTCCTAATGGGCTTATTTTTATCATATTTTTGTGTACCTTTTACTTGATGAAAAATGAAATGAGTTCAATGGTTTTAATTTCTATTGACTTTCTTTTTTGGGTAGCGACATATAATTTTCTTTCAATATTGATTCAAAAAATCCCGATTTTTCATCTTTCTAGTGAATTAAAAAATGTTGAATTAATTCATTTTTCTTCTTATACCTTAAAGGATTTAATTGTAAGCAAACATCTGCTTCTTGCGCTTTTTGGATTTCCTTTTCTTTGTATTGCTCTGCTGGCAAAGTTAATATTGCTGTTATTTTATCATTTGCCGATTGTTGAATTTCTATTAGGTAGTATTAATAGTTTTCTTCTATTTGCAATGTGTTTATTTGTAAGTTTAAGGTGGACATTTGTATTACCAAAATTTACTTGGACAAATATTTTTATGATTCGTAATGATCAATTTGATACACAAATTATTCAGCAATTTACCATCATGATTTATAGAATCATTTTTCTATTTTTAAGTTTCAGCTTTTCTTTTGTCAATATCATAACGATTCATTACAGCACTTCTACGATTATTTGTTATTTTGTTTTGTCTTATCTAATTTTATTTTTATTATTTCTAATTTTTACTTGGAGGAAAAACAATGAAATCAAGATTTTTGAACAATGAAATCAAATTTCAAAAATACATAATAATTCACATCTGTTTGTTTGCTATTGGAATAATAGTAGGAATTCTAGCAAGCAAAACGGAAGGGGATATTGGTAAAGTTTCATTTTTTTCAAAACCATTTCATGTCTACTTTTTTCATAATATTCTTTCATGTTTACTATTTATACTTTTGGGATTTTTCACTTATGGATTGTTGACATGGCTTCCTTTAATGTATAATGCATTTTTTCTAGGAGCGGCAATTCATCTTTTGTCATACCAAGCGTCAATTGTAAAAATAATTTATCTATTTGCACATGGTTTGTTTGAAATTCCTGCCATATTTTTATCTATTTATTTAGGAAGATTTCTATCTTATTCTTGTTATCACCATTTAAAAAATCGAATCCTTAAGAGGAAAGAGACAGGAAGAGATAAAAAATTTACCACCGCAATTATTTTATTTTTGACTATGAATGCATTTCTTTTTATTGCTAGTATTATTGAATCCATTCCAAAATAGAAGCTAAATTGATTTATAGTCTTTTTTTGGAAAATGAAAGAATGCGAGGAATGTAAGAATTGATAAAATTATCAAACCTAACGTATCAATATGGCGAAAATCTCATATTTAATCATGCTTCCATTAATCTTGATCCTAAAGAAATTATTTGGTTACAGGGAAATAACGGTTCTGGAAAAACTACTTTTTTTCGCCTTTTATCTGGGTTAAAAAAAGTAACAAACAACAATGAAGGAAGAATGGAAGGCTTCATTGATGATCAGCCAATCGTTCAGGAAAATTTAAAACATTTTATCACTTTTATTCCGGAGACTCCTTACTTGTTTGATTATATTTCCGGAGCTGAAAATGTAGATTATTTAGTTAATCTCTTTCATTTAGAAGATGATTACCCAAAAATTCAAAAAAACATTCAAGAATATGAAATTGAAAAAATACTAAATCAACAAGTAATTTACTACTCTCTTGGAATGAAAGCAAAATTATTTTTATCTGTATTATTAGCAAAGAAAGCAACTCTTATTTTGATTGATGAATTGTTGGCAACAATCGATACAAGTGCGCAAATAAAAACTTTTGATTTATTCAAAGAAGTTATAATGAATCAAAACACCACAATTTTGTTTACTTCGCATACAGAGCTTTATTTTAGTCATGAAGTAATAATTAAAAAAATGAATATAAATCAGCAAAAATTGGAGATGATCAAATGATAGTTAGAAAGTACTGTGCTTTTTCCTGTTTAATTTTAAGCATTTTTTCAGTAGTGCTAAGTATTGTTATACCTGTTATTAATAAAGAAATTGGAGTAATTCTTTTGAATCTCATTGGAATTAATTATCAAGGATTCTACTCTGTTATTGGTTTAGTTATTTGTTTGACAGTCTATTTTTTAATAGCAAAAAAACTTGGTACAGAACAAGTTTTTATTAATTGGTTAAAATTATTATTATCCTTTTGTTTCATCCTTTCCTTACTTACACAATTTATTGCACATGTCTAAAAATTTTTACTATTCATTTTTCTCGAGTACTTTGTTTTGTAAAAAGATTATTAATGCCTTTATGCAGTAAATAAGCTTTATGAGCCTGTTTAGCGATCTTCTATAGAGGGAGGTCGTTAAACAGACTCTAATGTTTTCGTGAAGTATAGATGAGCTCATTTTTAATTTCTCCGTTAACAATCGTGAATTGTTTACCCTGCATGGAAAATTTTTTTAAATGATCAAGTGAAGTAGTGGTTATAAATGTTTGTGTTTTTCCAGAGATAGCCTGAAGCAAAAGGAGTTGTCGTTTATTATCTAGCTCACTCATAACGTCATCCAGCAGAAGGATCGGATATTCTTTAGTTTGTTCGTGTATCAAGTCTATTTCTGCAAATTTTAGGGATAATGCACAGGTCCGCTGTTGTCCTTGTGAACCAAAAGTAGCAACTTCTATGTCGTTTATGAAAAATTTAAGATCATCGCGGTGAGGTCCATAAGAACAAGTTCCTTTGAAAAATTCATATTCTTGTTTACTTTTTAAATATTGAAGGTAAGTTTCTTGAATGTTTTCCACAGTTTTTTTGGGGGGAAGTGGAAAACTAGAAGAATAGTTTAGAGAAAGTTGTTCAGTTCGGTTAGAAATATTATTGTGAATGGATTTTACCCAAGTACTCAAATTTTCCACAAAATTTAGACGACTGTGGATAATTTTGGATCCAAAAGTAGCAAGTTGTTCAGATAAAATATCATAGTAAAGCATATCTGGTACTTTTTTTGTATTCTTTTTATCAATTATTTTTTTAAGATAGGTGTTTCGTTGTTTTAAGATAGTTTGATATTGTAGTAGATCATAGAGGTATATGGGAGAAATTTGGCTGATTTCCATATCCAGAAATCGGCGTCTTTTACCAGGGTTTCCTTTGATAATTGCTAAATCTTCAGGGGAAAATAGGATAACAGTAAGTTTTCCAATATAGTCAGCTAAGCGTCTTTGTGTAAGGTGATTAACTTTTGTTTGTCGACCTTCACAAGTCAGAGAAATTTCCAATGGAAGTTTTTTGTTTCTTTTTTCCACAATTCCACAGATTTTTGAAGTCTCTGCTTCGAAGCGAATCATTTCACTTTCTTTGCTGGTTCTGTGGGATTTTGTTAATGCGAGAACATATAAACTTTCCAAAAGATTCGTTTTTCCTTGTGCGTTTTCCCCAAGGAAAAGATTTATTTCTGGATGAAAATCTAAACTGATGTTTTCGTAATTTCTATAATTTATCAGCTTTAATGAGTTCACTTTCATTTTTTAGCTCCAGGGAATCGAGATTTTGGTCTGTTTCTTTTAACGCTGCAATTTTTTTCTGTTGGACGTTCAATTGTTTTACTTTTTCCTCAATCTTTTTCTTCTAAGTCAATTTTTTCATAAGTTTCTTGTTTGCTTGGTGTTAAGCTTCTCAAAAGGATTTTTCTGGTATCTGGAAGGGTAAGGATATCATTGCTATACAATTTTCTTCCGCGTCTATTTTCAGGTTGATTGTTTACAAAGGTCTTTTGTTCTTTTAAAAAGTACTTTGCTTGTCCTCCTGTTGAAATGACACCAAGTTCTTTAAGTATTTGTCCTAAAGTTAAATATTCTGATAATAAAACAATTTCTTCCATTTTTCACCATTTTCTAAATTATTTTTGAAAATTTATCTTTCTAACCTAAAATTATATCATAGCGTTTTTTGGTATAATAAAGAGGAACTTAAAAGATTTTGTATGTATCAGAATTCATGAAATTTTCATATATGTTAATCTCATAAACATTGATATATATATATATTTTCTTTTTCATTTTTTCAATACAATCTCATTAAATTTTACACGTAGGAAGATTTTAGATTGTATAAAAATTAAGGATTTGGAGATGCAATCAATGGGACGTAAACGTGGATTTGAAGTAGTAACAAATTATGCTAGTGAGGAAATTCATTTACCAAAACGTGCAACGAAGCATGCGGCTGGTTATGATTTTGAAGCAGCTGAGGATATCGAAATTCCAAGCATATGGCAGGCAGGAGTGAGGGCTGGTTGGGAGGCAATTAAGTCGATAACTGTGGAAAAACAGAAATTTTCGTCTGCTAAGCCTATACTTGTTCCTACTGGAATTAAGGCATATATGGGAAAAGATGAATACTTAGAATTAGCTAATCGCTCTAGTAACCCACTAAAACGTTTTCTGTTGATGGCAAATGGTGTTGGTGTAGTTGATAGCGATTATTATAATAATCCGGACAATGAAGGCCATATTTTCTTTCAATTTTTAAATTTTGGTTTTTCATCAGTGAAAATTCAAAAAGGAGAAAGAATTGGACAGGGAATTTTTCATTCTTGCTTGAAATCTGATAATGATGTTGAAGGTGAAGATCGTCTAAGTGGATTTGGATCGACTGGAAAAAGCTAGGGGGTTTGTATTGAATTAGAATATTTTGATTATATTAAGATTTAACTTGATAGGTAAGTTATTTTCAGTGGTTATTGTTTAAGGAGGAGAATATTTTTGAAAGTGATTTTGACTGCAGATGTTAAAGGAAAGGGAAAAAAAGGGGAATTGAAAGAAGTTCCTAAAGGATATGCATATAACTTTTTGCTTAAACAAGGGTTAGCTAAAGAAGCGACACCTTCAGCAATTAGTGAACTTAATGGTCAAACAAAGGCGAAAGAGAAGCAAGATGCAGAAAAATTGGCAGAAGCAGAAGAATTAAAAGCTTTTTTAGAAAAAGAAAAGGTTGTTGTTAAAATCAAAGCCAAAGCCGGAGAAGATTCGCGTCTATTTGGCTCTATTCCTTCGAAGCAAGTGATTGTTGCCTTGGAAAAACAATATGGTCTAAAGCTTGATAAGCGAAAAATGGATATGGAGCATCCGATACGCTCTTTAGGTTATACAAAAATTCCGATAAAGCTTCATCCAAAGGTTACCGCAACGATCAAAATTCATGTGATAGAGGAGAAATAGATTTTTCAAATTGAGAATTTTAATGAGGACAATTTATATATTAAAAATATATAAATTGTCCTCAAATGAATTAACGTAGTATAATATGATAAATAGCAAGATTTTAGGACAGGTCTATTAGTCTATTAAATAAAAAAATAACGATTATAGAGTGTTTATAAATCACTGTATTTGGTAATGTTTCATTAAAATAAATCACTATGTTTATTAAAGTCTAACTAATTCCGAAACTTATACATAAGGCTTTGTCAACTTTATCCATAATTTTTGAATCTAAACTACAAATCTTTTCTTTCAAACGTTTTTTGTCAATTGTACGAATTTGCTCTGTTAGAATAACTGATTCACGCGAAACACCTTGATCGATATCGATGTGTGTAGGTAGTTTGTTTTTTGTTAGTTGTGCAGTTATAGCAGCAATAATAACTGTTGGTGCATAAAGATTCCCCTTATTATTTTGAACAATTACTACAGGTCTTAATCCGCCTTGTTCACTACCAACGACGGGAGAAAGATCTGCAAAGTATACATCTCCTCGTTTCATTTCTCCAATTTATCCCCTTTCTTCTAAATTTATCATTTAAATAAAAAATCTTGGTATGCGTTCTCCGAGTAGGCAAGCTACTTCATAGTGAATTGTCCCCAAATGATCCGCTACGTCTTGCATTGTAATTTCACGTTCACCATTTTTTCCAATTAGCGTTACCTTTTCTTTGAAATTCATTTTTTTAGGCAAGCGAATCATCAATTGGTCCATGCAAATGCGCCCCACAATCTCACAGTACTCACCTGCAACTAAAATAGAAAATCCCTGCATTTTTCTTAACCAACCGTCAGCATAACCAATTGGAACAGTTCCAATCCAAGTTGGCTCATTTGCGACCCAAGTTTGACCGTAACTAATGCTTTCCCCTGCAGCAATTTTCTTCACTTGGACTAACTCTGATTCCAAACTTAATGCAGGTTTTAGAGGATAATCTTCTGGCAATGTTCTTCCAGAAGGATTTAAGCCATACATTCCGATTCCGAATCTAATGAGATTTCCTGAAAAATCCTTGTGCCAAAAAGCTGAGGCGGTATTTGCAGTATGTAAAAAATGAGGTTTATTGAGCAAAATATTAACTATTTCTTGGAATCTCAGATTCTGCCTAATCCATAAGATATCATTCTTATCATCGGCAGTTGCAAAATGGGAACAAAGTCCACTAAAGGCGAACATGCTGGAATTTTCAATAATCTCTAAAGCCTCTTTAACATCTGCAATAGAGCGAAAACCAATTCTTCCCATTCCTGTATCTATTTTTAGATGAACTTTTATTTTCTTGGATAAAAATCCCTTGTAAAATTGATTTTTAATTTCATGTAGCCACTCTAAAGTTGCAACTACTACAGACAAATTATAACGAATTAATAGATTAGAAAATTCTGGGGAAGTTATGCCTAAGATTAAAATAGTTTCTTTAAAGCCAGCTTTACGAAGTTCTATTCCTTCATCTATGGTTGCTACACAAAAACCTGCAATTCCAGCTTTTCTGGCTATTTTTGCCACTCCAATCATTCCATGACCGTAAGCATTTGCTTTTACTGTTGCAAAAATTTCGATACCCACGCGAGCTCTTTGTATTTCATTTTGGATGTTTTCAAATATTGCTTGTGAATCAATTAATATTCTGGTTGGGCGGTGGTTGCTTGCTGGCATTACTTACTCCTTTTGTAGATCACATTTATAAATGATTATATTTTTGTTAAATTGATTATTTTCGAAGTTTATTATTTTTCTAAAATCACTTGAGCAACTGCAATTTCTTTGGTATGTGAAATTGAAACCCAAACTTTTCCATTAAAAGGTGCTTTATTTATTTTTGGTGCACCTAGATTATCGGCTAGAGTTTCAATATCATGTAAATTTATTTTTCTTAATCCGGTTCCTAAGGCTTTGGAAAATGCTTCTTTTACAGCAAAACGACCTGCTGCATATTCGATTTTGCGGTGATTGGTTAAATGATCAAAATAATTTCTTTCTTCAATTGTCAAAATACGTTCAATAAAACGATCGTTTTTTTCGATTACCTTTTTCATTCGCAACAAATTAACAATATCAATTCCAATTCCATGAATCATAAAAAAATCCTCCGTTACCTGTCGATTTTATGTGATCATTTAGTAATGTAATTAAATAAAGAGGCCTCTTCTTATGTCAACTAAGAAGAGGTCTGATGGTTAAAATTTATCGATTCCCTTTATTGCGAATGATAAAGCTATGTTTCTTATTTGAATCTTGTCTATTTCGCTTATCTTTATTATATCTATACTTTTTGTTATTTTCTTCACGAGAATGATAGTTGTCTTTTGAATACTTATCTCTTCTTTTTCCGCGATAGTTGTTGTTTTTTCTGTTATTGTTGTGTTTCTTACGGTTAGGTAAAGGGCGCTCAGGAGTAATGGTTACTTTGGTCTTGCTTTCAGGTAACATTGCAAGAGTGCTTAATAGATATGCAGTTAAATCTTCTGGAGAGTGTTTTTCCAATAATTTTTCGGCAGCATCTTTGTATTTTTCAAGAAACTTTTCATTTTTATCGATTTTTTCAGAAATATTCTCGAATGCAGCGCCTAAAGCTCCATGGAATGCTTCTTTATCCGTTGGAGGGCGCAGAGGGGACATTTTTTTCTTTGTTAAATTTTCGATTGTGTGAAGATATCCAATTTCATTTGGTGTTACAAAAGTAACAGATAATCCTTCTTTTCCAGCACGTCCAGTTCTTCCAATTCGATGCACATAAGATTCAGGATCTTGTGAAATATCATAGTTATACACATGAGTAACTCCAGAAATATCTAGTCCGCGAGCAGCTACATCGGTTGCGACCAAGACATCCAAAGTTCCATTTTTAAATGCACGCAAGACACTCATACGTTTTTGTTGTGTTAAGTCACCGTGAATTCCTTCGGCTTTATATCCTCTAGCTTCTAATCCTCGAGAAAGTTCGTCTACTCTACGTTTTGTGCGTCCAAATACAATCGTTAATTCTGGTTTTTGGACATCCAACAGGCGAGTCATTATGTCAAATTTTTCAAAGTCTTTTGCGCGAACATAATATTGATCAATTAGATCGGCGGTCATTTCTGTTGTTTTGATCTTTACATGTTCAGGTTTTTTCATAAATTTAACACCAATGCGTTTTATTGCCTCAGGCATTGTTGCGGAGAAGAGTAAAGTTTGACGCTGCTCAGGGATTTTAGAGATGATTGCCTCAATGTCGTCTAAGAATCCCATGTTCAGCATTTCATCAGCTTCATCTAAAACGAGAGTTGTAATCGTTTCTAGTTTCACGGTTCGACGTCTTATATGATCTAAAAGTCTTCCCGGAGTTCCTACCAGTATATGAGGATGGTCTTTTAAACTACGGATTTGGCGGCTAATATTAGCGCCACCATAAACTGCTTGAATACGAACTTTTTTATCATGACCTAAGCGCCATAATTCTTCTTGTGTTTGAATGGCTAGCTCTCTTGTTGGAGCGATAACGAGTCCTTGTAGATTTGGGTTTTTAGTTTCTATTTTTTGTAACATTGGTAATCCAAAAGCTGCCGTTTTTCCCGTTCCTGTTTGAGCTTGACCAATGACGTCTTTGCCGCCAAGAGCAAGTGTAATTGTTGCTTCTTGAATGGGTGTTGTTTCTTCAAATCCTGCGCGATCAATTGAACGCAAGAGTTCTGGTGCTAATTCTAGTTCATTAAATTTCAAAATATTAACTTCCTTTCGATTTTATAGTTGGCTAACTTTAAAATCGACTATCAAATTTGTAGAAATTTTTTACTTTATTTCTAGAAACAAAAAGTGCTGATACTGGTGGAACTGTAAGGTTTTGTGAAAAGGAAATAAGACAAAAAGGCTACAACGATATGACGATTTAAAAGTTGATTCACTATAATAGAGTTTTTCTACTTTCATATAAACCGAAAAATCATTGATCCAAATAGCAAACTTTTTACGAGACGAATATCTTTAAAATTTTCATACTTTGCAGTTCTAGGAAACTTCATTTTAATGGTAATAAAAATTGCCAAAAATTTAGATTATGTTTTGTAAACTCTTTGATTTATCTTGCAAAATTTTAAACAAAATAATTTACATGTACAACCTAGGCTTAATATTTATGAGGGTGAATAAAACTTTGTTATAAAGCCTGTTTCACGATTAAAAATCGCTTACAAAAAAACATTGTTGACTATCTATAATATGAAAATAATATTTTATATCCAAATAATAATTGTTAAAATTTTTCAATCATTTGTTTCAATTCTATTTTACTTCTTTTGATTTCTCGGTAACCATAAAATCATACCATGGAGCTTTAATCTATGTCAATTCAGCTTTTTAAATTTATGTATTAATTGTCATTGTTCAGTAAAGATGTCCCAACCTTTGTTCAGTGCAACCTTATTAAATTTTATACTTATTTTTAAACGAAAATTTATAAATAAGTATTTTTATGCTGCTAGTTATTTCATTTTATTTTTAGGTAGACATAATTTCTTTTTTAAAAGCCAAAGAAGTTTTATAATTTTTTAAAAGAAATTTTTATATAAGTAAGTAATGTGTAAGAGGAGGAGAAAAATGACGGCAAAGACAATCAATGCAGCTGTGAAAATGGTTGAAGTGTTAAGTGATTGGGGAATTGATCATATCTATGGAATTCCAGGAGGATCTTTTAATTCGACCATGGATGCTCTTTTTCAGAAAAAGGATAAGGTGAAATATATTCAGGTTCGCCATGAAGAGGTGGGGGCAATAGCAGCGGCGGCAGATTCTAAATTAACTGGAAAAATTGGAGTGGTTTTCGGTTCAGCAGGTCCAGGAGGAACGCATTTAATGAATGGATTATACGATGCTATGTGTGATCATGTTCCAGTATTAGCCTTAATTGGTCAGACACCTGCAAGCCAGATGAATCGGTACGCTTTCCAAGAAATTAACGAAAATCCAATTTATGCGGATGTTTCCGTTTATAATCGAGTAGTAATGACTCCGGAACAGTTACCAATTGTTGTTGATAACGCTATTAAAGAAGCATATGCTAAAAAAGGAGTGGCGGTTGTTACCATTCCAGTCGATTATGGACAGGTAGAGATTTCGGATGTTTTTGTTTCTAGTGCACATACTCATAAGATTTCAGTGTTGTTACCTAAAGAAGTGGATATTGATGCAGCGTTGGTATTACTTGCTCAAGCGAAAAAACCCTATTTATATATTGGTCAAGGAATTAGCGGAGCAAGGGAGGTAGTGAAGCAATTTTCGGAACAATTTTCGATACCAGTCGGAGCTTCTGTTTTGGCAAAAGGAGTTTTTCCAGATGAGCATGAAAACTTTATGGGAATGAGTGGTCGTGTAGCTTGGAAAACAGGAAATGAAGCAAGTATTGAAGCAGATTTAATTATCTTTGTAGGTTCAGATTTTCCGTTTGCTGAAAATTTCTTTAATCCTAAAGCAAAATTTATTCAGATAGATATTGATTCAGCAAAATTTGGACGGAGACATTCTGTAGATGTGGCGATTCTTGGTGACGCGAAATTAACGTTACAAAGGATGATTGAAAAAGGAGAGTCTCGAACGAAAGATGAATGGTTAGAGGCTAATCGGGAGAACAAGAAAAACTGGTGGAATTGGCGACATAGTTTCGATTATAGAGAAGGTAAGAATGGTTTACTACGGGTAGAACCAATTTATGCAGAAATTTCTAGAATTGCTGATGATGAAGCGATTTTTGTGGTTGATGTGGGGAATGTAACGTTAAATTCTGTTCGCCATCTTGAAATGCGTGCATCGCAAAAATTTACGACTTCTGGTTGGTTTGCGACGATGGGATACGGGATTCCTGGTGGGATTGCAGCCAAATTAAGCTATCCTGACCGGCAAGTGTTTACACTTTCTGGAGATGGAGGCTTTGCCATGATGTTGATGGGACTGATTACGCAAGCGCAGTATCGTCTGCCGATTATTAATATTGTTCAGACGAATCGTTCGTTTGGATTTATTGAGGGTGAACAAGAAGATACTGGGCAGTCGAAGTTTGGAGTATTTTTAGATGATGTTGATTTTGCTACGGTTGCTTCAGGAATGGGAATAGAAAGTTATACAGTACGTTCTATTAATGAATTAAGGCAAGCAATGGATGCTGCTAAAAAAATTAAAGATTTACCAATTGTTATAGATGTAAAAGTTGATGATTCTCGTCCATTGCCAGTAGAAAACTTGAAATTAGACCCTAAGCGTTACTCTGAGGAAGAAATTGTAAAATTTAAAGAGCGTTATGAAGCACGAGATTTATTGAGTTTGAAAGAGTTGTTGAAAGGTTAGTATATAAAGAATTTTAGGGTTTTCCATTGAGAAAATGCGGCACATTATTTTATGACCGATAATAGTTAGCTAGAGATATTGAAATTGGTAGATAATGGTTGGTATTAGCGTAATGATAAGCTCTTAGAACCTGCTAATAAGTAATATAGTGCATAATTTGCGTAATTAGAAACTGTTGATTTGTTTGGACGATTTTCCAGTGAATCGGTGATAGAATCAGCCGTTTTTTTGCTTTTTTTTATGCAAGAAGCTAGGATATTTTATATAGTTGATCCATTTAAAAACTAGAAAGAGTGTGTAAAAAATGGATAAAATTCGTATTAATAATATGAAATTTTGGACATATAATGGTGTATTGATTGAGGAGCAGAAATTAGGCCAGCAACTAGAGATTGATTTGGAAATGCGCTTGGATTTATCAGTTAGCGGTAAAGAGGACGATCTTACAAAAACAGTTAATTATGCTAAGGTTCACCAGATAATTACAGAATTGGTTAGTCATGAGCAGTTTAAGTTAATAGAGGCGCTGGCTAGCTGTATTTTAGATGAGATGGGCAAGTATTTTTCTGATCGACTTTGCGGTGCATTGATTCGAATACGGAAGAAATATGTTCCTATGGCAGGAATTTTTGATGATATTGAGATTGAGATGGAGAGGAAGTTCTAATGGCTATTGCTTACATTGCTTTTGGTAGTAATTTAGGGGAGCCCATCGAAAATTTTCGAGAAGTTTTGCGTAGACTTTCAAGAGTAGTAACGATTAGAAAACGTTCAGAAGTGTATGAGACAAAACCATATGGAGAACTTTCGCAAGCAAATTTTTTAAATGCGGTTGTATCCATTTCAACTTGTTTTACGCCTCAAGAATTGCTAAGCTGTTTGCAGAGAATTGAAAAGAAAATGGGGAGAGTGCGCAAGGAGCGTTGGGGTCCGCGGACAATTGACTTGGACATTTTGTTATACGAAGATAAAGAAGTGAAAGAAGATTATTTGCAGATTCCACATGTGGAATTAACCAAGCGAGCGTTTGTGCTGGTTCCGTTGAATGAGGTTTACATGGAACCTTTGTTGTTAGGTAAAGAAATTTCGGAATGGATTCGAGAGACGAATGATTTTGAAAATGTTTGGTTGGCGGAGGAAAGTTGGTAATTATGGGAGTAAATGAAAAAATTGCAATTTTGGTTTCTGATTTTTTAAAAGAAATAGGGGAAGATTTGGAACGAGATGGCTTAAAAGAGACGCCTTTGCGTGTATCGAAGATGATTGAAGAGTTGTTTTCTGGGCTTAGGGAGCCTAAATTTTCTGATTTTAAAACTTTTGAATCAGAAACAACAGGAGAGTTGGTTTGGGTTACACAAATTCCTTTCTACTCTGTATGTGAGCACCATTTATTGCCATTTTTTGGTGATGTTTCGATTGGTTATATTCCAGCGGAAAATCGGACATTAGGATTAAGCAAATTCTTGCGTTTAGTGGAGTATTGGAGTAAACGGCCTTCGATTCAAGAAGGGTTGACGACAACAATTTGTAAAGAATTGACAGAAAATATTCCTAACAATGGAGTTGGAGTTGTGATTAAAGCTAGGCATTTGTGTATGGAGATGCGTGGAGTACGCAGTGCGAATGCTATTACAAAAACAGAGAGTTTTTCGGGAATTTTAAAGACGGATTTTGAGAGGAGAAAAGAGTTTTTTGAGCGTATGTAGTGAATTTTAACCATTGGTTCACTACGTGAAGATGTGGAGTGTGAAGATTTGTTTCAAATTGAAAAAATACAGGTAATGGGAGTTTTAAATGTGACTCCCGATTCTTTTTCAGATGGCGGGAAGTATGATCGTATAGATTGGGCAGTTCAACATGCAAAAGAGATGGTGGAAGCTGGGGTAGACATTATTGATATTGGTGGGCAATCAACGCGTCCTGGGTATGTGGAGATTTCGGCAGAAGAAGAATTAAAACGTGTGTTGCCAGTGATTCAAGAGATTCGTAAGTTATTTCCAGAGCTCTCTCTTTCCATTGATACGTATTTTTACAAGGTGGCGAAGGAAGCTATTTTGGCGGGGATCAATATTATTAATGATATTCATGGGTTTTGCGACGAGAGAATGTTTGAATTGTTGCAGGAATTTCCAAAAGTTGGTGCAGTGCTCATGCATGCAGAAAAAGAGACAGAAGATTTAGTAGAAGAGATTCAAGAATTTTATGAGGATAAAGTTTCACAATGTGAAAAAAGAGGAATTTCACTTTCTCGGATTTGCTTTGATCCGGGTGTGGGGTGGAAAAATAAGAAGGATACGATGGATATTTTAAAACATCTTCATCATTATGTATATCCAGAAATTGCCTTGTTGGTTGGTGTTTCCAGAAAGAGAATTATTGGATGGCTAACGGGCGAGAAAGAGGCAATAGATCGTGATTTAGGAACGATTGTAACTTCGCTGTATTTGGCGAACACGGGGCAGGTAGATGTTTTGCGTGTTCATGATGTGAAAGGCATGAGGCAAGCGCTTCATGTGTGGGAGCGGTTAAAAAATGGATAACAAAAAACGGAATATACTATGATTAGCATCATACAATAAGCAAGTTGTAACATAAAATCGTCCACTGAAAAATAAAAAAAGACAGATCATCAAAATTCTAATAAAATGTTTGAGCATCAGCCAAAAACATTTAAAGGAATAAAAATGATATGCCTTCCCAAACAGAATGGACCTTTTCTGTAACTAAGATATATTTTAAATTGCTGCTATTTTTTTCTGAGACAAGGAAATAAGCGCAGGAATAGCTGGTTATTGTGAGTATTTTTGACAAAGTATTCAGAAAAAAGATGGGCGATTCATTGTAAATTTAGTTATAGAACAGGTCTAATATAAGAGTAAAGTTCGACATTTAGGCGGTATGTGTCAATATTCTAGCTAGCAAAACATGTTAGGTCATGTTAAAATGCTCTTGAATTATTTGAGGGAAATGTTTTTTAAAATTTTTGTAAAACTACCATAAATACTAAGGGCTATGGTAAAGTTACAAATAAAAAACATATTGGAGGGATTTTCATGTCAAAAAAATTAACAAAAACTTTTCTTATTAGCTTTTTCTGTAGTATTACGCTAATTTATATTATTTTTACTACACATCCGCAATTAACCACTATGCTTCCAATTGATAATCGCGCTGCAAGCAAAGCAATCGACGTGCTTGATGCTTGTGATAATGTTGTTTTCGTTGTTTCAATCATAGGAATTATTACGGGAGCTGGAGCAATTGGTGTAGGAATTCTTCAAACTGCAAAAATGTTAGGGAGAAAATATGGAAAGAAATACGCTGTTGCATGGTAATTGAATCAGTTACTTTTTTCTATTCAATCAATGTACGCTATTTTTAGTCAAGGAGGCTCTAATCAATGATTCAATGTTGGCTCCAGAAAAGAGCAGACAATTTTCATATAAACATCTTTCTATTTTCATTTATTTACTTGTTATTTTTAAGTTTTTTTGTTTGTTTATCTTTCTTCCTGAATCATATTTTTCCAAAAATTGGAATTCAATGGATATTTACATTCCTTTTACTAGAATATGAACTTCCTTTGATTGAGAAACTCTCACAACTAGGAGGTAATCAATGTTTTCAAGCTAATCTTCCTACATGGCTTCGTTTTTTATTTTTTCGCTATTTTGAAAAAAATCCATTTGCTTTTCCTGGAATTATCATTTTGTTTGCTTCGTCGATTCAATTCATTATTCAAGGACAGTTTTTACAAGAAATTCAATTGTTAAGTATCGGTTTACATACTTGGACTCGCTTAACAACTAGTTGTCGTTCAAAAATGATCAATCGAGTTATTGAAGTTAACTGTTTGGTAATCGTTTTACTTCCCTATTTTCTACATAATATATGGGCCTTAGTAAGTTGTTTTACGCTACTCATGATTGCTGCTTGGGTTGCTTTCCGACTCTTGCGCCCTCATTCTTGCCAATTAGGCTGGAATCGAGCAGAAAATTCTCGATTGTTTCGCTGGATTCATTCAAATTATTTGAAAGAAATTATATGCTTGTATGCTCCAGCAATTATTGGTGGACTGGGTTCAAAATTATTCTTTGGAAAATCATCTCTTCCCACAATTCTTTTATTCGCTGTTTTTGGATTAGTCCTTCACCATGAGGGATTATTTGACGTTCATTTAGAGAAAAAAGAAACTTCTCTTAATCGACTACGTTTCTTTTTAGCAAATCGAAAAATTTCATTTTGGAAACGCTTTTTTATTTCCAAGTACTTTGTTCTTTCTTGCTTTTGTGCCGTATTCTTTTTCTTTTCTCTCGGAATCGACTATTTCTGGAATCAAGAAACCTTCCTTATTTCCGTTATTAAAGGATTGGGAGTTGGTATTCTCTGTTTTGGAATTTCATCTTTTTACTGCTTATTAGAAGAGCGCGAATTGATCTATAATTGGCATATTCATTCTTTTGTTCGTAGCTTAATTCCATGTATGTTTAGTATTCTC
Source organism: Lactobacillales bacterium (assembly GCA_031288715.1). Classification (GTDB taxonomy): domain Bacteria; phylum Bacillota; class Bacilli; order Lactobacillales; family Streptococcaceae; genus JAIRLR01. Next base: position 17,653 of record JAITQW010000007.1, on the reverse strand, counting down.
TTTCTTTATCTATTAAAATTTTTATAATGGAGGAACTCTTAAAATGATAGATAATAAATTTTGGAAAGAATATTTTATTTTTTCAACACTTAATTTTTTAGGATTAATTTCATTAGGTTTTGTTTTCTTTCAATTGAACTTAGTTCAAAACGTGTATTCAACGCCTGAACGTCAACTTGGAATCTCACTTATTTTGGCAATTATAAAAAATAATCTTATCAATTTTTGTCAGTATTTGTGTTTTCCACTATCCCCAATTTGGATTCTATTTGATGATATTCACCTTTCCTTCTTGGTAACAACAGCTATTCAAACAATTGGAGTAAAAACGACAGTCATCCACCTACTTCCACATGGGTTGATCGAATTACCAAATCTTTTTCTTTATCAATTTCTTTCAATAAAATTAATGAGAATCACAATTACTTGCTTTAAAAATAAACAGCTTTCCTTTTTAAAAGAAGTTAAATCGTTGAAAGGATACTACTGTTTTTCGTTAGTGTTATTGATTATCGCTGCCATGATTGAAGGAGGAATTGGATGAGTCTTCATTTAAACAATTTAACGATTGGTTATTTAAACCAACAATTGTTTTCAATTGATTCTCTTTGTTTAGAGAATGGGATTTATTTATTAAGTGGGAAAAATGGATCTGGGAAATCTACTTTTTGTGATGTTTTGGCAGGAATTAAACAGCCGTTAGCAGGAGATTATCAGGAATCGCTGTTTCCAATTTTATATTTAGGATCAACAGGAGTGGGGATGAGTGATTGGAGTCTTTTAGAAAACATCAAAATTCTTTATTGGATGTTTCAAACTACTCTTACTCCTGAGATCAACGAGGTCATTCAACAAACATTGTTTTGGGAAAATCAACTCGAACAAGAATATGGAAGCTCTTCCTTAGGAATGCAATTAAAAGTAGGAATATCGTTACTTTTTTCAAATCTTTCTTGGGAGCTTATTCTATTTGATGAAACGCTTTCCGGATTGGATCAAGAAAGCACGGAAATGATAATCAACCAATTAAAAAATCAACATTGTCCAGTTGTTTTAGTGAGTCATCATGGAGAAGAATTGGAACGAAAATTAAAAAACAAATTAAAAATTTCAGGAGGAATGTTACAATATGGAACAACGGAAAAAATTCAATTTTATTAATTGGATTCTTGTTTTTGCTTATTTAGGCAGCTATTATTTAGTTTTTTTAATCAAGGAAAAAGAATCAATAATTCATCAAAGCATTCAAAAAGTAGCTAGTCATCTTCATACAAATGTTCATCAAATTTTACCATTAATTATTGTATTTCTTCTTATTTTTAGCTTATTAACTCTATTTTTTACAACAATTTTCTATAAAATCATTTTTTATTTATTCATACCGGGTGAAGAAGCAAATCGAAAACTTATTTTTTCAATTATTGCTATCAGTACTTCTATTGCAAATTTGAACTACTTCTTTTTGATGAGTATTTTTCAAGAATGTGAAAATGTTTTTGAAAAAATAACACCACTTCTTTCGTTTTTGTTGGCAATTCTCTTCTTTTGGAAAATTTCCTCATCGAAAAAAGCACGTTTCATTTTTACAATTGTGAGTAGTTTATTCTTACTTTTTAATTTTATTTATATGGCAAATTGTAAAAGACAAATTGTAACGTAAAACCGTCCGCTGAAAAAAAGACAAATCATTAAAATTCTAATAAAATGTTTGAGCATCAGTCCAAAACATTTAAAGGAATAAAAATGATATGCCTTCCTAAACAGAATAAATAAGAGTAAAGTTCGACATTTAGATGGTATGTGTTAATATTCTAGCTAGCAAAACATGTTAGGTCATGTTAAAATAATTGGGACATATTTTTAGATTTGTTAACGGCGATAAATGATTTTGGTTCAAAGGTTGTTAACAGACTCTAGAAAGAGAAGAAAGAGCTATTTGGGAGGATGTTCAAAATGGCAATTGTATCTGCTGAAAAATTTATTCAAGCTGCTCGAGAGAATGGGTATGCTGTGGGAGGTTTTAATACTAATAACTTGGAATGGACACAAGCAATTTTGCGTGCAGCTGAAGCAAAGAAGGCACCAGTGTTGATTCAAACATCGATGGGTGCTGGGAAATACATGGGTGGTTATAAAACGGCATGTGATTTAATTCACAATTTGTATGATTATATGGGTATTACTGTGCCTGTTGCGATTCATTTGGATCATGGTCATTACGAAGATGCTAAAGAAGTGATTGAAGTGGGTTATACGTCAATTATGTTCGATGGTTCTCATTTACCTGTGGAAGAAAATCTAGAAAAAACAAGAGAAATTGTTGCTCTGGCGCATTCTAAAGGGATCTCAGTTGAAGCGGAAGTTGGTTCCATTGGTGGAGAAGAAGATGGGATTGTTGGTGAAGGAGAATTGGCTCCCATTGATGATGCTGTAGAAATGGTAAAAACAGGAATTGATTTCTTAGCAGCTGGAATCGGAAATATCCACGGACCGTACCCTGACAACTGGAAAGGTCTTCACTTAGAACATTTAAAAAAATTAGGAGAAGCAGTTGATGCAGCAGCAGGTCGTAAGTTTCCAATAGTATTACACGGTGGTTCAGGAATTCCAGATGATCAAGTGAAGGAAGCGATTCATTATGGTGTAGCTAAGGTTAACGTTAATACTGAAGCGCAATTAGAGTTTCATCGTGCTACTCGTGAATTTGTATTGTCAAACGAAGATTTGAAAGGAAAAAATTATGATCCTCGTAAATTTTTGAAACCTGGAGTAGATGCTATTCAAGGTGCAGTAGAAGATAGGATTGATGTTTTTGGCAGTGTGAACAAGGGGTAGCATATATGAAAATAAGGCAGTTTGTAAACATTTTTATATAAATTAGATTGTATTGATAAAATAGCTAATAGTAAATCAGAGCTTTTTATCAAGATTTAGATTTTTTATTGCTTGACCAGTGTTCTTACTTTATGTAAACTTTATGAGTACGTTCTTCTATTGAGTTAAAAAAGCGAAAAAATGATTTTAGGTATTTTAATTGGCAGTGTACGAAATATTGTCCGTATCTGCTCTTATATGAAACAAAAAGGGAAAGTCTTTTTAAGAGAAGTTTAACATCCCCTTTTTGTTTTTTTGTTTCTTCAGAAGAGTTTCAGATCGCTTTTATCATAAAAAAATAATATTTTTGTAACATTTGTAATATTTAAATTAAAGGAGAGTGAAGAGTTTGTCTAGTCATGTAGTAAAATACGGAAAGCATCGTGAACGTCGCTGTTTCGCACGTATTAGAGAAGTGTTGAACTTGCCAGATTTGATTGAAATTCAGAAAAATTCTTTTAAATGGTTTTTTGAAGATGGTTTAAGAGAAGTATTTAGAGATGTGTTACCTATTCATGATTTTAACGATAATCTATTTTTGGATTTTGTAGATTATTCGTTAAAAGAGGCAAAGTATACAGTGGAAGAAGCAAGAATATATGATACGAACTATTCTGCACCTTTACATGTTAACCTGCGTTTTATGAATAAAGAGACGGGTGAGGTTAAAGAGCAAGAGGTATTTTTTGGTGACTTCCCGTTAATGACAGATATGGGTACGTTTATTATCAATGGAGCAGAACGGGTAGTTGTTTCTCAACTGGCCAGGTCTCCTGGTGTGTATTTCCATGATAAGACAGATAAAAATGGGAAAGTAGGCTTTGGTTCGACGATGATTCCAAGTCGTGGAGCTTGGCTGGAAATGGAAACAGATGCAAAGGATATTTCGTATGCTCGTATTGATCGAACTCGTAAAATTCCTTTGACTGTACTAATTCGTGCGCTTGGCTTTGGTTCAGATGGTACAATTTTAGAAATTTTTGGAGAATCTGATTCGTTAAATAACACTCTTGAAAAGGATTTGCACAAGAATGCAGGCGATTCTAGAACAGAAGAAGCATTAAAAGATGTTTACGAACGTCTTCGTCCAGGAGAGCCAAAAACGGTTGATAGTTCGCGTAATTTGTTAAAGTCTAGATTTTTTGATCCAAAACGTTATGATTTAGCGATTGTAGGTCGTTATAAGATTAATAAAAAACTTGATTTAAAAGCTCGTTTGTTAAATTTGACGTTAGCAGAGACGTTGATTGATCCAGAAACGGGTGAGATTTTGGCAGAAGAAGGGACACTTGTCACTAACGAAGTGATGTCTAACTTACAAGAAGCTATTGAAAATGGACTTAACACTGTTACTTTATATCCATCGGATGATGCAGTGATGCAAGATCCTATTAAGATTCAGTCATTTAAGGTGTATTCTCTGAAAGATCCAGAGCGAGTTGTGACTTTGATTGGTAATGGTTATCCATCTAGTGATGAAAGAGCACTAAATTCAGCAGATATTTTGGCATCTATGAATTATTTTTTGAATTTGATGGAAGGTATTGGGCGAGTTGATGATATTGATCATTTAGGAAATCGTCGAGTTCGTTCCGTGGGTGAATTGTTGCAGAATCAGTTTCGGATGGGTCTTACTCGGATGGAACGAGTGGTTAGAGAACGTATGTCTACCCAGGAGACAGAGACACTTACACCACAGCAGTTAATTAATATTCGTCCAGTAGTAGCGGCAATGAAAGAATTTTTCGGTTCTTCTCAATTGTCGCAGTTTATGGATCAGCACAATCCCTTATCTGAGTTGGCGCATAAACGCCGTCTTTCAGCTCTTGGACCTGGTGGTTTAACTCGAGATCGGGCAGGATATGAGGTTCGGGATGTTCATTATTCACATTATGGTCGGATGTGTCCAATTGAAACGCCAGAAGGTCCAAATATTGGATTAATTAACTCGCTTTCTTCTTATGCTAAAGTGAATAAGTATGGTTTTATTGAGACACCATATCGTCGAGTGGATTGGTCTGCTGGAAAGGTTACCGATAAAATTGACTGGTTGACGGCAGATGTAGAGGATAATTACACGATTGCCCAAGCAAATTCTTTGTTAAATGATGATGGTTCTTTTGTGCAGGAGTTGATAATGGCTCGTCATGCGTCTAAGAATCAAGAAGTACCTGTTGAAAAAATAGATTACATGGATGTGTCTCCTAAGCAGGTGGTTGCAGTTGCTACGGCTTGTATTCCATTTTTGGAAAATGATGATTCAAACCGTGCCTTGATGGGGGCAAATATGCAACGACAAGCTGTTCCATTGATTGATCCGCATGCACCCATTGTTGGAACAGGAATGGAATATCAAGCGGCTCATGACTCAGGTGTGGCGTTGATTGCAGATAATTCTGGAGTTGTAGAATATGCGGATGCTGATGAAATTCGGATTCGTCGAAAAGATAAAACACTTGATAAGTATGATGTGATGAAATTCCGTCGTTCTAATTCTGGAAATTCCTATAATCAACGCACTTTGGTTGCTCCAGGAGAGAAGGTAGATGCTGGAGATATTATTGCTGATGGACCTGCGATGGAAAAGGGAGAATTAGCATTAGGTCAAAATCCAATTGTTGCGTACATGACATGGGAGGGTTACAACTACGAAGATGCCATCATCATGAGTGAGCGTTTGGTGAAAGATGATGTTTATACTTCTATTCATATTGAGGAATATAAATCAGAAGCTCGTGATACTAAACTGGGTGCTGAAGAAATTACTCGTGAGATTCCAAATGTTGGAGAAGCAGCATTGAAAGATTTGGATGCGAATGGAATTATTCGAATTGGTGCGGAAGTTAAGGAAGGGGACTTACTTGTTGGGAAGGTTACCCCTAAAGGAGTTACAGAACTTTCAGCTGAGGAGCGTTTACTTCATGCTATTTTTGGAGAGAAATCGCGGGAAGTACGTGACACCTCACTTCGTGTACCACATGGTGCGGACGGGATTATTCATGATGTGAATGTCTTTACACGTGAAAATGGAGATGAGCTTCATCCCGGAGTGAATGTTTTAGTGCGAGTTAATATTGTGCAGAAGCGTAAAATACGAGTTGGAGACAAGATGGCTGGACGTCACGGGAATAAAGGTGTAGTCTCAAGAATTCTTCCAATAGAGGATATGCCATACTTGCCAGACGGAACTCCTGTTGATATTATGTTAAATCCACTAGGAGTGCCTTCAAGGATGAATATTGGACAAGTTTTGGAACTTCATTTAGGAATGGCTGCGCACTCTTTAGGGATTCACGTTGCAACTCCTGTTTTTGATGGAGCGCAGGATGAAGATATTTGGAGAACTGTAAAAGAAGCAGGTCTTGCAAAAGATGCCAAAACAGTTCTTTATGATGGCCGGACAGGCGAAGCATTTGATACTAGAGTTTCGGTTGGAATTATGTATATGATCAAGTTACATCACATGGTTGATGATAAGTTACATGCTCGTTCCATTGGACCTTACTCATTAGTTACTCAGCAACCACTTGGAGGGAAAGCTCAATTTGGTGGACAACGTTTTGGAGAGATGGAAGTTTGGGCGCTTGAAGCTTATGGCGCGGCGTACGTCTTACAAGAAATTTTGACTTACAAGTCAGATGATATTTCAGGACGTGTTCGTACGTATGAAGCAATTGTTAAGGGTGAACGCATTCCAAAGCCAGGAGTGCCTGAATCATTCCGTGTGCTAGTAAAAGAGTTGCAGTCTCTTGGGTTAGATATGCGTGTCTTGGACGGCAATGATAATGAGCTTGAGATGCGAGATATGGATGACGACGATGATGCGCTTTCGATAGACATATTAACGAAAATTCAAAAAGAGCAACTTGCAAAAGAAGCAGTTAAGTCGGCTAATAATAAAACCTCTGTGAAAGATTTAGATGAAGTGTCTGTAGAAGAAGGAGGGACTTCCAATTGATCGATGTAAATAAATTTGAAAGTATGCAGATTGGACTTGCATCTCCTGGAACGATTCGTGGTTGGTCGTTTGGAGAGGTGAAAAAACCTGAGACGATTAATTATCGAACGTTAAAACCAGAACGAGAAGGATTGTTTGATGAACGTATTTTCGGTCCTGTAAAGGATTGGGAATGTGCGTGTGGGAAATACAAGCGAATTCGTTACAAGGGAATTGTTTGTGACCGTTGTGGAGTTGAAGTAACAAGATCGAAGGTACGTAGAGAGAGAATGGGGCACATTGAGTTAGCTGCATCTGTTTCTCATATTTGGTATTTTAAAGGGATTCCTTCTCGAATGGGCCTTCTTTTGGATATGAGTCCACGTTCTTTGGAGGAAATTATTTATTTTGCTTCATATGTAGTGATTGAGTCTGGAGAGACATCACTTGAACGCAAGCAGTTGTTGACAGAGCAAGAGTATCGTGAAAAACGCAGAGAGTATGGTGATGAGTTCACTGCACAGATGGGTGCAGAAGCAATTAAGCAGTTGTTAAATCAAATTGATTTTGAAAAAGAAATAGAAGAGATCACGGAAGAATTGAGAATTGCTTCAGGTCAAAAGCGTGTACGCTTAATTCGTAGACTTGATATTTTAGATGCATTTAGAAAATCCGGCAATCATCCTTCGTGGATGGTACTTGATGTTTTGCCGATTATTCCTCCGGACCTAAGACCAATGGTTCAGCTGGAAGGAGGACGCTTTGCTACTTCTGATTTGAATGATTTATATCGTCGGGTGATAAATCGGAACAATCGTTTGAAACGTTTGTTGGATTTGAATGCACCAAATATTATTGTTCAAAATGAAAAACGGATGTTGCAAGAAGCTGTAGATGCTTTAATTGATAATGGTCGCCGTGGACGTCCTATATCAGGTTCAGGGAACAGACCATTGAAGTCTCTTTCACATATGTTGAAAGGAAAACAAGGGCGCTTTCGTCAAAATTTGCTAGGAAAGCGCGTCGATTACTCAGGTCGCTCGGTAATAGTCGTGGGTCCAAATTTGAAAATGTATCAATGTGGATTGCCCAAAGAAATGGCTTTGGAATTATTTAAGCCGTTTGTGATGCATGCATTAGTAAGTGAACATGAAACTCAAAATATCAAGACTGCTAAGCGAATGATTGAGCGTCAGGATGATGTTGTATGGGATGTGCTTGAAGAAATAATTAAGGAGCATCCTGTACTATTAAACCGAGCTCCAACTCTTCACCGTTTGGGAATTCAAGCTTTTGAACCGGTCTTGATTGAAGGTCGAGCAATTCGTTTGCACCCTCTTGTTTGTGAAGCATACAATGCGGATTTTGATGGAGATCAAATGGCGGTCCACGTTCCATTATCGGAAGAAGCGCAAGCAGAAGTGCGAATTTTGATGTTGGCAGCTGCTCATATATTGAATCCTAAAGATGGGAAACCAGTTGTAACTCCTTCACAGGATATGGTTTTGGGGAATTATTACCTTACAATGGAAGAGGTTGGACGTGAAGGTGAAGGGATGATTTTCCGAAATCTAGAGGAAGCGATGCTAGCCTATCGTAATGGATATGTTCATTTGCATACACGGGTAGCAATTGCTATTGACTCTCTTGATAAACTTTGGACTAAAAAGCAAAAAGGAAAACTTTTAGTCACTACGATTGGGAAAATTGTTTTCAATGAAATTATTCCTAAAGAATTTCCTTACTTTAATGAAGCTTCTAATGAGAATTTGACTCAGAAAACACCAGATAAATATGTAATTGAGCCAACAACAGATGTTTTGAAATATATTCAAAAGATGCCATTGGTAGAACCATTCAAGAAGAAAATGCTTGAGGATATTATTGGTGAAGTGTTCAAACGTTTTCGTTCTATCCGTACCTCTGAAATGCTAGATGAAATGAAAGACTTAGGTTATCATCATTCCACTCGTGCAGGGTTGACAGTAGGAATTGCAGATATTAATGTGCCTGATTCTAAGCAAGGAATTGTTGATAAAGCACATGAACAGGTTGAAAAGATTACTAAGATGTTTCATCGTGGAATGCTTACAGACGAAGAGCGTTATAATCGAGTAATAGATGTTTGGAGTCATGCTAAAGATAAATTGCAATTAGAGTTGACAAAAGCTCTTGAACCAAGTAACCCAATTTTCATGATGAGTGATTCCGGAGCTCGGGGGAATATTTCAAATTTTACGCAGTTAGCGGGTATGCGTGGTTTGATGGCAGCGCCAAATGGTCGAATAATGGAATTGCCAGTTATTTCAAACTTTCGTGAAGGTCTTTCAGTATTAGAGATGTTTTTCTCAACGCATGGAGCTCGTAAAGGGATGACAGATACAGCGCTCAAGACAGCTGACTCAGGGTATTTAACTCGTCGTTTGGTGGATGTAGCTCAAGATGTGATTATTCGGGAAGATGATTGTGAAACAGACCAAGGATTTGTGATTTCAACAATTAAAAATGGAAATGAAATCATTGAAACTATCGAGGAACGTTTATTGGGTCGTTATACTCGCAAGACAATTTTTCATCCTGATACGGGAGAAGAAATTATTGCGGGAGATGAGTTAATTACAGAGGATGTTGTTGCAAAAATTATGGATGCAGGAATTGAAGAAGTTATTATCCGATCTGTATTTACTTGTAACACAAAGCATGGAGTTTGTCGTCATTGTTACGGAATGAACTTAGCGACAGGAGAAGCAGTTGAGATCGGAGAAGCAGTTGGAACGATTGCTGCTCAATCAATTGGGGAGCCTGGAACGCAATTGACGATGAGAACCTTCCATACCGGTGGTGTTGCAGGAGACGATATTACGCAAGGACTTCCGCGGATTCAGGAAATTTTTGAAGCCAGGAATCCAAAAGGGGAAGCGGTGATTACAGAAGTAACTGGTGAAGTTACTGAAATTGTTGAAGATGTTTCTATAAGAGCAAAATCAGTTACTGTATCTGGTGACACAGGATCTAAGACCTATGTAGTTCCGTTTACTTCACGATTGAAGGTAAAAAAAGGTGAACTTATTAAGAGAGGAATGCCATTGATTGAAGGTTCCATTGAACCTAAACATTTGCTGTCAGTTTGTGATGTAAGAACTGTGGAAAACTATTTACTTGCGGAGGTACAGAAGGTGTATCGTATGCAGGGGGTGGAAATCAATGATAAGCATATCGAAGTAATGGTTCGACAAATGTTGCGTAAGGTACGTGTTTTATCTCCCGGAGATACAGATGTTATTCCGGGAATGTTAATGGATATTCAAGATTTTAAGAAAGCAAATTATCAAATTTTAATTTCTGGTGGAACTCCAGCAATAGCAAGAGTTGTTTTGTTGGGAATTACAAAAGCATCTCTAGAAACTAATTCTTTTCTTTCAGCTGCTTCTTTCCAAGAAACTACTCGTGTTTTAACGGATGCGGCAATTCGTGGGAAAAAGGATAAATTACTTGGATTGAAAGAAAATGTAATCATTGGTAAAGTGATTCCCGCAGGAACAGGTATGGCTCGTTATCGTAATATGGAACCACAAGCGAAAAAAAATGTAGTAAGCGGGGCTTACTCTGTTTATGATGTTGAGAAAGAGTTAAGTTTGTGGGATGAGCAAAATTTTTCGAATGAATGGAATTAAAATAAAATTTTTTTGCGTGGTTAGCTTCATGGTATTTAGAGCTTGTTAATAGACTTTTAAAAGGAGGGGTTGGGAAAGAGGTAACAGTTTTTCTCGATCCTTTTTTGAAATTTGAAAGGAGTTTTAAAAGGCATGAATTTGCAAGGTAACTTAAATTCTGTAAGAGAAAAAATTGCACAAAGTGCGATTCATTCTGGACGTAAGATAGAGGATGTTCATATGATTGCGGTGACAAAGTACTTTGATGTAGGAATTAATCAACATTTGTATGATTTAGGTGTGAGTGAATTTGCAGAAAATCGTGTAGATAAATTTATTTTAAAAGCGACAATTTTAGCGCAATATGAAGATATTATTTGGCATTTTATTGGAAATTTGCAACGACGTAAAGTGAAAAAGGTAATTAATCATATTGATTATTTTCATGCATTAGATAGTTTTGCGTTAGCGCAAGAGATTGAAAAATATGCATGCGAGCTGAAGAAATGTTTTGTTGAAGTAAATGTCTCTGGAGAAGAAAGTAAACATGGTTTCTCGGTTGAAGAGGTAGAGCCGTTTCTTCGAGATCTTTGTTTGCTTACGAAAATTCAGGTGGTCGGTTTGATGACAATGGCGCCTTTTGCGGCAACAAGTGAAGAACTTCATGAGTATTTTGGAAAGTTGAAAAATTTGCAAGAAGAAATGTCTAAATTAAATCTTCCCTATGCACCTTGTACGCAAACTTCAATGGGCATGAGTTCTGATTTTGAGATTGCTATTGAACAAGGGGCAAGTTATATACGTATTGGTAGTGCTCTATATGAATAGTTATAAATTATTTTTTCAATGTTAATTTTCTGTTAAACTGCATATGATAGCGTTATATGAGGTGATTAAGATTTATGAGTCAAAAAGTAGAAAAAAAAACGGCGACAGGATTTTCAAAAAAAGGATTGGAAAAAAGAGATAAGAAAGAAGATAAAACTCCTATAAAATATTATAAACCTTTGTCTGTAAAAAAATTCAAAGAAGGATATTTTAAGATTGGTGAATGTTCATATCGATTGATTTATAATCACCGCGAAGGTTTTGATCTTGAAAAATTTGCCACACGTTATAGTGATGTTTTATCTCGATATAATTATATAGTAGGTGACTGGGGTTATGAACAGTTACGCTTAAAAGGCTTTTTTTATACGAATAACAAAAATGCATTGAGTGAGCAGAAAATTAACACTTTGGAAGATTATTTGTATGAATTTTGTAATTTTGGTTGTTCATTTTTTGTTTTAGAACGACTGGGAGAGGCACCGATGCTATCTGTTAAAAATGGAAGGTATCGGAAATCGAGAAGAAAGGTTAATGGCTATGATGATAGGTTGAAGAGTCAAGCACATATTGAAGAGAAACACGCGGAGTTACCAAAGAAAAAATCGATAGCAAATCAAAAATGGAAAGAGAAATTAAAAGAAGACCTGCAAAAGAAGACAGTGGTAAAGAAAACAGAAAAACAGGAAGCAGTAAGTAGCAGCAAAAAGAGAGACTTTATCATCCGTCATCCGTGAGAAATAGCTTCTGGTTTTAAAGAGAAATTTTATTGATTTATGCATGTTAATAAGCCAACGAGACATCTCTTCCTCTACGGTTTTAGTGTGCATTATTCACGCAATTCTACCAAACTTGAAGAATGGTAGACGTCCTTATTTTAGCATGTTTTATGATCATGAAAATTAATCATTAATTTTTTAAAAATTCAATTACATCCCCATTTTCTAGAAATTCGTCATAAGTAGTTTCTGCACGGTCAATTACACCTTTTTCAGAAACTGCGATGATTCTATTTGCTAAAGTTTGGATGAATTCATGGTCATGAGATGAAAAAATCAGTGCTTCTTTAAAATTTTTCAAGCCATTATTTAATGCTGTAATAGACTCCAAATCCAAGTGATTTGTTGGATCATCCAATATTAAAACATTGGCTTTAGCGAGCATAAGTTTACTCAACATTACGCGAATTTTTTCTCCTCCAGAAAGCACATTCACTGGTTTTAGAACTTCATCACCGGAAAATAACATTCTTCCTAAAAATCCTCGCAAGAAAGTATTATCATCCTCTTCTTTGCTCGCAAATTGGCGTAACCAATCTAAAATGGAGAGGTTACTTTCAAATTCTTTGGTATTGTCTTTAGGTAGATAACTTTTTGAAGTTGTTGTTCCCCAATGAATGCTTCCTGTATCGGGTTTTAATTCACCCATTATTATCCGAATAAGCGCAGTAGTTGCTAAATCGTTTTTTGCAATAAGTGCGGTTTTATCTCCTGGCCGAAGTGTAAAATTAATATTATTTAAAATTTCCTTGCCATTGATTGTTACGGATACATTATCTACTTGTAGCAAGTCATTTCCAATCTCACGTTCAGCTTTAAAACTGATAAATGGGTAACGCCGACTTGAAGGAGTAATATCTTCTAGCGTAATTTTTTCTAACATTTTCTTTCGACTAGTTGCTTGTTTAGATTTTGAAGCATTGGCTGAAAAACGTGCAATAAAATCTTGTAATTCTTTAATTTGTTCCTCTTTTTTAGCATTTTGATCTTGCGCCATTTTTAATGCTAATTGCGAAGATTCTAACCAAAAATCATAATTTCCTACAAAAAGTTTAATTTTTCCAAAATCTAAATCAGCCATGTGTGTGCAAACTTTATTTAAAAAATGACGGTCATGAGACACGACAATGACAGTATTTTCGAAATTAATTAGAAATTCTTCCAGCCAGTTAATGGATGTAACGTCCAATCCATTGGTTGGCTCATCCAATAGTAATACGTCGGGTTTTCCAAATAGTGCTTGTGCTAGTAACACTTTGATCTTTTGTCCAGCTGTTAGAGTACTCATCAATTCATGATGAAAAACTTCAGGAATATTTAATCCTTGCAGTAATTGTGCAGCTTCGCTTTCAGCTTCCCATCCACCTAACTCTGCAAAACTGCCCTCTAACTCTGCTGCACGTAAACCATCTTCGTCTGAAAAATCTTCTTTTGCATAGAGAGCATTCTTTTCTTTCATGACAGAATATAATTGAGAATTGCCCATAAGAACTACATCTATCACCTGTTGATCTTCATAATCAAAATGATTTTGCCGTAACATGGACAATCTTTGATTTGGCTCCATAGATACATGGCCTGTTGTTGGTTCAATATCTTTTGCGAGAATTTTTAAGAATGTAGATTTTCCTGCGCCATTTGCTCCGATTAAACCATAGCAATTTCCTGGTGTAAATTTAATGGTTACTTCGTCAAACAATTTTCGATCTGAAAATTGTAAACTTACATCTGTTACCGTAAGCATTTACTTTTCCTCCAAATTTCATGATACTTTTCATTGTAGCGTTTATTTTTTGGAATTTCAATGACACAAATGCATTATTTGTAGCATTTTCATTTGGAAGATAATCATCACACATTTCTTCTCATCTGCTTCAAACGGGATGAAAAATATTCAAACCACTGTGAAGATACGCTCTAGTTTAAGAGTTATTCATTCTTCAAATAAATGACTCTATCTGCCCTCTGAATTAACTTTTCATCATGTGAAACATAGACGACGGTATGATGATTTCGAACAAATTTTTCTAAAATTTGAAAAATTACTTCTTTATTTTCAGTATCTAAGTTTCCTGTGGGTTCATCGGCAAAAATATACTTCGGCTTTGTAATTAACAAGCGAGCTAAAGCTACACGTTGTTGTTCTCCGCCGCTTAAATGATACACTTTTCGATTTAAATAGGTTTTGTTTAGTCTCACTTCATCCAGTGCTTTTACAAAAGCATCTTTCCGTTCATTCTTGCTTAAAGGAGTAAACTTACTTGTCAACAATAAATTTTGTTGAACGGTATCATTTTCAATCAATCCATAATTTTGAAACACGTAACCAATTTTTTCTCGACGGAACTTTTGAATTACCGAAGGAGACCATTTACAAATTCCATCAATCTCCACTCTTCCTTTCGTTGGACGCTCAATCAAACTGATGATATTTAATAAGGTGGTTTTCCCAACGCCACTGGGGCCTGCTAGACATAAAAGTTCTTCTTCGTTTATTGTTAAATCAAAATCCGAAAGAACTTGTTGATTTTCAAAGGTTTTACTCACTTTTTCTACTTGAATCATCGAATTATCTCCCTTCTTTTTTCAGAAATTGAACGAAAACTACACATTCCAAAACGCTTAAAATTAACATCAATTCCCAAGCATAATTTTTTGCCATTGCGAAAACAGAACATACAAAGATCATGTAATCAGCAATTGCCCAGCAGAAAAACTCTTCGATTGCAATTTTGTACCAAGGATACCCTGACAATTGTTTGAGTTGAATTCGTTTTTGATTTTTTTCATACAGTGAATAATTGAAGCAATAAATGCAAAAAACCAGCGTGACCAACAAGAGAATGGTACATGAAATGAACGCAAGGATTCCTTTATGAACACGTTCAATTGCTTTACCTCGCTCATCATAAATGGATGAGATAGCTGGAATACTATCCAATAAATGATGTTTTTTCAAAGAAGGTCGAACGCTTGAGTAAAGCATAGGGCATTTTTGGAGCGTTGAAAAATATCGAACTTGACAGGTAAGCAACGTATTGATAAGGCATGATATTTCCAATATCGACAATAACCAAAGGGTCTATCACAATATTCGAGGTATCTGCTGCATCTTCAAGGCAATACGTAAAATAACGTTGATGATTTTTCACGTAAATCAAATGAAGGTTGGGAAGTTCTTTGGTGTTACACTGAAATTGATAATCTTCTATTAAATTTTTTCGAAGACTTTCCTCATATTTTTTAAGTGTTTCTGGAACAAGAGCTGTATAGGAATTTTCAGAAAAATCAATTCGTTGTTTTATAATCGGATGATTGCTACTATCGACAATGGGATTCCACTGAAGATAGGTTGTATTGACTCTTATGGCTCGTCCGCTTGGACTTGTAAATTCTTCAATAGGATCATTTGTGTTCATTTGATATAATTTCTGTTTACTCCCTAGATGCATGAATGCATAATTTCCTGAATAAATTAATGCCAGTCGTTCATAGTTGTTTTGGTAAAATTGTCGATAACGGAGTTGCATTTTTTCTTTGGTAGCTTTATTTTTAGAAAAAGGATGAGCCGCAAGGTTAAATCGATAAATTCCTTCTGCTTGTTTCCAAACCTCATTGGCACGATGATCTTCATAAAGTTTTTGGGTACAATCAATGATGACAGAAAAACAGTAAGGGAACAACGCCAAGAAAATAAGAATAAATATTTTGCTGACAATTAAAAGTGGTGTAAATAACGTTTTTTCTTTTACATAAGTAGCCAAAGTAGTTGAGCGAGCCATTTTTCGGTGCCATAAACCAATGAGAATCATAGCTATCAATAAGATAAGGCAGCTACTCATGATGAATCCAAACAAAGAATACCCTAAAATTTTAACCGGCCATTGATGAAAAATACTTTTCCCAAAAATAATCAAACAACTCACACCGATTTCGCCAAGTAGTACTTTTTGAAAGGTGAGAACTGTATCCAATAATTGCTGTTTTCTAGAATATCCATAAAGAATTTGCAATGATTGACGCTTGGATTGTTGAATTAAATAAAATAATAGACAATAGAGTGTAATCAAAAAGAGAGAAACAATTGAAAATACTAAGCTTGGATAGGATAACATGGTTTTAATAAATTCCCGATTGGAATCATTTTCTATCATAATGGTTGAGAATAATTCGGAAGTTTGTTCGAGTTCTTTCATAAATTGCATTACATCTTCTTTTTTAGAGCCCCAAATGTAATATTCTC
The DNA here is from genome assembly GCA_031288715.1 of Lactobacillales bacterium. Lineage (GTDB taxonomy): Bacteria > Bacillota > Bacilli > Lactobacillales > Streptococcaceae > JAIRLR01. The sequence goes on along the minus strand of JAITQW010000007.1, from coordinate 1,339 downwards.
CGTTCAACCCTAGATTTTGAAGTCCATTCAGTGAGTAGATTCGAACCGATTCTTGATTCGTCAACCAATGAACCTTTTCTACACAATTTTTTGAATGGTCGATTTGATTGGTAAAATAATAACTTTCGGTTAATGAGTGATTTTTTGATGGATGAATCCAAACATTAATACTGACATCGCTGGTATATATTTCTTTTTCTCGTTCCGATTTATGAATGATTCTCATAATGTTGAGATGATATTTTTTAGTCAATTGTTTCAGTGTTTGCACTTTTAACTTGTGGCTCTTTTTCGAAGTGGATGGATCCTTGTATACTTTCTTGGTGTAATGCTTGAAATTCTGCGATTTCTCTTCCCAAGAGACTGCTGGTTAACGCACATAAAATAATTTCTAAACAAAGAAGCATTTGGATAATCCGTTTCATTTTGCATTCTTTCTTTACCACTCTCTACCAAATAAATAGGTTGTGTTGGTTGATTAGTTTTAGAAGGTTGTCATTGCTAGTTTTGGTGTTGGGAAAGCGAAGAGTTTTTACCGATTTGTTCCACTTGCTCGTTTAGAATGGCAGCTTTTTGAATTTATTATACGAGATCTTAAATAAATGGCGAGCGGCTCTTAATGTTTACGATCAGTTTTGTATCAAAAAAATTGCACTTTATGGTGAAAATAAAGTGCGAAAAACAACCTCTCAATGCTACAGTAATTGGGAGATGAAGTAAGAGTCTGTTGATTTATTCACAAAAAAATTTTTAATCCTAAAATAAAGAAAATGGATAATCCGACAAAAATTATTTTTTTAATTTTATTAAAATTTAAAAAATTTTTATAGCAATTTTTTAAAGTAAAAAACAAATAAATTGATAAAAATAAATTTTCTGTAATTTTCCAAAGTAGTGATTTTGTATTACAAATATCTAAGAAACCATATAAAAATAATACTAACTCTCCACTTATTAGGATAAAGTAAAAATAACTTAATTGTTGATAAATATTTTTAAAATAATTTTTTTCTTGTAAAATCATAATTATTGCCCACAAGATAATAGAATAAAGTAAAATGCTAATATATGGTTCAAATATGCGAAATATGGGTATTACATAGCTAGTGATTTTAACCAATTCAACCAAATTCTTATCTTCACAACTTTTTAAAGATTGCTCAACGATAATATTTTCATTTAATTTAACAAAAAGCAAAGAAAAGCTCATCAAAATCAAGCCATATAAATTGTAACTCAAAACCGTCCACCCATCAAAACTCAGTTAATCAGCACGTTAAGCATTGTCCAGGGAAAGGTGGAGATTTTTTGAGGTGCTTTTTCCTCAAAAAATACTACC
>JAITQW010000018.1 GCA_031288715.1 Lactobacillales bacterium | reverse complement strand
GCGGTGAAAATGTTTGATGTAATCACATCGGATAAGAAGACACAAGAACTTTTGAGAATGAAGGAAAAAGGGGAGCGCGATTTTAATTCAGCGATGAAAAATTCGAGACTACAAGGAATAGCAAGAGGAATAGCGAAAGGAAGAGTAGAAGGAATAGCAAAAGGAAGAATAGAAGGAAGAGTAGAAGGAAAAGCGGAGGGAAGGATAGAAGAAAAAAAACAAACTGCGCAATCGATGTTGCAAGATGGCATGTCTATATCTACTATTAGTAAGTATACTGGTCTTTCTATTTCCGAGATTCAGTTGTTGAAATCTCATTGAATAATCTGATGTCTAGATGTAAAAGAGATCCAATGGAAATGGCTGGTTTCGCAACAGTTTTAAACCTCTGTAGTCATTGATTATAGGTGACTTGTGTGTTTGGTACCTGCAAAAGTTGGAAATTCATTAATAGACCTCTTGTGAAACCAATTACCATCACCTCGAACATGGTAGGCATGAAGCCTACCAAGCAGCAAAATTTTTTGGACTTGCATGTTTTCTTTTATTTTTTATACATTAATTATGTTTCGCAAGAAATCTAATAATAAAAGGTTTCCATCTTTTTCGCTGAATAAAGGTTGGAACCTTTTTACTGAGCAATGACACAAAAGCGGGATTTTTTTCCCAAATTTGCTTTAAAGTTTTTGAGGTTTGATAAAATAATTTGTGGTTAAAAATAAATATGAAAGGAAAAGGAAAAATGAAAATATTTAATCTAAAAAAATCTTTAATAATAGGATTGCTTGCATCAGGAGTAGCGCTAACCCTTTTTGCTAGCGAAAAAGTAGGAGCAGAACAACAGGATACTGAAGCTAAAATTAAATTTACGATTCCAAAGACAAAGGGAAAAGCAGGTGATGCAAAAGCTGAGCCAGCAGATAACTCTTTGAATTTAGTTCACGTCCCGAATCTTAATTTTGATGATCAAGAATTAAGCATTAAAAGTTTAATTGAAGGAAAATATAAATTAGATGACCTTTTAGCTAAAAAGGATGAAAAATTAATAATAAATGATCAGATTGATAAAGATAATGTATGCCATTATGTGCATATAAATGATGTTCGTTATATGGAAGGTAAAGTTCCTGGTTGGAAATTAGTGGTTAAGCAGGATGGGAAATTTAAAGAAGCTGTTAATAATAGTGAGATCAATGGGGCAGAAATTAAATTTAACCTTACCAAAAAGAGTAGTGGAGAAAATGGAATTGAAAGTGGATCATTAGGTATAGATGCAACAGGAACTATTAATAATAAAGACTATGCTATTCATGATATTTTAAGCACTAAAAAAGAGGAAAAAATTGATACTAATGAAGTTATTGTTTTAAAAGCTAATAATGGTGCTGGTAGATTTAATACTTTGGGATACTTTGATGATGGTTCTGGAAATTCAACATTTAAATTAAATATACCTGAAGGAGATTATAAATCGGGTGAGTACGTTGTTACATTAAAATGGGAACTTAAAGATGCTCCATAAAGTTTGAAAATTTATTAACGATCACTCCTATCAAATGATGGGAGTGATTTAATTTTCCCTATTTGATAGATCTTGGTTTGTGAAACCTTGATCATTATATCAAGTTAGGGATTTTTTATTTTGTTTCTCTATGTAAAAGTCTTACTTTGTTTTTTTTCCGCGCTAAGCGCGGGGTTTCAGGGTGGATTGCAATTATAAAATGGACCTGTAACTAAGGCATATTTTGAATTGCTGCTGTTTTTTTCTAAGGCGAGGAAATAAGCGCAGGAATAGCCGATTATTGTGAGCATTTTGACAAAGTATTCAGGAAAAATATAGGGCAATTCATTTTGGATTTAGTTATAGGACAGATCTAATGAGTCAATCATCTTAATGTGATTGGCTTGTTAAAAAATTAGATTTAATTAAATTTACATTAAAAAATAAATTAAATCTAATTATTTTCACATTCCAAAGAAACATTTTAGTAAAATTTGCCTCCATTTTTTCGCGCTTGTTATCTTTTCAATATAAATATGCAATGTTTCCTTAATTGGTAATAATTTTTCATTATTATGAAAAGATTTACTAATATGAATTATCTATTATTTAGAACAGCAATAAACAATCGTATTGTAAATGATAAAATCTAATTTTTATTTGTTTATTGTATTTTTTCTATTTAAGTTTTTTTTTTGAGAAATTAAGGTAGGTAATTTTGTAATGACAGGAAAGATGATATTGACATCGGCAATTGTTCTATCGGTAGTACTTTCTTCAGATAATAGTGTAAATTCAGATGTAGATTCAGATGGAAAAGCAGTTCAGCATTTGGAAACTACTGAATTGAAAGACACAACGATGGATATAGCGAATAAAACAAAACAAGAAATCTATGCTTCAAAAGGTAGAAGGATTCAACTGCAGAAAAGAGCTTCTGATCTAGGAGATATGATTATTAGTGTTGAAAAGGAAATTCAAGATAGAAAAAAAGATGCAGTTTTGCGTTCAATGTTAGAAGAATTCAATATCGAGTTGGAAAACATGACAAACAACATTAAACAAGGAATAAGCGTTTTGAAAGTTGAAATTGAACAACATCAGACGGGACTTTCTGGTTTGTTTAATAATATCATTAGCGAAGAAAAGAAATGGGAAACGTTGTCTGGTGGTAGTTTAAGTGCAGATAATTTGAATAAGAAGAGGGCTCGTGGAGTAGAATTTAATAAAAATAGTTCGCTGGGGAATTTTCGAATTCCCAGAAGTAGTGAGCTAATGATGCAAGAGAGAAGAGCAGCAGCTGTTGAACTTTTTAATCAGCAAGTAACACTAGAAAATTCAGCACAAGGATTGGAAGCACAAATTTCTGAATTGAAAAATCAATTCGAAAGCAATAAGTCAAAGCTAGACAATCTTATTAAAAAGAGAGAAAATAAAAAACAAGTGAATTTAGTCTCTTCTGTTGGTGCACCTTCCTCATCTTCGTCTTCTTTAGGAAAGTCGTTTATTGCTAATGCGACAGCGTATTCTTGTCAAGCAGCAAGTATGGGGCGTTTTTCTTGTTATGGAATTGATTTATTGACACAACCTATGGTGGTTGCGGTTGATCCAAAAGTAATTCCTCTGGGATCAAGAGTTTGGGTTGATGGATATGGAGAGGCGATTGCTGGAGATACGGGGAGTGCGATCAAAGGAAATTGTATTGATCTTCATTTTCCTACGTATAAGCAGTCGTGTCAATGGGGACGCCGATGGGTTAGGATTACGGTTTTGAGTTAGAGATATTGTTTTTGTTGCTGAATTTGTTATCGGTTGTATATTTTGAATTTTGCCAGTGAATAATATAGCCTACTCAACAGATTTAAGTTTTTTTAGCTTTTTTACATGTGAACTTTTATGGCATGTAAAGGAGCTCTTTTTGTGAAGATAAGCGTAAAGAAATTCTCTATTTAATATTTATTACACAGAGAACTTTTTTACGCCTACTTTTATTAAGGTAAGCAAGAATGGTATTAAACTTTTGTGTTAAAATAAGTGCAAGATTTGAAGCAAGGTAAGTTTAAATGAGATCAATAGAAAGTAGACGTAATTTATGAGGAAAAAATATGAACCTACATGGTTGATTGAATCCATTGTGCAATTGACACCAGAGATGTTAAAAGTACAGGGAATTAAAGCAGTGCTTGCAGATTTAGATAATACGATGATTGCCTGGAATAATCTTGATGGAACGAAGGAGATTCATCAATGGCTGAAAGAAATGAAAGCGGCAGGAGTTTCTGTGATCGTTGTTTCCAATAATAAAACCTCAAGAGTAAGTCGTGCTGTTGCTCCTTTAGGAGTTGATTTTGTTTCATGGTCAATGAAACCATTTTGTCGAGGCATAAATGTTGCGCAACGAAAGTTGAGGATAGAAAAAAAAGAAATGGTTATGGTAGGAGATCAGTTAATGACGGATATTTTAGCGGCAAATCGTTCAGGAATTCGTTCGATTTTGGTGAAACCCATAGTGGAATCTGATAGTTTCATTACAAAATTTAATCGTGCGCGTGAGCGTAGAATCTTAAAGAAGCTTGCTAAAACTGATGATCTGACATACAAGAAAGGGATCCGCTAATGGGATTAGAAGCAAGCGAAGAATTACATTGTATTGGATGTGGATCGCTTATTCAAACGAGTTTTATCGATAAGCAAGGATATACATCATCTGCAATATTAAAGAAAAATTTAGAGACAGGAGAAGTTTATTGTCGGCGATGTTTTCGTTTGCGTCATTACAATGAAATTCAAAATATTTCACTTACAGATGATGACTTTTTGCTTCTCTTAAATGAAATTGGGATGAAGAAAGCTTTAATTGTTAATGTTGTTGATATTTTTGATTTTAATGGTTCATTGATTCCAGGATTGCATAGATTTGTAGGGAAAAATCCAGTTTTGTTGGTTGGGAATAAGGTTGATGTTTTGCCTAGATCATTGAGGGGATCGCGTGTGATTCAGTGGATGAGTCAGAGGGTGCATGAAGCAGGACTGCGTCCTATGGAGGTAATTTTAACAAGTGCTAAAAAAACTCAAGAAGTAGAAAATCTATTGACGAAAATTGAGAAGTATCGTCAAGGTTTAGATGTTTATGTAGTTGGTGTGACAAATGTTGGAAAGTCCACGCTGATTAATGCGATTATTAAGCAGACAGCAGGAGTTCAGAACTTAATTACAACTTCTCGTTTTCCGGGTACTACACTTGATAAGATTGAGATTCCTTTGGAGGACGGAGCAGTTCTCTATGATACTCCGGGAATTATTCATCGCCATCAAATGGCGCATTTCTTAGATAGTAGGGATTTGAAGTTTATTTCTCCACAAAAAGAAATTAATCCAAAAATTTATCAACTAAATCCGGAACAAACTTTGTTTTTAGGAGGACTAGCAAGATTTGATTTTATTTCTGGAGAGCGGCAGAGCTTTGTTACTTATGTGGCAAATGATATAAAACTTCATCGAACAAAGTTAGAGAGGGCAGATGAGTTTTACGGGAAGCATGTTGGAAATTTATTACAACCACCATGTATGGAGAAAGTGAAATCTTTTCCGAAATTAAAGAGGTTTGAATTCTCTGTGAGAGAGCCTGCTGATATTGTTTTTGCGGGTTTAGGATGGATTTCTATCAAGAAAAAAGCGATTGTAGCTGGATATGTTCCAGAAGGTGTCGAGGTAATTTTGAGAAAAGCTCTTATTTAATTATTTAGGATTTATTTCTTGGTATTAAAAAAACTTTGTACTTAAACGGTTGAAATTTCAATTCTCGCTGAAAGAGGACGAATGAGACTACAGGCTCGTAAGCGTCCCTCTCAGCAAGAATTGATTTCAGAAAGAGATATTTAAAAATTATTCAGTAGCCCTTATTTAGATGGTAAAAGTTTTTTAAATTTTTCAAAACAAGAACAGATACATTTTAGAGAGAAAATCCTAAAATTTTGAGGTGAAAATATGAATCAGTCAGAATCTTGGGTAGAAACGCAATTAAAACCTGTGTTGAGACATTTTGAAAGACATCGTCAAATTGGTATTCTTGGAGGAAATTTTAATCCTGTGCATATGGGTCATTTGTTAATTGCTGATCAAGTTGTACAACAGTTAGGCTTAGAACGAGTGTATCTGATGCCAGAAGCAATTCCTCCGCACATAGATACAAAAAGTACTATTTCCTCAAAACATCGATTAAATATGCTTGAATTAGCAATTGCAGGGAATCATCGTTTGGGAATTGAGCTGATTGAATTACAAAATGGAGGAATGAACTATACATTTGATACAATGAAACAATTAAAGAAAATGAATCCTGAGGTAGATTATTACTTTATTGTCGGAGCGGATATGGTTTCTTATTTACCAAAATGGCATCGTATTGATGAGTTGGTTGAGCTGGTACAATTTGTGGGTGTTCGGCGCTTGGATTATCCAGAAGAGGCGAAATATCCAGTGACTTGGGTAGATATACCGAAGGTAGATTTTAGTTCAACTAGGATTCGAGAATGGATTGTTGCAGGGAATTCTCCAGATTACTTAGTACCTGAGCTTGTTGCTCAATATATTCAAGAAAAGAGGTTATATTTGGATGGAAATGAATGAATATGAAAAATATACGGCATTTTCTAGAGATGAGCTGTTATCGAAAGTAGAAGAGTCGATGAGTGAAAAGCGATTTTCTCATGTTTTAGGGACGCAAGAAACAGCGATACAATTAGCTAAACGTTTTGGAGCGGATGTTGAAAAGGCAAGTATTGCAGGTTTGGTTCATGACTATGCAAAAGAGCGTCCGAATGAAGAGATGATTCGAGTGATTGTTGAAAATCATTTGGGTGAGGATATTATTCCATTTGGAAATCAAATTTGGCATGGAATTGCAGGTATTGTTTTGATTGAAAAAGAATTAGGTATTAGAGATAGTGAAATTTTACAGGCGGTTTATGTGCATACCACAGGATCGTCAAATATGTCTCTGATCGATAAAATTATTTATGTGGCAGATTATATTGAACCTCATCGTCATTTTGAAGATGTAAGTGAAGTTCGCCGATTGGCGGAAGTTGACTTAGATGAGGTGGTAAAGTATGAGACTGAGCATACCTTACTTCGTTTGATTAAAGAGAAAAGAGCAATTTATCCAAAGACGATTGAGACGTTTAATCGTTATGTTGTGGGGATGCAGTAATAGATTTCTTTGGAAGTGTATAAAGAGAATCTGTTTCAATTTTTTCTTATCTCAGAAAGAAAACAAAATTTTTATATATGTAATTTCCGAAATACATCAAATAATAGAAAATGGTGAATCTAGCAATGAAAAGGGACCTCAAAGAAGAAACAGTGTATTTAAAAGATACATATGAAGAATTATTAAGTGTGAAGAAAAAAGCAGAGGAAATTTTACAGGAACATCATGAAGAGGGAACCAAATTAATGTCTACGATGGGCCAGGGATTTAATCGTGATGTGTCTACTTATACGAGTCAGCTAGAGACGTTTTCGGAAATTGAGATAAAGAATCGTGAGATTGATCAATTGAATGCGAAACATGATAGTTGGAAGAATCGCTTAGATATGGTAAATCGTCTGTTGAAAGAACCTTATTTTGGCAGGATAGATGTTCTATTTGAAGGCGAGAAGGAAACTGAAAAATTTTACCTTGGAGTGAATTCGTTTCGAACGCTTAAGGATGAGGATCGAATTATTGATTGGCGTGCACCTATTGCGGAGCTTTATTATAATAGGGAGATTGGAGCGACTAGCTATGAGGTGAATCATCAAGAAATTGCGGTTAATTTGACTTTGCGTAGGCAGTTTACACTAGAGGAAGATAGACTGATTAACTATTATGATACATCCATTGCGATTCTTGATGAGTTATTGCTTCAAGCATTGTCTGAAAATTCTTCAGAATACATGCAAGATATTACAGCAACAATTCAAAAGGAACAAAATGAAATTATTAGAGATACGACTAGTCGTGTGTTACTGGTTAATGGAATTGCTGGCTCTGGGAAAACTTCTGCAGTTCTACAAAGAATTGCGTATCTATTGTATCAGTGTCAACAAAGTTTAAGCTCGAAGGACGTTCTATTGTTTGCACCAAATCCTGTGTTTATTAATTATATCTCTAAAGTTTTGCCTAATTTAGGTGAGAAAAATCCAACAAATTTGACGATTCGCCAGCTAGTCCGAGTGTGTCTTTCAAGAAGAGTGAAATTAGAAGATCCATTCAAATATTTGGAGCGAAATATTCAACAGGAGACAACGAATCAAACAAATGTTTTAAGAAGTGTGGAATTTTTTAAATTTTTATCTAATAAGTCTAAGAATACTGTTTTTCAACAGGTAAATTTTAGATCCATTCAATTGAAAGAGGAAGAAATTTTTTCGACAGAAGAAATTTTTAATCTATATGAAAATGTGCCAAAAACTCAGACAGCTGATAAGCAACTACAAGCGTTGGCAGCAATATTAGAAGAAGAATTGGATAGACGCTTACAAGAAAAAGCTCGAACGAAAGAATGGTACGATAAGATTACACAAATGACAGAAGAAGAACAGGAGCAGTATTTTGGAGCATTGATTCAGCAAGATTCTAAGGGTAAGATTGCAAAGTTAGCTTATTATTATCTGAAAAAAGCATATCAAAAGGTATTTCAGCAAATTTCTAGATACAATTGGCTTTCTACTAACATTTTATTTCAGAAATTTTACAATGAGTATTCGGGAGAAAAGCTTTTCTTGCATGAGGAATTGACGGTAGACGAGGGTGTTTGCTTACTTGTGATTCAACATTTTTTTGTGAAGCACTTGACGCAGCGCAATGTGCGTTTTGTTTTGATTGACGAGGTTCAAGACTATTCGTCTATGCAGTTGAGATTGCTTATCGAAATGTATCCACGCGCTAATTTTACTTTGCTAGGGGATGAGAATCAAGCGATTTTTCAGACATCAGTTGATTTTTCAACGGTTCGAGAAATTTTTGAAAAGCTGAATTTTTTAGTGACACAGAAAAATTTAGCGACTTCCTATCGCTCAAGTGCTGCAATTACTCAGTTGTTTCAGAAAATGGCAAATAATAAGGAAGAGATTCATGTGGTTTCGGTCCAAGATGAAGGTGAAGTTCCAGAGTTTTTGGAAGCTCAAACGGCGCAGGAATATAATGAGAAAATCATTAAAGTGTTAAAGAATCTACCTAAGAATCAAAGTACAGCTGTGATTACAAAGGATATTTTACAGGCAGAATATTTAGAGGAGATTTTTAAGGAAGAGGTGAAATTTAAATCATTTATTCATTCAAAGATGAGTGTTCCAGCTTCAGGTATTTATTTGCTTCCAATTAGTGTTGCGAAAGGATTAGAGTTTGATAATGTAATTCTTCACGATGTTTCAAAAAAGAATTTTGTAAGTGATAAAGATCGTCATTTGCTTTATACAGGTATTTCACGTAGTATGAAAAAATTATTTTTACCATATTTAGGGCAACGTTCATGTTTTTTTGAAGAACAATGATTTTTTGTGATATTATAGCCTGCTTCACGATTAAAAATCGTTCACAAAAAACATTGTTCATGATTAAAAATCATTCACAAAAAACATTGTTAACGATCTACCTAATGGCGAAATTGCGAACTACCTTAACGATTGACAAATGGTTTTCCTGTGAGTGATTTTTAATCGCGAAACACGAGAAATGTGGCAGAGTTTAGGTAGGATGTACCTCTCGGTTTCTGACACCATAGAGAGATTGTTAACAGACTCTTAGATTGTGCCTACGCAAACGAGAATTTCAAATTCTGCGTTACAATTTATAAATAGTTAGCTAATTGATTTTTTTGCATTTACCTATATTATTTTTTTGTGTAAACTGGAAAAGTATGGAAAATCCAGTAGAAAAGGAGAATTTGTAATGAACATAGCTTTAGCAATTGTATTAATTATTGTGGCACTTTTAGCGGGTATGCTGCTAGGCTTTTTTCTTGCTCGTCAATATACAAAAAAATATTTTGAAGAAAATCCTCCTGTAAATGAAGAAATGTTGCGAATTATGATGTCATCTATGGGGCAAAAACCATCAGAAGCAAAGATTCAACAGATTTTGCGTCAGATGCAAAAGCAAGGGAGTAAAAAGTAAGCTTAAAAGGAATATTTAGACTAAGAGAGTAGGATAAAGAATGGCATCAGTAGTAGTTGTAGGAACACAATGGGGTGATGAAGGAAAAGGAAAGATCACGGATTTTCTCTCAGAAAATGCAGAGGTTATCGCTCGCTATCAAGGGGGAGATAATGCAGGGCATACGATTATTATTGATGGAGTGAAGTACAAGTTACATTTGATCCCTTCTGGAATTTTTTATCCAGAAAAGATGAGCGTGATTGGTAACGGTGTGGTTATTAATCCCAAGTCATTGGTAAAAGAGTTGGAGTATTTACATGAAGCTGGGATGAGCACGAAAAACTTGCGAATTTCTGACCGAGCGCATGTAATTCTACCTTATCACATTGAACTTGATCGACTACAGGAAGTGTCAAAAGGCGATCAAAAGATTGGAACGACTATCAAAGGAATTGGTCCTGCGTACATGGATAAAGCAGCCCGTGTAGGAATTCGTATAGCAGATTTATTGGATAAAGAAATTTTTGCCGAACGTTTGAAAGTGAATTTAGAAGAGAAGAATCGGCAATTTATCAAAGTGTATGATGGCCAAGGAATGGTGTTTGAAGATATTTTTGAAGAATATTATCAATATGGTCAACAGATTAAACAATATGTGACAGATACCTCAGTAATTTTAAATGATGCTTTAGATTATGGGAAACGAGTGCTGTTTGAAGGAGCGCAGGGAGTGATGCTTGATATTGACCAGGGAACATATCCGTTTGTAACTTCTTCCAATCCAGTTGCTGGAGGAGTAACAATCGGTTCAGGTGTGGGACCTTCGAAAATTAATAAAGTGGTTGGTGTTTGTAAGGCATATACTTCTCGAGTGGGAGATGGGCCGTTCCCAACAGAATTGTTTGATGAGGTAGGAGAGAAAATTCGAAAAGTCGGTAAGGAATATGGAACAACGACAGGGCGTTCACGTCGTGTGGGATGGTTTGATACTGTGGTGATGCGTCATTCAAAACGAGTTTCAGGGATCACAAATTTGAGTTTGAATTCAATTGATGTGTTAACAGGAATTTCAAAATTGAAAATTTGTGTTGCATATGAATTGGATGGTAAGATAATTACACATTATCCTGCTTCGTTGAAAGAATTATATAGATGTACGCCGGTGTATGAAGAAATCAAAGGCTGGAGTGACGATATAACGCAGGCGCTAACACTTGAGGACTTGCCAGCAAGTGCTCGTGAGTATATTCGTCGAGTAAGTGAATTAGTAGGAGTACGTATTTCTACTTTTTCAGTGGGACCTGATCGTTCGCAGACAAACGTTTTAGAGACAGTATGGTCACAAGTATAATTTAATTTATCATAATCGAATACAATAGTTAATAAAACTTAAGAAAAAAATTTTAATTTTTTGTTTGTGGTATTACAATGGTTAGAATAGTATAGCCATTTTCAAATGAATCAACTATAAAAGGAAGGAGGAAATAGAATGTCTGAAAAAACGATGCTGTACATTGTTCGTCATGGTCTGACGATGTTTAACACGATTGGTCGTGCACAAGGTTGGTCGGACACTCCGTTAACTAAAAAAGGTGAAGATGGGATTCGAGAATTGGGAGTTGGCTTTGTCGAAAGAGGTATAGAATTTAATGCTGCTTTTTCTTCAGATAGTGGGCGAACAATATTAACGATGGATATTTTATTGGAAGAGTTGGGTAATCCAACCATTCCTTATCAGAAAGATAAAAGAATTCGTGAGTGGTGTTTTGGTTCATTGGACGGTGGATATGAAGGAGTGCTTTTTGATGGTATTTTGCCACGTACTGATGCGTATAAAAATGCAAAAGATTTGAAGAATTTGACGTATCAAGAAATTGCTGACGGATTAATTGAAATAGATACCGCAGGATGGGCTCAGCCTTGGTCGGTTATTAGTGAAAGAATTTTAACAGGGTTTGAAAACTGTGTTCAAGCGGTTGCAAATCAAGGAGGAGGAGGAAATGTGTTGGTTGTTTCTCATGGAATGACCATTGGGACATTTTGCTCGTTGATTCATGCACAAGAAAATCAAAGAGGCCATATTGATAACGGAAGTGTGACGCTTGTTGAATATGATAAAAGTGAAGGATTTAAATTAGTAAAAGCAGGAGACATGAGTTATCAAAAGAAAGGTCAAGAAATTTTAAATCGTTTGTGATGAGTTTATGCTTCCTTCAAAATAATAGCATGCGCAGGACACTTGTGAGAAATAAATAATACTTTTTCAGTGTGCTTTTTTTCGATAATAAGTTGATTTTGTGATGTGGTTGTAAATTTTATTATCCCAGTATCGTGGTAATTAAAAATCTCTGGATTATAGATATTGCATAGTCCGCAGGCTATACAGCGATCAGGATATATAAAGATAGTTGTCATGGACAGAAAGCTCCTTTATAAGAATAGATCAAAATATAATTTAGTTTGATTAAATATATTAAGCTTTGTCTAAGTTTTTGGAGCTCAAAAATTTATTTCACTAAAAATTGTCAACAGACATTAAGATAAACTTTGATTTTTTCACGAAAATAATTAAAATGATACTCAGCATTATAGCATTTATGAAGCAACTTGTACCATTCATTATGAAACTATAGGTATAAGGATTCCATCCTTTTGGAGCATAGCTTCCCCAAAAAATAACACCCGCAATAAAATGCCATGACCAACGGGCGACAGATCCTACAAAAGATGCAAGGACAATCCAAAAAATGGGGCAGGGTTTAGTTTTGATTTTAAGAGAGAATAACCCTAGCAAGCTACCAAAAGCAAAGGCTATTGGGTACTCGATCAGTACTTGTGTAGTGGTTAAAAAGTAAGCTTTCCCTATCAATATAGATAATATTCCCCAGAGTGTTCCTGCACAGAACGCAGGAAGGATTCCTCGACGGATAGATAAAATAGCAATTGGAATAAACCCTAATGAAAGATCTAGCGCACTATTGAATAATTGGAGTGGTGTACAGGAAAGTACGAAAGACATTGTAGTAGTTATTGCGATTTCTAGATAAAGTAAAAAATTTCTTGACATATAAAAATCCCCTTTTCATAAAAGAATGTGATTTATTTCACAATGGGGATAACAAGTCATCAAATTATTTTAAAAATAACAAACAAAGAGTCAATAAGCGGGTTTTTAAGAGTAAAATATTTTTAAAATATTATATTAATTCGAAAATTAATGAAAGAGTTGAGTTAGTTCGCAAAAAAACTTAAAATAGGATATTTTCGAATGAATTGACTATATTACACAGTCCCTACGCTTGTATTAACAAGATCAGGTTATAAGGGTTCCAAAACGATCTCAGCAATGCGCTATTAATTATTTTAATAGCCAAACAGTGCACCCCTTGTGAAATTTTAAATAATTTTCTAAGCTAGATATGTTGTAAAGTCCAAGTTTTCTCCTTAGAATGATAAACGATATGAGCAGCTAAAGCAATCAATTTTTTTTGTTCTGTACTTTCATCCTCATTCAGAGGATTTTTAAGGTAGATTGGTAATGCGAATACGTGTCGTGTAAAGGTAGCTTTGGTAAATGCAAGTTTGATTCCTTTTTCGAAGAGAGGTTTCATTTTTTCTAGAAACTCTAATGTCGGTTTTTCAATAAGTATTTTTTTACGAAGAAAAAGCGTGCGGTTATTTATTTTGAAAAAGGTAAGTTGCACAATTTTGCTAGCTAACATGCGATAAAATTCATCAAGTGAACGATAGTAAATTTTTGAAAATTTCATTTCATCGTTGAAATAAATAAAATGATTTTGTAGTTTGTAAAAAAATGGTGAAGTAATCGGTTTTTTCATATGGCTTAGATAGAGCAACTCTGAAAGCTCCAATGCAGATAACTCCTTCAATAAAGAAAGATCAGAAAAATCGATCCATTTTATTATTTGATGGTGCTCATTTTGTTGAGCGCTTTGAAAGTATGTAGCAACATTATTGCGCCCTAAAATTGTACATAGGCGAATCGTTGGTTCATAGATTCCTGTGGGATTTGTAGATTCGAGTAGTAATAAATTTTGAGGATAGTGTTCAATGGAGTGTGAAAAGTCACTTAGTGAAAATCCTTTAAGAAGCATAGCTTGTGTGACTGAATTTAAGTAAATAGTTAAATTTTCAATCAACATAATAAATGCTCCTTTCCGATTTTGCTTGTACTATTATTGCACCCATTGTACTATCATTTTGTAGTTTTTGACGTTAAAGTTCGATAACATTTCCTCTTTCAGGTGTATATTTTTGCAATTTATTTGTAACATACTCTCAGCTTTGGTAGGTATAAAATTTAAAGAGGTTGTATTGAAAAGAATGAAAAAGAAAATGATATGTGTCAATATTTATGAGATTGACGCATACTGAAAACCTCATGAAAGTGGGTACATGCGTGTAGAACAGTTAATTTGCTCTGCGGAAGTATATGTCGTAGAATGTATGCAGTATAAATGGTATCAAAAAATTAATGATTTAAGGGGATGGCTCATTTTTATAAATGTATAGTTGATTAGCTTTAGAGTAGGCTATATAAATGAGCGGTATATTTTTATGTCAGAATATGTGATTGCTGTTGTGGGTGCGACAGGTGCGGTTGGCACGAAGATGCTAAAGATGCTTGAGGAATCAATTTTACCAATTTCTCGTGTCAAACTGCTTGCATCGAAACGTTCTGCAGGAAAAGAATTGACATTTAAAGGTGAAAAGGTTGCTGTAGAGGAATTAACAGCTGATTCTTTCTTAGGCGTTGATATGGCATTGTTTTCAGCAGGTGGAGGGATTTCAGAAAGGTTTGTGCCTGAAGCAGTGAAACATGGCACAGTAGTCGTGGATAATACCTCTTACTTTCGAATGGATCCCAATGTTCCATTGGTTGTTCCAGAAGTGAATGAAGTTGCGTTGATGAATCATAAAGGAGTGGTTGCTTGTCCTAATTGCTCCACGATTCAGATGATGGTAGCGCTCGAGCCGATTCGTAAGGCATTTGGTTTGACAAGAATTTTAGTTTCAACTTATCAAGCAATTAGCGGTGCAGGAGCAAGGGCGATTGCTGAAGCTAAGCGTGAATTTATGGAGATACTAAATGAGGGAGTCTCTCCTAAAGAAGTTGTGGCAGAAATTTTACCAGTAACTAGTGATAAACGTCATTTTCCGATTGCGTTTAATGCTTTGCCACAGATTGATGTGTTTGCAAAGGAAGATTATACGTATGAGGAATGGAAAATGATTAATGAAACGAAGAAAATCATGGAAGATGATTCTTTGAAAGTTTCTGCAACTTGCGTACGAATTCCTGTGTTGAGTGGTCATTCGGAGGCAATTTATTTTGAAGTTGAGAAGTCTGGTGTAACTCCTCAAGAAATTCGTTATTGTTTGAAAAAAGCTTCAGGAGTTATTTTAGAGGATGATCCAAAAACACAAACATACCCGCAAGCAGTAAATTCTGTTGGAAGGAAAGAAACATTTGTTGGTCGGATTCGTAAAGATTTAGACGAAGAAAAAGGTTTTCATTGTTGGGTAGTTTCGGATAATTTGTTAAAAGGTGCGGCCTTAAATTCTGTACAGATTGCTGAAAGTTTGCATAGATTAGGGATTGGTAAAGAAAGGAAGAAATCGAATTGTTTCAAAGAGTCGTGATGCTTGTGGATCGACGTGTACCAATTATGGTTGAGATCGGGACAAATAATACTTGTGATTTCATTTGTATGAAATAAATAGAGGCTTTGTGAATTAGTAGCTTATAAAAGAGATGGAGAGGTAAGAAGAATGAGTAAAATTAGAATCATTCCTCTAGGTGGTGTGCGCGAAAATGGAAAAAATGTGTACATTATTGAAGTGGATGAGGATATTTTTGTATTGGATTGTGGATTGAAATATCCCGAGGATGAAATGTTAGGAATAGATGTAGTGATTTCTGAATTTGACTACTTAATTGAAAATGCCAGTCGTGTTGCTGGAGTATTTTTAACCCATGGACATGCAGATGCAATTGGAGGGTTACCGTATCTTTTGGCAGATGTTAATGTTCCTGTTTTTGGTAGTGAGCTAACTGTGGAATTGGCTAAATTAATTGTATCTGAATATGCAGCATCAGAAAAATTTGAAGATTTTCATGTAGTCGATGAAAAAACAGAGATTGATTTTGGATCTAATGTTACGATTAGCTTTTTTAAAACTACTCATACGATTCCAGAATCTCTTGGAATTGTTGTGAAAACTCCTGAAGGATCGATTGTTTATACTGGAGACTTTAAATTCGATCAGGGAAATGAAGAAATTTATCGTACAGATTTTTTGCGGTTGGCTGAAATTGGTTCATCCGGAGTATTGGTCTTGTTATCTACTTCTTCAAATGCTAATAATCCGATGCAAACAGCAAGTGAACGAGAAGTGGCAGAAGAAATTACTGAAACTATTCGTTACTGGGATGGAAGAATTATTGTTGCTTCTGTGGCTAGTAATTTGATCCGGATTCAGCAGGTGTTAAACGCAGCGTATACTCTGGGTCGCAAGGTATTACTTACTGGACAAGATTTGGAAAAAATTGTTCGAACAGCTATGAGACTTGGGAAGATTCAATTGCCATATGAAAACATGTTGGTTACCATTAAAGAATTTTCAAAAATACCAGATGAAAATTTATTAATTTTGGAGACTGGCCGGATGGGTGAGCCCATTAAAGCGTTACAAAAGATGGCAAGTGGATATCACAGGAATATTAAAATTAAGGATGGGGATTTAATTTTTATTACAACTACACCTTCGATTGCGATGGAAACACTAGTTGTACGAACAGAAGATTTAGTGTATCGCTCAGGTGGAGAAGTAAAAATGATCAATGATAATTTGTGTGTTTCAGGACATGCAAATCCTCGAGAGCTACAAATGATGTTAAATTTGATGAAACCAAAATGTTTTATTCCTGTTCAAGGAGAGTATCGTCAATTGGAGGCACATGCTCGATTAGCGTACGAAGTAGGGATTGATCAAAAGAATGTTTATCTGACAAAAAAAGGCGATGTGTTGGAATATAATGAAGGATACTTTGTACAAAGAGAAGGTATTTCTGCAGAAGACGTGATGATTGATGGAATTGGAGTGGGAGATATTGGAAGTATTGTCTTGCGAGATCGTAAGATACTGTCTGATGATGGGATTTTGTTTGCGGTGGTGACAATTAGCCGTCGGGATCAAGTTATTGTTTCTAGCCCACAAGTGACTTCTAGAGGATTTGTATATGCTAAGACTTCAGGTGATATTTTGAAGGAGAGTCAGAAAATTATGGAGAAAGTGGTATTAGATCATTTAGCATCTTCTAATTTTGAGTGGGCAAAAGTAAAGCAGGATGTCCGAGATCATTTAGCTCGTTACTTATTTGAGCAAACGAATAGAAGACCAGTTATATTGCCAGTAATTATGGAATATAGTAAGAAAAGTTGATAGTACTTTTTATAAATGTTTACAAGTTCAGAATTATTTATTTTTAGTAATTTATTCTAGTATATGACTGAATAATTACTATATTTTATATGTTAGGGACAGGTTAATGAAAAGAAAAACATGGGCTTATTTTTTGATTTTGTATGCTTCTCTCTTTTGTGTAAATGGATGTGCAAAATGGGTTGATAAAGGGCAATCAATTACTGCTGTGGGTTCTTCTGCGTTGCAATTATTATTAGAGAATGCAGGTGAAAAATTTTCGCAAGCCCATCCTGGAAAGTTTGTGATTGTTCAGGGTGGAGGTAGTGGTACTGGACTTTCACAAGTGCAAGAAGGAGCTGTTCAAATAGGGAATTCTGATTTATTTGCTGAAGAAAAAAAGGGAATTGCAGCTGATAAATTAGTTGATCATAAGGTATGTGTGGTTGGTATTACACCTGTTATTAATAAAAATGCAAAAGTAAAAAAAATAACAATGAGGCAACTTAGAGATATTTTTTTAGGAAAAATTCAGAATTGGAAAGAAGTTGGTGGAGCAGATACTCCTATTGTTTTATTGAATCGTGCGTCTGGTTCAGGAACACGAATGACGTTTGAACAGTGTGTTTTGTCCGGGAAAATTTCTAAGAAAGCACAAGAGCAAGATTCTTCTGGAATGGTTAGGCAAACGGTCAGTTCTACGCTTGGAGCTATCAGTTATCTTGCTTTCTCTTATGCTAAAAATAAAGATTTGGTACAACCTTTAATTGATGATGTTGCTCCTAATGAAAAGAATGTTGCTTCTGGAAAGTGGAAAATTTGGTCTTATGAGCATATGTATACTAAGGGCAAGCTAAATTTTTTGACGAAAAAATTTTTAGAATATATGGATAGTCCTGAAGTGCAAATGAATGTTGTTAAAAAATTAGGGTATATTCCTATAAAGGATATGAAAGTGGAGCGAGATGCAAAAGGCTCTGTTAAATTTTTGAAGAAATAGTGTATTTTCTCGTAAAAGATGAAGGAGTATTTTTAGTGAAAGACATCAAGACAGAGCTGTTGTCCAAATCTAAACGCGCTCGAATGGAGAGTGTGGGTAAAGGAATTACATTTTTATGTATTACGCTGATTGTATTGATTGTAGGATTTATTTTTTATTTTGTTGCGAGCAAGGGCTTAGCAACCTTTTTTGTTAATAAAATAAATGTATTTTCTTTCTTATTTGGAATGGATTGGAATCCTGGTCAAATGGGAGCAGATGGGAAACCGTTGGTAGGAGCTTTCCCTATGATTGTAGGTTCATTTTTGGTAACGTTTTTATCTGCACTTGTTGCGACTCCATTTGCGATTGGAGCAGCGATCTTTATGACAGAAATTTCCCCGAAACGTGGCGTAAGAATTATGCAACCTGCGATTGAATTGTTAGTGGGAATTCCTTCTGTTGTTTACGGATTTGTTGGATTGACAGTGATTGTACCATTGGTTCGAAAAATTTTTGGTGGAACAGGATTTGGAATCTTATCTGGAACTTTTGTATTGTTTGTGATGATTTTGCCAACGGTGACTTCAATGACAGTAGATGCTCTGAGGGCTGTGCCAAAACATTATCGAGAAGCCTCCTTAGGACTTGGAGCTACGCGGGCACAAACGATTTGGCGAGTTTTGTTGCGAGCATCTACATCCGGAATTTTGACAGCGGTAATATTTGGAATGGCACGTGCATTTGGCGAAGCCTTAGCAATTCAAATGGTCATTGGAAATACAGTGGTTATGCCAAAAAATTTAACGACGCCGGCAGCTACACTAACTTCTATTTTGACGATGGGAATTGGTAATACTATTTCTGGAACATTGGAAAATAACGTTTTATGGTCGTTGGCATTGTTATTATTATTGATGAGTTTAATTTTTAATGTGTTGATTCGAATGATTGGGAAGAGGGGAGCATTTAGGGGATGAATCCAAGGAAGTTGGATAAATATTTTACACGTATACTTTACGGAATGTCTTTTTTAATCATTGCTATTTTGGCATCACTTTTGCTTTATATTCTTGTTCGAGGGATTCCACACTTATCCATTGATTTTTTGACTACACCGGCAAAATCATATGAAGCAGGTGGAGGAATTGGTATTCAGTTGTTTAATTCACTGTGCTTGTTGTTGATTACGATGCTTATTAGTTTTCCTATTTCACTAGGTGCAGGAATTTATCTATCGGAGTATGCAAGAAAGCATTGGGTAACAGATGCGGTGAGAATTACGATTGAAATTTTGTCTTCTCTGCCTTCAATTGTGGTTGGGTTGTTTGGTTTTCTTGTGTTTGTAGTGCAAATGGGATATGGTTTCTCTATTATTTCCGGAGCTATGGCTCTCACGGTGTTCAATCTGCCGATGATGACTAGAAATGTAGAAGAAGCTTTGCGTTCTGTACATTTTACACAGAGAGAAGCTGGACTTTCTTTAGGTCTTTCTCGTTGGGAAACAGTTTTATATGTGGTAGTTCCAGAAAGTTTACCAGGGATGATTACGGGGGTGATTTTAGCTTCAGGAAGAATTTTTGGAGAAGCGGCAGCATTGATTTATACTGCAGGTCAATCTGCTCCTGCAATTAATTGGTCGAGCTGGAATCCGATGAGTATTTCTTCACCGTTGTGTATTTTTCGACAAGCAGAAACATTAGCT
Organism: Lactobacillales bacterium; assembly: GCA_031288715.1. GTDB lineage: Bacteria > Bacillota > Bacilli > Lactobacillales > Streptococcaceae > JAIRLR01. The sequence goes on along the minus strand of JAITQW010000018.1, from coordinate 15,263 downwards.
GTGCACATTTGGAAAGTTAATTCTGAAGGCATTACTCCTGATGGAGATACTGTTTCTGCCTGCGCATCTGCTGTATTAATTTTGGTGGTACTGTTTTTTAATTTTTGTGCACGTTTTATTGGGAAACGATTGCATAGAAAGTTGACTTCTGCATAGATTTATTTGAGTGAAATTCTGTGAGCTGAGCGGTATGCTTTTTGTACTTTTTTAGCTTTTTATTTCAGGAGGAATTTTTGTGACTGAGTATAATTGGAATGAGCGATATATTGTTTTGCCGTCTAAGTATGGACGTGAAATTATTTTATATACTAACGATCTTCGAATATCTTATGGAAATAAAGAATCAATTAAAGGGGTTTCTTTAGAATTCGAAAAAAATAAAATTACATCGCTGATTGGACCTTCTGGAAGTGGGAAATCAACGTATCTTCGTGCACTTAATAGAATGAATGATAATATTGCACTTGCGAGAGTGACAGGTGAAATTTTTTATCATGGGATCGACATTAATGTTGAAAATATGAATGTATACGCAATGCGTAAGCATATAGGAATGGTGTTTCAACGTCCGAATCCATTTTCCAAGTCGATTCGAAAAAATATTACTTTTGCTTTGGAGCGTTTTGGCTTGAAGGATAAGAAAATACTGGATGAAATTGTAGAAACTAGTTTAAAAAAAGCAGCTTTATGGGATCAGGTTAAAGATGAGCTAGATAAATCTGCGTTAGCACTTTCTGGTGGTCAACAACAACGACTTTGTATTGCTCGCTCCATTGCAATGCAACCGGATATCTTGTTGTTAGACGAACCAGCTTCTGCTTTGGATCCGATTTCAATCTCTGTTGTAGAGGAAACTTTGTGGGATTTGAAAAAGGATTATACGATTATTATTGTGACGCATAATATGCAACAAGCAGCGAGAATCAGTGATTATACAGCATTTTTCTATTCGGGAGAAGTGATTGAATACGATCGAACAAAGCGAATTTTTACTCGTCCGAAGATTCAAGCAACAGAAGATTATGTTTCAGGGCATTTTGGCTAATATTTTTCAGATAAGTTAAGGGGAGATTTTAGGAATGGTGAAATCAGAAATTCTAATCAGCGTTCGTGATTTAAATTTGTATTATGGTAAAAAACGTTCATTGAAATCTATTTCTTTGGATTTTTATGAAAATGAAATCACTGCTTTGATTGGTCCTTCTGGGAGTGGAAAATCTACTTTGCTTCGTTCTATAAATAGGATGAATGATCTGGTAGCAAATGTGACGATTACAGGCTCTATTTTTTACGATGGAAAGGATATTTATGGACCAAAGATGGATACAGTAGAACTTCGCAAAGAAATAGGAATGGTGTTTCAACAACCTAATCCATTTCCATTTTCGATCTATGAAAATGTGGTGTATGGTTTGCGACTTAAAGGAGTTCGTGATAAGCAATTATTGAATGAATTAGTGGAAAAAAGTTTAAAAGATGTAGCTGTTTGGGATGATGTGAAAGATAAGTTACATGATAGTGCGCTTGGATTGTCTGGAGGGCAACAACAAAGAGTGTGTATTGCAAGAGTGTTGGCGATTGGCTCAGAAGTAATTTTATTGGATGAACCCACATCTGCTCTGGATCCGATTTCTGCTGGGCAAATTGAGAAGTTATTATTAGAATTGAAAGATCGGTATACAATGGTGATTGTAACACACAATATGCAGCAAGCCTCGCGAATCTCAGATAGAACAGCTTTTTTTTTAGAAGGCGAATTGATAGAATACAATACTACTAAGGAAATTTTCATTGCTCCAAATAAAAAAGAAACGGAGGATTATATTGCTGGAAAATTTGGTTAGCCAAAAATGGTAAAAATTTTTTAAGAAAATAGTTCTTAAATACAAAGGAATTTATTTTCTAGTAATTATTTGATAAAATTATATGATATCAAGTGCTTTTGTAAATAATATTTTGCTACGTAAAATAGTGCATGATGCTAGTATTAGTTGGTACATATGTTTTGGCGTGGAGGCAAAAAGAGAGGAAGAATTAGAATGTTACGAAGTCAGTTTGAACAGCAATTAACAAAACTACACCGTAAGTTTTATGATATGGGTGTTCAGGTGTCGGATGCGATTAATAAAGCAGTTACTTCCTTTATCGATCATGATCGAAAATTTGCTAACGAAGTAATTGAAAGAGATGATGAAATCAATGAGTTAGAAATTAGGATTGAGAAAAAATCTTTTGAATTGATTGCATTGCAGCAACCGGTAACGATAGATTTACGAATTATTATTACGGTTATGAAAGCAAGTAGTGATTTAGAGAGAATGGGGGATCATGCAGTCTCCATTGCAAAATCGACGATTCGAATGAAAGGAGAAACTCGCATTCTTTCGATTGAAGGAGAAATTTCAAAAATGAGTTTGCAAGTGCAAAAAATGATGGATGCGATGTTAAATGCATATATTGAGTATGATTTTGAGCGAGCAAAAGAAATTTCTAAGTGGGATAGTGTAGTGAATGATTATTATGACAGCATCCATCAAAAATCGGTTCAAATAATGAAAGAAAATCCAGAAACCGTTGTTTCAGGACATGATTATCTAAGTGTGGCAGGTTTCTTGGAGCGTATTGGTGATTATGTTGTTAATATTTGCGAATGGATTGTTTATTTGCAAACTGGAAAAATTTCAGAGTTGACCTCTTCGAATAATGAGAGGACAGTTTAGTTTGTAGATATGTAAACTATATATGATTATGTTAATACGAAATTTTAACTCCATCGCTTAAGGTGTTTTTAGGGTGTTGATGATCAGATAATCATTGACACCTTTTGATATTGAATCCAGAAATTTAGTGTAGTGTCAAAAATAAAATGATAAATCAATATGTAGGTGATCATTTTTTTTCTGCTTTTTTATAAAAGATGAACAAAATAGTGAGGGAACTTATTATAGAATGATGTTACAGTCAAGTGTAATTCCATTCATTCTGTAAGGGAGATGTTTTTGTGAATTCTACGTTATTGAAGTACATGAGAGCTCAGAGGAAAATAACACAGGCAGAATTTGCGAAAAAGTTTCAACTTTCGCGTTCTACATATGAATCTTATGAGAATGGTCGCAGAAGTCCTGATATTGAGACATTGATTCGGATTGCAAATTTTTTTGAAATTCCTTTTTTCTACTTACTATATTCGGATGGCTTGGAGAAAGAAATGTGGAAACAGATTTTGATTATTAAAGATGATGTGTAAATGAGATAGCTATCCTTTCAATGCTTGCTGAATAACTTTTAAATCTCTCTTTTGAAGTCAATTCTTGCTGCTCTCACAGCTTTTCTCGATATGTTCGTGGCCGGAATTGAACCGACGACCTACCGCTTAGGAGGCGGTTGCTCTATCCTGCTGAGCTACACGAACCATATAGCCTACTACCTTGAAAATTATTAAATTTTTATAATAAATTACCATTATTATTGTATTTTGTTACGTAAAATAAAAGTAAAAATTTCTAACCGATTTTCAAGATAATCAACTATAATGCTATTATATCAAATATTTCTACTTATCATGGAGTAAATTGAGGGAATTTTTAGAGATTTTTGTTATTTTACAATTAGTGCAGTTGGACTAATATAATAAAGTTGTTTCACTAGCGTTGTTTAATCTGTACGAAGGAGGATCTCATTTGATATTTGTGGTTTATATTATTCTATTTTTTCTAACAATGATTTTTTCAAACGTTATTAGTCGTTTGTTCCCACGACTGCCTTTACCGTTGATTCAGCTGATGTTTGGAGTATTTTTTGGTTATTTTTCCTCGCAAGATAAGCTTAGCTTAAATTCTGAAATTTTTATTGCTCTATTAATTGCACCTTTGTTGTTTCGTGAAGGTGAGGAGAGTGATATTGTTTCAATTTTAAAGCACTGGAAAGCTGTTATTTTTTTAGCATTTGTTTTGGTATTCTTAACAGTATTATCAGTAGGTTTCTCTGCTTATTTTTTGAGATTATCTATTCCTTTGGCTGCTTGTTTTGCGATTGGAGCAGCTCTAGGTCCGACAGATCTTGTTTCTATGAATTCTCTCTCTAAATCTTTTGCTTTTCCAAAGTGGGTAGCGAATCTTTTAAAAGGAGAGGGATTGTTTAATGATGCTTCTGGAATTATTTCTTTTCAATTAGCTATTTCTGCATTAACGTATAAGAGTTTTTCAGCTTCAGATGCAGGAATGAAGATATTAGTTTCTTCTATTGGCGGCATTTTAGTTGGAGGAGCTTTAGGATGGCTTAATCGGGTGTTAATTAAAATTTTTGAAGAGCTAGAAGTATTGGATGTTACGGGGTATTTGTTAGCAGAGATTCTTTCACCTTTTTTAGCTTTTTTTGTGGCAGAAAGATTTGAGGTTTCTGGAATTATTGCAGCAGTAACTGCAGGGATTTTTCAAGCTGCGAGATTTAAGAAGATAACATTAATGGATGCACAGGTGGATTCGGTAACCCAGACTGTTTGGCAGGCTTTGATGTTTGTTATGAATGCGCTTGTTTTTACGTTTTTTGGGATTGAATTGGAACGAGCTTTTCTACCTATGTACAAGAGAGATATTTTGGAAAATCTTTCTCTTGTAGGAATCATTCTATTATTAACTGTAGTGTTATTTCTAACTCGTTTTTTGGTAATTTCAGGTTATTATCGTTTAGTTAGTTGGCGACGTAAAAAGAAATACAAACGTTATTTTAAAAATAATTTATTATTAACTTTTTCAGGTGTGAAAGGAACGGTATCTATAGCAACCATTCTTTTGACGCCAGAACAATTGGTAAATTCTAGTACATTTTTTCCATATCGTTCTATGATGTTGTTAATTGTTGCAGGTGTGACGCTATGCACTTTTCTGATAGGTTTGATTGTATTGCCAATTTTAGGAGAGAAAAAAGAAGTTCAGAAAAATCATTTGAACGAAATTCGGATTCTAGAAGAAGTAATGAATAGGTTAGAGTCGGAGGCGAAAGAACTTCGAAATCGCTTAGGAATTGATGTTACGATTGAAAATTATCGTAGAAGAGTTCAGGAGTTGATGATCGATTTGCAGACTGATTCGATGAAGCAAGAGCTGTATAATTTGCGATTGTTGATATTGAAAGTTGAAATGGATGGCTTAGAGAATGCATATCGTAAAAAAAACATTAGTGATTATGCGTATAAATATTATTCAATGTATATTAGAAGAAGTGAACAACAAGTAAGTCATCATTTTGTTTCTAGTGTTCATTTTTTATGGTTACTGACTCGGAGAACATTTTTATCTATGCTACATTTTGTTGATTGGTTTTTAGCATTTAGAAAACATTATCATAAGCGACGTGGATTGACGCAAGAAGAGCGAAATTCTTTGCGAAAACTTTATAAACAGAATACACGTCGGATTTTAGCGCATCTAGAAAATTTGAAAGATGCCCATGATTCTGAGTTACTTAACTATTTGAAAGCCGATAGAATTCGTGAGTCTGAAATGTTGCAAGATCATTCTTTTATTGAGCGATTAATGATAAGTTCTAATACAGATCATGTTGAGGAAATGATGCGTGGATATTATTTAGAGCGCAAAATAATATCTGAGTATAGAGATAAGGGGAGATTGACTAATCAGGAAATGTTGGAATTTCAGAGAAATGTGAACCTTCTGGAATCTTATTCGTTAAAGGAAGATGACTATAACTCTCCAGTAGAGTGGTTGAAGCTGTTTAGGCGTCCGAAAACTTAAAAGTTGTTTAGCAGAAATTCTTTATTTTTTGAAAATGATTTTTAATAAATTTTTACTACTTTTTTGTTTAGTTAATAGGTAGTGTTTTTTCTGATTTCGTGATGTTAGTTTTTTAAACGCAGCTTCTGCGCTAGTTGCTTGGCTACGAGTGGAGAATTCTTCTAAGTGGATCATTTGTACAGGGCGACGTTTTGCAATGCGGGTATATTTTGCTCCGATACCTTCGTTATGCTCATGAATACGGCGAATTGGGTCGATTGTATAGCCGCCATAGTAAGTTTGATCATTGGTTAAAAGGACATAAAAATAGTGTTTATTCGCCACCATAGTAGACCTCCTGTATTTCTTTGGAATAGCCTCCAGTTTCGTTGTGTACGATGAGTGGGGGAAGAATTTTCAAGCCTTCTTCGCTACCATTCTTAATGCCTTCAATAAGCAAAGTGTTAGATTCCTTTCCTGCTTTAGGATAAATGAATTGGATTCGTTTGGGAGCTATTTGGTAGCGTCTCAAGATATCTAAGATTTCTAAGAAGCGTTCTGGACGATGAACCATGGCTAGATAGCCCTTTGTTTTCAGAAATTTTGATGAGATACGTACGATATCATCTAATGTTGCATTGATTTCATGGCGAGCCATTGCTAGATGAAGATTGGGATTCTTTCTGGATTCTTCAGAGTGTTTAAAATAGGGTGGATTGCACAAAATATGTGTAAAGCTGTTTTTTTCAATAATATTTTCAATATGAAGCAAATCTTCGTTAAGCATTGTTATTTGATTTTCTAGTTTGTTGAGAAGAATGCTTCGTTGACCCATATCTGCTAAACGTGATTGTATTTCCACTTGAACGATTGGAAGAGGAGTGTAACGACTGGCAAAAAGACCTACTGCTCCATTACCAGCACAAAGATCTAAAATTTTTCCATTTTTCTTCGGAAGTTTAGGAAATTTCGCTAAGAGAATAGAATCAATAGAATAGGAAAATACTTCTTTTGATTGGATTACTTTGATATCTTCGCTGAAAAGTTGATCAATTCGTTCATTTTTTAGTAGTTTGACAGTCATTTGATGTCCTTTCCAATTCATTATTCTTCGTTTATTATAACGGAAGGGAAAAAGCTTTAAAATTCACTAGAAATTAATCATTTATTTTAATAATCTATCTTATTGTAAAAAGGGATGATGGGATGTTTTTTGCAGTTTTACGTGATATTGTAACATTTTTATTGTGGATACTTAATGGAAACTTCCATTTTTCAAATCAAGATAAGCTTCCTAAGGATGAAAATTATATTTTGGTGGCTCCACATCGAACGTTTTTTGATCCGGTGTTTATGGCGATTGGTGCAAGACCTAAGAGATTTATTTTTATGGCGAAGAAGGAATTATTTACTCCAATTTTTGGCTGGATGATTCGGCACTGTGGAGCTTTTCCGATTGATCGTGATAATCCAGGTAGTCAGGCACTAAGAATTCCAGTGAAAGAGTTGAAATCTGGTAAACGAAGTTTAGTTATGTTTCCAAGTGGGACTCGCTATTCGAAAGATATGAAAGGTGGTGTGGCAGTCATTGCAAAGTTAGCGAAGGTGCGAATTGTTCCCGTGGTGTACCAGGGACCGCCGTCCTTTACAGGACTTTTTTTGCGGAAGCGTATTGATGTCAGGTATGGAGATGCGATCGATATTTCTGATATAAAAAAGATGAATAGTGAAGGTGTGGATGAAGTGAATCGTAGGATTCAGTTGTCGTTTACACAGTTGGATGCGGAGATTGAGGATGTAAGAGTCTGTTAACGATCTGCCTAATTTTGGTATGGCGAAATTGCGAACTACCTTAACGATTGACAAACGTTTCTCCTGTGAGCTATTTTTAATCACAAAATACGAGAAACGTGACAGAGTTTAGGTAGGATGTACCTCTCGGTTCGAACTACCTTAGCGATTGGCAAATGGTTTTCCTGTGGGCTATTTTTAATCACAAAACACGAGAAACGTGACAGAGTTTAGATAGGATGTACCTTTTGATGTTCAGCACCAAGAGGTTCATGCATATAGAGATCGTTAACAATGTTTTTTGTGAACGATTTTTAATCGTGAAATAGGCTCTTAAAGCTAAAAAATTTATTTCACTAAAGACAAGTTAACAGAATCTAAGGTCTAATAAATGAAAATAGATGCAAAATCTACGTTAGAATGTAGTGTTTTTACACCTATTTTTATTTCTAGTTTTTCGCCGAATCATCTTTTTGTAGCCAAAATTCTACTTCTTGTAGCGGAGTGTTTTCTTGGATTTTCGCTCTTATATGCCCTAAATTTTTCTTTTGACAATCAAAAAAATGTAGAAGATAATCTTCTTCAACTTGCTCAGATTTTACTTCATGTGCTTCTTCAACAAGTGTCTTAACATCCCTAATTGAAGAGACAATTCCTTCTAGAATCACAGATTTTCGAATGGTTGAAACACCTTTTGTTTTTAATTTCATTAACTTGTCTGTAAACTGAATTGTCAAATCAGTTTGATGAAATGGAGAACTTTGAAAATGTAGAGTTGCTTCTTGAACTTCGCTATGTACAATTTTTTTATTACCTAGTGAAACTTGTTTCATTTAAAAACCTCCAATAATTAATTTAGTTTATTTAAAACAATAGAAAATATCTACTATCGGTAAATTAATTGAATTCTTGCTAAATGTAAACAATTTTGTTCATATATTAATTTGTTAATTTTTTTCGGAAATATTACTTTTATTATCTAAAAAAGGATAAATTGATAAAAGCGCTTAAAATCTGTTAATTTGTTTCTATAATAGCAATAGCGAAATTTTTGAAAATCTGTTATTAATGAAAATCATTTTGGATCGCAAATTGGTAGAATTTGTAATAGAATAAACTTTATTGATGATTTGAATTTTTTTAAGAAAAAGTAACATGTGGTTTTTATTTACAATTTTGTGCATTCTTTTTTGGGATACAGCGGAATATTTTTATAAGACTGGAAATGATTATTAGAGCCTGTTTAAAAATCTTACTGAAAAGAGGCGGGGAAAGAAAATGAATTTGGATGAAATTCGAAAAGAGATTGATAAAATTGATCAAGCATTAGCTCCGTTAATTGAAGAGCGGGTAAGATTGGTTACAAAAATTGCAAGGTTTAAAGAGGGAACCAGAATTCCTGTTTTTGATGAGGATCGTGAGAGAAAAGTATTGAAGAATGTAGAAAAATTAGTGGCAAGTAAGCAGTTGCGTGAAGTAGTTTCAGAAAGTTTTCAGGCTTTGATGGATGTTTCAAAAAAGTATCAACTTAAGGAAATTGAAAGATAATTGTGTTGCGTCTATTATTCATGCTGAGATTGATTTAATGCATGAGGAAAGTGTATGAATTGCTGAGGGTTTCAGATGAGTTTTGGAGATTATTCTTCTTTATGACATTCACTTATTTTCGTGTTATAGTAAGAATAATTTAGGCAAGAAAGATATTCTGAAAGAATTAAGAATTCGCTAGGGGTGAAATCAATGACACAATCCAAAGAACATAAAAAGGTGATTTTAGTAGGAGATGGGGCGGTTGGTTCTTCGTATGCATTTACGTTAGTAACTCAAGGAATTGCTCAAGAATTGGGGATTGTAGATATTTTTAAAGAGAAAACAGAGGGAGATGCACTTGATCTTTCTCATGCGTTGGCGTTTACTTCACCAAAGAAGATTTATTCCGCGAGTTATGCGGATGCTCATGATGCTGATTTGGTCGTTTTAACTGCGGGAGCACCGCAAAAACCGGGAGAAACTCGCTTAGATTTGGTGGAAAAAAATTTACGTATTAACAAAGATATAGTGATACAAATTGCTGAATCAGGATTTAATGGTATTTTTTTGGTGGCAGCCAACCCAGTGGATATTTTGACGTATTCCACGTGGAAGTTTTCCGGATTTCCTAAAGAGCGTGTGATTGGTTCGGGAACATCGCTTGATTCGGCTCGTTTTCGTCAAGCACTAGCGGATAAGATTAATGTGGATGCTCGCTCTATTCATGCATATATTATGGGTGAACATGGAGATTCTGAGTTTGCTGTATGGTCGCATGCGAATGTTGCGGGTGTGAAATTGGAAGAGTGGTTAAAAAATAAGGATAACTTCAATGATCAAGATTTGGTTGATCTGTTTTTGCAAGTTCGAGACGCGGCATATACGATTATTGAGAAAAAAGGGGCAACGTACTACGGAATTGCTGTGGCTTTGGCAAGGATTACGAAGGCTATTTTCAATGATGAGAGCGCGGTTCTTCCATTGTCGGTTTATATGAAAGGGCAGTTTGGAGTGAGAGATGTTTTTATTGGAGCGCCTGCTGTGATTAATTCAAAAGGTATTCAAGAAGTTGTCGAAATTCCGTTAAATGATTGTGAGCAACAACGTATGTCAGCTTCTGCAAAACAATTGAAAGATATTATCAACGAAGCTTTTAAGAAAGAAGAATTTTCGAGTGCTGCGAAACAATAATAGACCTTTTGCGAAACCAAGTATTACGAACTAACCATCACCTAGAACATAGTAGATTTCATTTCTAACAATCAGCGAAATTTTTCGAATTTTTATGTTTTCTTTTATTTTTTATACATTAATTATGTTTTGCAAGAGATTTGATGAATTAGGAAAGTATGAATCATGGATTTATTTTAAAATCGTCGCATTTTTAGTTTTTTAAATGAATCTACTATCAAAAAAGAAAAATCATTAAGATAATTTGATTAGCTGAGTCCTTTAATTGAGGACTTAGCCTTTCGTCGTTTCTTTAGTTAACAATAGTTATTTGAGGGGAAAGGAAAGAAAGATGAGAATGATTGTTGGTCTCGGAAATCCTGGAGATAAATATCAATATACACGTCACAATATTGGATTTCTTGTAGTGGAGAAAATTGCTTATCGGGAAGGCACCTCTTTTAAGCATGAGAGGTTTTTTAATGCAGATGTTACTTCTTTTTTTGCCGGCAATGAAAAAATTTATTTGGTGAAACCAGCTACTTTTATGAATAATTCAGGGCAGGCGGTAGGTCCGTTGATGACTTATTTTAATGTTTCGTTAAAGGACATTGTGGTTATTTATGATGATTTGGATATGGAAGTAGGTCGTGTACGTTTGCGTTCCAAGGGAAGTGCAGGTGGGCACAATGGTGTGAAGAGTCTTATTGTTCATTTAGGGACACAGGAATTTAACCGCATTAAAGTAGGTATTGGGCGTCCTGGTTCAGGACATTCAATAGTGAACTACGTTTTGGGTAATTTTCTAGAAGAAGATAGAAAAAAAATAAGCACAGCGTTAAAAAAATCTGTGGAAGCAGCTAATTATTTTGTTGGCGGGCATTCGTTTGTAGATGCGATGAATAAGTTTAACTAAAATTATCAAATAATTGTTTTTTGTGAATGATGAAATTTATTTTACAATTTCGTATATGACGTAATTTAAGGCTCTGTCCAAGATCTTAGATTTCAAAAATTCATTTCACTAGAGATCGTTAACAATATTTTTTGTGAACGATTTTTAATCGTGAAACAAACTTTAAAAGAATATTGGTAAAATTTGAAAGGACTTTTATGAATTTATTAGAAAAAATTTCAAAAAATGTTTTAGTTTCTTCTTGGCAAAAAAATCATTTTCTTGGTTATCGTCAGTTATTGACAGGTCTTAGTGGATCAATAAAAACTTTGTTAATAGCGAGTAGTTTGCGTATATGCAAGAATAAGATTTTGATAGTTGTACCTACATTATCATCTGCTTATTTTTTGGCTGAAGATTTGCGTTTAATTTTGCCTAAGGCTACTGTTCATGTATTTCCTGTTGATGAATTATTTTCTGCGGAAATGGCCATTTCTTCGCCAGAAGCACGATCTGAGCGTATTCAAACGTTGAACTTTTTGATGAGTGACCTTTCAGGAATTGTGGTGGTTCCAACCGCAGGTATTCGAAGAATGCTGCCAGCACCTGAAGCTTGGCAAGAAAATCATCTTTCTTTTGAATCAGGAAAGGATGTGGATGTAGAAAAAATTCCTGTGTTGCTTTTATCTATGGGATATCATCGAGTGTCTATGGTAACTTCTCCTGGTGAATTTAGTGTGCGTGGTAGTATTGTTGATGTGTATCCACTAAATGAGAGAAATCCAATTAGGGTAGAGTTTTTTGATACGGAAATAGATTCAATTCGAACTTTTGAGGCGGATACGCAGAAATCGATAGAAAAAATAGACTCTTTTGTTTTATCTCCTGCTTCTGATTTAATTTATTCAAAGGAAAATTTTCAGCAAGGAATTACTTGCTTGGAGAGTCAGTTTGAAAAGCGAATGGCTAGCCTTTCTGATTCAGAAGAGAAAGCATTTTTGGCACAATATCAAAAAGAGGTGGTAGAAAATTTTGCAAAAGGTATTCCTGGTGAATATGCATCGTACTATTCTGATTTTTTATATAAAGAAAAGAAAACAATCATTGATTATCTTTCGATGGATTCTTTTGTGTATTTTGATGATTATGCTCGTATTTTGGAGGTTGAACGTGAGGTTTTATTGGAAGAATCCTCTTTTCAAACGATGAAACTCTCAGAAATGAAGGTATTTCAAAATCAGGTATTTGGAGTTGATGTGCGTGATTCTCTAAAAAAAATAAAGCAATCACAAACATTTTTCACCTTATTTCATAAAGGTTTGGGTAATTTAAAGTTTGATAAAGTTCATTCTTTCAATCAGCATGGTATGCAGAAATTTTTCTCACAAATGCCCTTATTAAAGGTAGAAGTAGATCGTTGGTTAAAGCAGGGAAATACAGTTGTAATTTTAGTTTCTACGGAGGAGCGAATTCAGAAGGTCGAGCGAACTTTTAGTGAATTTGAGCTTGTTCCTCTTGTAACGGATTCGAGGAATATCATTGAAGGAGAGTTGCAAATTGTTTTAGGAACGTTTTCTTCAGGGTTTGATTGGGTGGACGAGAAACTAGTTGTGATTACGGAGCGAGAAATTTTTCATCACGTAACGAAAAAACGAATTCATAGGAGAAACATCAGTAATGCTGAACGTTTAAAGTCTTATAATGAGCTGAATATTGGAGATTATGTGGTTCATGTGAGTCATGGTATCGGACGATTTTTGGGCATTGAAACTTTGGAAATCAACGGTCTTCATCAGGATTACCTCAAAGTTCTTTATCAAAATGAGGATAAGTTATTTGTGCCGGTTACGCAGTTGAACCTTATTTCAAAATATGTTGGGAGTGCTGATAAAGTACCAGGTATTCATCGTTTATCAGATCATCGATGGGCAAGGTCTCGAACAAAGGTTGCGAAGCAAGTCGAAGATATAGCGGATGATTTGATTGAACTTTATTCGAAACGAGAAGCTCAAAGAGGTTTTGCATTTTCCAAAGATTCGGATCTGCAAAAAAAATTTGAAGATGAGTTTCCTTACGCTGAAACAGAGGATCAATTGCGTTCTTCTTCAGAGATTAAGAAGGACATGGAGAGAACTCAACCAATGGATCGCTTATTAGTGGGTGACGTTGGTTTTGGCAAAACAGAAGTGGCGCTTCGAGCTTCTTTTAAGGCTATTCAAGACAATAAGCAAGTGGCTTTTCTTGTTCCAACCACTGTTCTCTCCCACCAACATTTTCGGACAATGTCCTATCGATTTGAAGATTTCCCTGTAAATATTGCCCAACTGAGTCGTTTTCAGTCTAAGAAGGAGCAAGAAGAGATCATTCGAAAGCTAAAAAAAGGGCAAATTGATTTTCTTGTAGGGACGCATCGTATTCTTTCTGAGGATATAGGGTTTGCTGATTTAGGCTTGCTTATTATTGATGAGGAACAGCGTTTTGGAGTCAAGCATAAGGAGAGATTGAAGCAGCTGCGCACTAATGTGGATGTATTGACCCTAACAGCAACACCGATTCCAAGAACGCTGCATATGTCGATGATGGGAGTTCGAGATTTATCTGTAATTGAAACTCCTCCTGCTAATCGTTTTCCGGTACAGACGTATGTGGTTGAAATGAATCGTAATGTGATTCGCGAGGGAATTTTGCGTGAAATAGCCCGAGGTGGACAGGCATTTTATTTATATAATCGTGTTGATACTATGGAGCAAAAGGTAAATGAGTTAAGTGAGCTTATTCCCGAGGCAAGAATTGGTTTTGCACATGGACGTTTGACAGAAACTCAGTTAGAAGATGTTTTGTATGATTTCATGGAAGTTGAATATGATGTTTTAGTTACCACTACAATTATTGAGACAGGTATAGATTTTCCAAATGTGAATACGATTTTTGTTGAAAATGCTGATTATATGGGACTTTCAACACTGTATCAACTTCGTGGTCGTGTGGGTCGTAGCAATCGGGTAGCCTATGCATATTTCATGTATCAATCTGAGAAAATTTTGACCGAAGTTAGCGAGAAGCGTTTAGAAGCTATTAAAGATTTTACGGAACTTGGTTCAGGTTTTAAAGTTGCGATGCGAGATTTGTCGATTCGTGGAGCTGGAAATATCTTAGGAGCTCAGCAACACGGATTTATTGATACAGTAGGATTTGATTTGTATTCACAGATGTTAGAAGAGGCTGTGCGGAAGAAGCAAGGTAATAAAAATGATATTTTACGGACATCGGTAGAAATTGATTTAGGAATTGATGCATATCTTCCAACTTCGTATATTTCAGATGAAAGGCAAAAGATTGAAATATATAAACGGATTCGCGAATTTGATACACATGAAACCGCAGATGAGCTAGAGGAAGAAATGATCGATCGCTTTGGAGAGTATCCAGAAGAAGTGGCTTTTTTACTGGTGGTGGGTCGATTAAAAATGGATGGAGATTTTGCACTACTTGAGATGATTCAAAAAAAAGTGGGAGCGCTCGAAGATAATTTAAGTTTAATTTTTAGCAAAGAAGGTAGTGAATTTTTCAATGGTGAAGAAATTTTTAGGGTTTTGAGTGAAACTCGTTTAAAAGCTAATTTAAGTGTTGAAAATGGAAAAATGATAGTAAATTTTGCCATTGAACATTCTTTGAAACCGCAAATTTGGCTGCAAGAAGTTTCGCAATTTGTATTCGTATTGAGACAAAGAAGTAAGTTATTACATGATAAGGAGGGCGAAATATAAATGAGAATAGATAAGTTTTTGAAAGTGTCTCGCTTGATAAAACGGCGCTCCGTTGCAAAAGAAGTGGCAGATAGAGGGAGAGTTCAAGTAAATGGAGTAGTGGCAAAATCTTCTACAAAGGTGAAGATTGGCGATGTACTTTTGATTCGTTTTGGAAATAAATTTGTGAAGGTGAGAGTTGTGGCATTGTTTGAGTCAACGAAGAAAGAAGATGCTGATAAAATGTATGAATTCATTCAAGAAACAAGAATTGAAGAATGATGTTATTGTCAATTTTTGATTAATAATGTTAGAATTTCATGTAAGGTAAAGAATAATTATTAGGAGATTTTTGGATGAATTCAGTGACAGACGATCTATTATTTAAGCTTGTTTTTG
>JAITQW010000016.1 GCA_031288715.1 Lactobacillales bacterium | reverse complement strand
GCGGTGAAAATGTTTGATGTAATCACATCGGATAAGAAGACACAAGAACTTTTGAGAATGAAGGAAAAAGGGGAGCGCGATTTTAATTCAGCGATGAAAAATTCGAGACTACAAGGAATGGCGAAAGGAAGAGTAGAAGAAAAGAAACAAACTGCACTATCGATGCTGCAGGACGGCATGTCTATATCTACTATTAGTAAGTATACCGGCCTTTCTATCTCCGAGATTCAATCATTAAAATCTTTTTGATCGGATAAAAAAATATGAAAATTTTATCTATGTAAGGATGATTTACTACATGATTTTTATAAAATTTATCGTCCATTTAACATCTTTATAGGCAATTTCTGCTTTTTTTAGCGGATGATTTCAAATTTTTCTTAGATTGTGGTTTTTTTCGCCCACACATATTTAAAAACTCCTCACGAATAGATTTAGGAAATTGTGTTTTTTTCCTTTGTCTATTTCGTGAGGAGTATATCAATTATTTTACTTTTTTATATCGTTTTGCATTAGCTGATTGTCTTGCAAATTCGGCACTTTTTCTACTTCCGTTTTTCCATCCTGTGTTCTTTTTCTTTTTTATATTTTGTCTTTTAATTGCAGCATTTTTTCGTTTTGCTTCTGCGAGTTCGGCACTTTTTCGTTCTGCTTCTGCGAGTTCGGCTTTTTTTCGTTCTGCTTCTAAGAATTCGGCAAGTTTTCGACTTGATTCTTCGTTCATTTTTTTCGATTCTTCATTTAGCTTACCCCATTCTTCACTTAGTTTGCTAATTTCTTCATTTAGTTTGCTAATTTCTTCGGCAATGCTCATCCATTCTGCTATTCCATTCGCGGACTCCCTTTTTTTATCCAACCTGATTACCTCTTGAAATTTTTCCTGCCTTTTTCGATCCACTTCGTTTGCTTCTTCAAATACTTGGAATATAGTTCTTTCCACACCATCGTTAGCTTTTACTTCTGATTTTGTCGTGCAAATAAATAAAGCTCCACTAGCTAGCGCTCCTAATAAAATTAATTTGTTTATTTTTTTCATATTGTTCTCCTATCTATTAACTTAAAATGATTTAAATTTGCTTAATCTATAATTTAATATATCATGTATTTATTTGCTATTAATGGGAAAATAATACCTTTTTTTATTGAATTACTAACTTCATTCTATAATTCCCAGCCATGTAAATAACCCAGTACAGGCAAGTCTGTTTCGTTTTCACTCTCCATTTTTTTATCTTCCTATCATCTCACTACTTTTTGCAAAAACTTTTTCGATCAAAACATCCCCTTCTAAACCTTTTGGCTAATATTTTTCTTGTAAATCAACAATAGCGTGATAATCTGCTAGGTAAACTTTTACAAATTTTTGAATTTAATATCCCCAACCCTATGATTTGATGGTTTTATTGTCAAACTTTCCTTACGCAATACCGCCATTTTCCTCCTTCGATTCTCATTCAAATCCTTGATCTTGCTCATCTTTGGAAGGATATCTTCTGTACTAACCTTCGAAGCGATTTTCCAAGTTTCTGGTCTAGATTCATCAAATTGTTCTAAAAATTGAACCACTTCTCGAATAATCACCGTTGGTGTAGAAGCACCCGCCGTAACCGCAATCTTATTTATACCTTTCAACCAATCCACTTGAATTTCTGAAATATCTGCCACTCGCTTTGCAAGAACATTTGCCTGTTCGACAGACACTTGCTCTAAACGATTCGTATTATTGCTCTTAGGGTCTCCAATCACAATTGTTAAATCACAACCATGAGCTTGCTTGGCTACAGCCTCTTGTCGAACTTGCGTTGCCTGACATACTTCCTTATGAATTCTAGCGTGAGGATATTTTTCTTTAATCATCATCATCAATTCCGAAACATCCCAATGGCTCATTGTTGTTTGATTTGTCACAAAAATTTTATCACTTCGAAATGTCAATTCCGAAACATCTTCCATTGAAGAAATCAAATGAACGTGCTCTTTGGCAATTCCAAGTGCTCCTTCCGGTTCTGGATGTCCCTTTTTTCCAATATAGAAAATCTCATACCCTTCGCTTAAATAATTTTTAATCAATTCATGTGTAATCTGAACATCCGGACAACTCGCATCAATTATTGTTAATCCCTTATCTTTCGCTAATTGAATAACCTCTGGAGAAACACCATGAGCTGTAAAAATCACCGTACCTGAATCAATTTTATCCAGGATCTCTTTCCGATTTTCTCCATCCAATGTATGAATTCCGATGTCTTCAAAACTTTCAATCACATGCTGATTGTGAACAATCATTCCCAAAATATAAATCGGTCTGGGCAACGTCTTATCAAGTGCGGCATTCTTTGCAATCACCATTGCATCCACTACCCCGTAACAATACCCACGTGGAGTAATATTGACAATCTCCATCCTTCTCTCCTACTAATTCCATTTATTATTCACTCGCATCTTCAAAAAATCAAATACCACATTTATTTGCTTTTTTACCTCACTATCGTACAAATTATCTCTATAGCATCCCATTTGCGCTCCTCCATATTTATCTGATTTCACTTAAATTTACTTATTATCACGCAATTCTTTTAAAATTTTCTCAAAAATTTCTGGCAAAGGAGCATTAAACGTTAAGAATTCTCCTGTTCTTGGATGCTTAAACCCTAAAGTTTGTGCATGCAAAAACTGCCCCTTACCTTTTAGAGTTTTCCGTGGACCATAAATTAAATCTCCTGCAACAGGGTGCTCAATATAGGTCATATGCACTCGAATCTGATGCGTTCGCCCTGTCTTAAGTTCCAACTCTAATAATGTGTACTCTCCAAATCTCTCCAATACCTTAAAATGAGTCACTGCAGACTTTCCACCTGCAACCACTGCTTGCTTTTTACGATTGTCAGAACTACGTCCAATTGGAGCTTCTATCTTGCCTTTGTCATGCGAAAAATTCCCATGAACCAAAGCAACATAACGCCGCAAAGACGTATGATCTTTCAATTGCTCAGAAAGCGATAAATGAGCCTCATCATTCTTCGCTACCATCAACAATCCAGACGTATCCTTATCAATTCGATGAACAATACCCGGTCGCACAACATCATTAATCCCAGAAAGTGAATCAATATGGTACAGCAACGCATTAACCAATGTGCCAGTCGAATGACCTACAGAAGGATGAACCACCATTCCTTGAGGTTTATTTACCACCAACACATCTAAATCCTCATAAACGATATTCAAAGTAATATTCTCTGATTCAACTTTAAATGCTTTCATTTTAGGAATTTGAACTTGCACTTTATCATTTTCGACAACTTTATAATTAGATTTAACCACGCTTCCGTTCACTGTCACTTGACCACTCTTTAAATATAATTGTGCTTGCGAACGAGTTTTTCTCATTTTTTCCGCCAATACCTTGTCAATTCGACCGATTTCCTTTTCAATTACCCATTGAATCTCTTCCATTTCTCTTCACTCTTTCCTGTTTTCTTGCCGCTCCATAAACATTAGATAGAGAAACAAAAGAAACACGCCAACTACCAAACAGCTATCTGCTACATTAAAAATTGGAAAATCCATAAAATCTGTCTTCAACATATCTATCACATATCCAAATTTCACTCGATCAATTAAATTTCCAACAGCTCCTGAAAGAATTAAAACAAGAGAAGTGATCATCAAATTAGACTTCTCTATGTACTTCCAGAGATAGTACAAAATAACACAAATAACCATCATCGTAAGCAAAACAAAAAATAGAATCTTGCCTTCTAACAAACTCCATGCAGCTCCCGAATTGTGAATATGCGTAATACTTAGTACATGTGGAATGAAGGAAACACTCTCACCTTGTGAAAGGTTTACATACACCATTTCCTTAATCCATTGATCGATTGCAATAAAAATTCCCGATAAAACGAATAGTACTGCATATTTTATTTTTTTCCTCTGAACAGATAGTGTCAATTCTATTTTACTTCCTTTTCTAATAATCTCTAATGAAATAAATTTTTGAACTTTGAGATAAGTTAATAGACTCTTAATTTTTAGTCTAATATATTAATAACTACTGCTAAAAAATAATCTATTCTTCAATAAACGATAAAAGTTCTTCATCATCTGATTGCAATTTTAAAGCCAAAATTGCCCACGCTTTTGCCTCTTTAAACTTTCCTTCTTCACGTAAAAAGAAAACATACTCCTTCAAAAATTCTGGATCTTCTTTATATTCCTCTAACGCTTGTTTAAAGAATGAATTCGCTGTCTTATAATCCTCCAAGCCAAGATAAGCCTTTGCCACCAACCAACAAGCAAGAGCATTTTCTTCTTCCATGTCTTGATAAGCCATAACAGCATCATTAAAACGCTCTTGTTCCACATAAAGATTCAATAAACTTAGCAATACCATATCCTTTTCATCTAATTTCAACGCACGAAGTAAATACTCTTCTGCTTGTTTTTTATCATTCTTCTGATATGCAATCTTAGAAGCGTAAAGATAATAATCAACTTGATAAGGATTCTCAGAAATTCCGTAATCAATCACTTCATGTGCACTTTCCAAGTTGCCATCCGAAACAAGCGCTCTTGCAAATGGTAGGATGTACTCTGAAGAAAGTGGACACATAGAATGAAGCTCACTGTACAATTGAATGGCACGTTCTGTCTCTTTCATCTGCAAATATAACGCTCCTAAACGAGTTAAAATATTTTCCCGATTTGCTTTCGGTTGATCCAAGGCCTTTTCTAAAAACTCGATCGCAGCCTCAAAATGCCCATCCATGCTATAGGCAGAACCAATTCGTTCATAAAGACACACACCAGTTTCTTCCCTCAACCACTCCTCTGGCAAAAGAGCATAGAGTGAAATAGCATTCTGAAACCTTCCTTGTTCATAATAAATTTCTGCCAATGCCAAATTCAAAAGCGGCTCATCTGGTTCAATCTCCAAAGCTCTTTTTAATTTCGCTTCACTTACCTCAGGAATCTCCAACAATTGGTAAATATCCGCCTGCATCATCAAAGAAGAAATATACAGCGAACTCTCCTCAGGAATTTTATCCAGATAAGAAAATGCCTCATCCGTCTCTCCCTCCTCGATAGCAATCTCAGCCAATGAAAGATACCATTCTAATTCATCAGGAAATTTCTGTAACAACCACTCATAAATTTGCTTTTCTTCCGCAATAAATCCCAAACGTTTTAATTCTTCCGCCAAACTTACCAACTCTTCGGGCGAATCATTCTCTAAAATTTGCTTTAAAAATTTCTTGGCCTGCATTGAATTTCCATCCAGTAATGCATCCTTAAGTTCCTTATTTTTGTTCATTTTTACCTCAATTCAGTTCTTAAAATCTGTTAAATTGTTTCTGCCACTTGAAAAATTTTCCAAAAATGTAATCCTACGAGGGACAAGTCAACAATGTTTTTTATAAACGATTTTTAATCGTGAAACAGACTCTCACGGAAACAATCGATTCAACGTCCGTGGAAAGGCAATAGCTTCTCGAATATGCTCTTTCCCAGAAAGCCAAGTCACTGCTCGCTCTAATCCTAAACCAAAACCAGAATGCGGGACAGAACCAAACTTGCGCAGATCCAAATACCACTCATAATCCTCTTTGTTCAGATTATACTTCTGCAGCTGCTCTTCCAAATAAGCTAAATCAGTCGCTCGCTCACTTCCACCGATAATTTCCCCATATCCTTCGGGCGCAATCAAGTCCGCGCAAATCACCACATCATCCCTTGTTGGATGTGGCTTCATGTAAAACGCCTTAATAGCCTTAGGATAGTTTAAAATAAACACCGGTTTTTCAAAAGAATTGGCAATAAAAGTTTCTTCAGGAGAACCGAAATCATCGCCCCAAGAAACTTCAAATCCATTTTCTTTCAATAATTCAATCGCCTCGTCGTACGTAATTCGTGGAAACGGCAACTGCGTATATTTTTTCAACAATTCCTTATCACGTTCCAGCACATCCAACGCATAATTACAATTTTCCAATACTTTTTCAATCAAAAATGCCACATACTGTTCCTGAATCTCAAGCGATTCCTCATGATGCACAAAAGCCATCTCTGGCTCAATCATCCAAAACTCCGTCAAATGTTTACGTGTCTTAGATTTTTCCGCCCGAAAAGTCGGTCCAAAAGTAAAAACCTTCCCAAAGGCAAAGGCTCCTGCTTCTGCATATAACTGTCCTGTTTGAGCAAGAAAAGCAGAATGACCGAAATAATCCGTCTCAAACAAATCCGTCGTTCCTTCTGCTGAAGTTCCCGTTAAAATCGGCGAATCCATCTTTAAAAAACCACGATCGTTAAAAAATTCATACGTTGCTCGAATAATCTCGTTTCGTACCCGCATAATGGCATGCTGCTTCTTAGAACGCAACCACAAATGTCGATGATCCATCAAAAAATCAATTCCGTGCTCTTTAGGTGTGATTGGATAATCACGAGATTCTCCTATAAGCTCTATTCCATTAATTCCAATCTCATAACCAAACTTCGAACGTCCATCCTCTCGAATTTCTCCTGTCACAATCACTGAAGATTCCTGCTCTAAACGCTTCGCTAATTCAAAAACTTCCTCTTTAACTTCTGCTTTGACTACCACACCTTGGAAATATGCGGTTCCATCTCGTAATTCCAAAAATGCAATCTTTCCAGAAGAGCGCTTATTCGCTATCCACGCTCCAATCTTAACCGTCTTTCCTACATATTTAGCAGAATCAATAATACTTACTGAATCCTTCACGCTACTTTCCTCACTTTCAACTTTTTTGTAACAATTTAGCTGGTCTCAATTCAATGTTTATGCTGTTTTCTAAACTCCTACTCAGAGAAGCACTTAAGTGCTCAACATTACGATCTCTTCTCGCATTCCTAAACTGTAATTTTTCAATAGGAATTTAGAGAACAACATAAACACTTTAGTAATTAACCTTATTTTTGGGAATACCCTTTAACAAACTTGGTAACTCTTCTAATCGCTTCTTCCACTATCTCTTGCTTTGTTGCATAACTTAAACGTAAATGATACGGAGCACCAAAACCTGCTCCTGTAACTAAAGCCACACCTGTCTCTTTTAAAATTGCTCCCGTAAATTCAGTTACATCAGCAAAGCCACACCTTTCCATAGCTTTCTTAACATTAGGAAATAAGTAAAACGACCCTTGCGGTTTATCCAATTTAAAACCAGGAATAGCAGCCACTTTCGGATACAATTCATTCAATCGACGCTCAAACTCTACACACATCGCCTCAACCGAAGACTGATCTCCAACTAACGCTTCGATCGCTGCATATTGAGTCACCGTCGTTAAATTACTAGTTGCTTGCCCCACAATTTTTACCATCCCTGCGATAATTTCTGTGGGACCAGCTGCATAACCCATCCTCCAGCCAGTCATCGCATAAGTCTTAGATAAACCATTGATTACCACTGTATGATTGGCAATTTCTTCACTTAAAGAAACAATCGGCGTAAACTTGCAACCATTGTAAACCAAACGTCCATAAATATCATCTGAAACAATCAATAAATCATTTTCTACCGCCCATTCCCCAATATCTCTTAGCTCATCTGCCGAATAGACTATTCCTGTAGGATTTGCTGGAGAATTCAGCACAACAGCTTTCGCTTTAGATGTTCGCCTCTTCTCTAATTCATCCACACTCACTTTAAAATGATTTTCTTCAAAGGTCTCCACAAAAACAGCTCTCCCTTGCGCCAATTGTACTTGCTCGACGTAACTTACCCAGAAAGGTTTTGGAATTAATACCTCATCCCAAGCATTCAAAATGGTCTGGAACAACGCATACAACGCAAATTTTGCTCCTGTAGTTGCTACGACTTGATTCGTTTGATACTTTACATCATAAAATTTCTGCAAATGTAAAATAATAGCTTCCAATAATTCTGGCATTCCCTTAGCTGCTGTGTAAAAACTTGTCTTTCCGCTATCTAGTGCACGCTTAGCCGCCATTGTTATATTTCTAGGCGTGACAAAATCAGGTTCCCCTAACGTCAACATTAACACATCTTTTCCTGCTGCTTGTAGCGCTTTCGCCTGATCAGCAGCTGCTAAAGTAATAGAAGGTTGCAATTGTTTGATACGTTGTGAATTTTCCATGTATTTCTCCTATTTTTTGATCATATGCTATAACTGATTTTTAAATTAAAATTCACAAGTTTTAATATTTCGTTATTCTTAACCAGTTGGGCAAGTTGTAAAGGTCAGGTAATACTTTTTGAGGAAAAAGCGCCTCAAAAAATCTCCACCTTTCTCTGGACAAAGCTTAACATGTTGATTAACTGAGTTTTGATAGTTGGATAGTTTTGAGTTACAATTTAAAATTCTTAACCAGCTGTATCAGTCTTATTGACAATTTTTCCAGTTTCAAAATCCAATAAGTAATAGCAATAACTACCTTCTGCTAATTTTGCAACTACCTCCCAAACAGGCTTACTCTCATATATTCCAATATTAGTCGAAGAAACTTTATCTAAATTTTTTTCCTTTTTCAAAATCAAAGAATCTGCTTGCTTTTCAGTGAGTCCTTTACTTTTCGGAAGAACAATCGCCTTACCTCCGCGATTAGGAACCAATACATATACTTCTTGATTTTTACCATCAAGTCCAAGAACCGAATAATATGTTTCCTTTCGATTAAAATAGTAGAACTTTTTTACATTTTCCATCCCCACAGTTAATTTTGCAATAGAAGCAGTCTGAGATTCAGCTACAACAATCGGTCGTTTTGCACGTAAGAAAACAAGAGAAAAACTCACAATCGCAAACAAAACAACCGAAAGAACAATTAGAAACACTTTCTCTGTTTTTGTCACATTCACTTTCCACTTCATCACTCGTTTTATCTACTCCTTATTAAAATCGGTTTCCGGCACCAAGAGGTACATCCGTAAAGAGATCGCTAAAAGATTCCTATTTCTATACAAAATTCCTAATTTCTCTGATTATACCAAAAATTCTTGCAATTGAGAGAGAATCGTTTCAGTCTCCTCCACTTTCACCTCAATAGATGCTGGAAAAATTCCTCGCAATCCCACGACATAATCCGTTACGTTAACTTTCGGATCAAGAAAAATAAGTGCTTTTTTCTTTGCCTCAGAGTGATTTAACCATGCCGGTATTTTTTGCAAATTTAACTTGGTTTCTGGTAAAAAGTACTGACTGAATGCATCCCCATCTTGTTGGGCTAAATATTCTGAAAAATCTTTCACCCAACATAAATTCGAATTCTCAATGGGCAATTGTACCACCAATACCAATTCTAAAGTTCCCTTAAGGAAATCTCCCTCATTCCAAAAAGAATCTGCCCTAGTAAAATTGCATTTTTCGTCGAAAGAAAACAATCAATCAATTTCTCCTGCTTTCCAGAAAATGTCTGAGCAAACAATTCCCGATCTTTGCCCATCATCCTACCTTGAAGTTTACCAGACACTGCCTTTAGATCCTCTAAATTTGAAAACAACACCAACATCCTCCCAGAAGTAACATCTGCAATCTTTTCTAAAAAAGAAACAATCTTTTCAGGATCAAAATCATCTAAACTATCAGAAAGAAACTCTTGTGGAAAATACACATGCAAATTTTCTGTTCTATTATTTAGAGAAGGTTTTTTACGATAAATACGATAACCATTAGACAAATGCAAACGTTTAGGCAAACCATCTCTCTTGCCTCCAAACACAAGTGTTCCAGAAGTATACAACCGTTTTTGATATCTTCTTTGCAGGTATTCTATCACCAACTGTGGCGCGTTAAAATCAACTTTAATAAGTAAAGGAGTACTTTGCAGTTTATTCCATAAAACACTCCTAGAAACATCACTTCGATCCTCTGTCATTAACGTCGTCAAATTCTTCAATTCTTTCAAAATTTCTAAAAACCAGCGTCGAATATTTTCACGTAACATTTCTTCAAATACTGTTACATTTTCCTCAAACGAGGTCACAAATTTCTCATAAATTTTTTCCAAATCCTGCCAGTGAACCTTCAATTGCTTTCCTTTTTGGATAAACTTTTGAAAAGGATAACTTTCCTCCGTCTTACTCGCACACCCTTCTTTCGAACCCAAAGAGGAAATGAGTTCCGAAATAATCAAAGAAATTTCTCTTAAAACTTCCTTTAACAAAGGAATGTGAAAACGAACCAACGGTTCTTTATTATCATCCACAAATCGATCAATTTTTTGACCCATTTTCACTGGATCCACTATAATCCTTGTCGATTTCAATAAAATTTCCGGCAAACGTTGTGCTTCATCTAAAATCAAGAGATCTGAAGAAGGTAAAACAGGACTTTCTCTTAAAATTTCTCTTGCTAAAAATGCATGATTTACAATTAAGAAATAGCTATTTCTCATCCGCTTCCGTTGCAAACGTAAAAAATCCACTGCATAAAAAGGACTCTTTGAATTTAATTGCGCCAATCCTCGATGTCTAACCTGCTCAAAGAAAACATGTTGGTCGTTCTTTTGCGATATTTCATCTAAATCTCCCGTTGTCGTCTCAAGCAACCAAACCAACGTACTCATCTGATATGCCACAAACTGACTATGATTATTTGCCTTCTCCAATGTCTTCGCAAAAGCAGCTAAATTTAAATAGTGTGAACTTTCCTTCACTACGGTTGCTTGCAAAGGATTTTGTGCAACAGCATTCACACGTAAATTTACTTCTTTGAGCAATTGATTTTGCAAAAAAATTGAGCTTGTTGAAATAATTGCGGGATTCTCTTTGGTCACAAGGAAAGATAATGGAAACAAATACCCAAAAGACTTTTTAAATTCTGAACTCGCTTCGAGAAAAAAATCTCGAACTTTGCTTTCACTATGAAAAAAACGATAAACATCATTCGAATAGCTTGCCTGCTTATCCAGAAAAGCTACCTTGTCTGCATGATCACAAAATAATGCCTTCTTACTTTTCGAAGAATTGGGATACGGAGCTTTTTTTAAAAAATCTTCTTGGATATTCGGCACTTCCTGCTTTCTCAAAATGATGCCCTCAACTATCACTTGATCATCTCTTTTAGTGATGACTCGCCGTCTCTTCAACAACATCTGACGAATTACTAAATCATTATCAACACTTAACGCTGGACTTAAAAAAGCCAACTTTTTCAAAGTTTGATCTGGAATTGCCTCAATAATCTCTTTAATTTTCAAAAATAATTGTGCCGTAACATAAGCATCACTATCAGCTTGATGAGGACGATCATGATTCAATTGAAATTTTTTTGCTAAATCTCTTAAACGAAAACTTGCTGCTGTCGGTAAAAATATTTGTGCCAACTCCACCGTATCAAATCGACATAAATTTAGCTCAGGAAACCCAATTTGACGTAATTCAGCATTTAAAAAAGAATAATCAAAACGAATATTGTGAGCAACAAAAATTGTATCTTTAAGCAAACTAACAATCGTTGCCGCCACCTCTTCAAAAAAAGGAGCAACCTTCACTTGAGCATTCGTAATTCCTGTTAATCGCTCAATTTTTTGCGGAATTTCCACACCAGGATTCACATCTGTCGAAAAAGTAGAAACAATTTTATCATTCTGAATCAAGGCAATTCCAATCTGGATAATTCGTCCCTCTTTATGATTAGGCGCAGTAGTTTCTAAATCAACCACCGCAATCGTCTGATCAATCAATCGAATTCCTCCGTTTCTTTTAGAACCTATCGACAGATTCTTAGAGCCCATTCTATCACAGCTTAATCTTCACAAAGAGTAGACTTCCTTAGCAGATTCTTAGATTGACATCCTAATTAAAATTTTCTATGTAAGCTTATAAACTATTGTTCGATCTTCTCAAACTTATTTAGCATCTTTTTTCTCAATTAAATTTTCATAAAACGCCGCCTTCGTTGTCAAAATATATGGCATCGTCCATAAGGAAGTCACACCCAACGTACAAATATTTAGCAAATGCCAAGGAAAAAAACTCATATCCAGCAAAAACAATTTAAATTTATGTCCATGCATCAACTTACGACTACGCGTGATCGCTTCATCAACGGTTACCTTCTTATCCCATAAAATAAAGTATGTCATTGCATAAGAATAATATTTCACAAACCCTGGAACAATCAGGAAAAGAGTCCAAAAAAACAAATAGATCCCCTGTGTAATCATCGCGCCTAAAAATAATAACGGCTTTTTAAACGGAAAAAACTGGATAATCGATCCTTTTGCTGCCTTTACTTGCCCTTTCAATAATCCAAAAGAAAGCCACATCATCCAAACAGTGAAAACTAAAGCAACCAATCCAAAAAAAAGACGTCCCAAAATCTCTATACGATAAATTTTTGTAAAACAAAATAAATTGGAAATTGCTATTGAAAAAAAATGATTGAAATCATTCACAAAATCCAACAACATCGTCATCATCTTTATATCCTGCAGATGATATGAAAACCAGAAAAACAAATGAAGTCCACTAAAAAATGCGGCAGGTATCGACAACCATGCAAATCCTACTCGATTACCACGCAAAATTTCCTTCGCCCGATTTTTCAATAAATAATTTGCCTTCATAACTTTATCAAAACCTTCTTCCTAGATTCTCTCACTCTAAAGAAAAAGTTTCAATTATTAGTCCATCATTCTTTAAAAACAAAGACAACAAAGATTATCTTCACTGCCTTTACTCTCTTTCATTTAATCCTCATCCAGCCATTTCGTTGATAAGAATTTCTTATTATTTATCTTATACTTGCCAGGTTTACTCTTGCTCTTCAAAAACTTGGTAATATCCTGATCCAACGCTACCCAGCCACGCTTCCCTAGATGAATTGCATCATTCATAAAATACGGTTCTACTCCACGATCCACATAATTCACCACATTATTAAAACCTTGAGAATTCAATTGACGTTTTATTTTACTTGCAAATTCTTCCAACATTGATTGTCTAAGTCCAGAATGTTTAGCCCAACGTTGATTTACAGGTTGAATAATGAAAAGAACATCATTATTATTTTTTGCAAATAAATTCAATAATAACTGAAAATCATTGTATTCAATGCCATGCAAATAGCTAGTCTTCGCTTGAAAATTCTTATATTCTTTAATTTTAGACCTAATATTCTTATTATAAAATTTATTATTAATCCAAAAAGAGTTTTGAGAAGATTCTTCTTTTCCCATCTGGTACGCCAGTGAATCTAACTCTCTATTATCATAATTTGCTGGCAATTTCTTTTTCATTTGCTTCACATTCACAGTACTTATAGGTGATATTTGTTTCTGAAAAAGATACTCAAATAATTTTATCCCCACACTCATAGACATTGCTTCTTTCTCAAACAGAGAATCTTCCGCTTTCGTGAAAAAATATTGAAAATTATTGTAAAATTGTAAATACTTTGCAGGTTTATCTCCTTTCCCTAAAGAAATCAACAATTCTTTCATATTATCGCTTCTATTTATCGATGGAAATTCCAGCAGGCGCCTTGCTAAAAATTGTGTCTGCACATTAGACGGCTCAGCAGACTTAGTCCACTGATAAATTCCTTCCATAGAAACAAACTCTGCAAATGCTTCTTTAGCGATCCCCTTAGAAACAATTTTTCCTTGCTTATTTTTTTTGCACTCAAACCATTGAGGAGAAATAACAAAAACAACCTTTCGATTTGCAATCTCTTTACCCAGCTCATTTAAATAAAAATAATGCGTAAGGGACTGAGTACCCACTGATCCAATTAAAAATGGAGTATAATCTCGATTATACTTTTTAGCCAAAATCGATGGGTGAAAAGGATCAAATCGACTTAATTCAGAAGAACCCATCAATGGCAAATACTTTTTGTTAGAAAATACCTGACGTTTAATAGTTTCGCTTATAAAAATACCTTTTTGCATTGAAATCGCAAATGAGTCTAGCTCCTTTGATGTATACTTATGCGCTCTATTTAATGGTGAAAATAGCAAAGCTCCTACCAAAAAAAATGCAGCTAACAATGGACCTACAGCCTTTAAAATTTGCTTACGCATTTACTTTCTCCTCGATTCGAAGCACAATCTTTGCAGCCGTGTTCCAATCCTCTCGATCCATCTCTGAAGGTGGTAACAAAACTCCAAAAGCAGCCTCCAGCTGAACAATCAGCATGATCGCCCGCATTGAATCTAAAATTCCAGCCTCAAACAAATCAATATGTTCGTCTTGTAAAAATTCATCTGAACCTGACACTTCTTCAATCACCTTAAATACTTTTTCTTTCATAATAAATCTCTCCTAAATACTATTTAGAATCTATTAACTGATCAAAAATCCCTGAAAAAATTAGAAAACCAATCAATGCCGCATGCATCGTCAAAACTATATTTAAAAAATCCATTCCCTTATTTTCAGGAATCAATCCCTTGTGTTTCTTTTTAAATCGAATCCAAATATCCGTAACACACATCAATACCGCATGATACAACCCATACGCAATCAAATACCATGTAAATCCGTGCCAAATCCCCATCAATAGAAACAGAGCAAAATAACCAAGATTGCTAATTTTTATCGGAGATTTAATCAACTTTTTCTTCATCAACCAATATACCAACCGCATATAAACAAAATCTCTAAACCATAATGAAAGCGACATATGCCAACGATTCCAAAATTCCTTAATATTCTTTGAAGCAAACGGTAAATGAAAATTCTTAGGAATTTCATAACCCATAAGATAACTAATACCAATCGCAAAAAAAGAATAGCCCGCAAAATCAAAAAACAAATGAAATCCATATGAATACATATAGCCAGCCAGATTTAAAAATGAAGGAAGCTTCATGATCTCTAATTCCAATGGATCCACACAATAAATATCTAATAAATATGCAATGATAAACTTGTATAGAAAGCCTTGAAAAATACAAAAAATTCCTCTATTTAAAAATTTTCCATAATCTTTAATAGGTTCCTTCAGCTCTTTTTGAAATCGCCGAAAACGATCGATTGGACCACTAGAAATGGTTGGAAAAAAATACAAGAAATATAAAAAATCAAACACGGGAACTTTTTTAATCAGCCCGTCTCGTAACTCCATCACGATGTTCACTACTCGAAAAGTAAGATATGAAATTCCTAAAAATCCCAAAAAAGATACTTTACATTTTACAAGAAATAACGGAAAGATAGACAACCATAAAATGATGATAAATATCCATGTGGAATTCTTCTCTTTGGTTTGCCTATACCATTCATATCCTTTAACCAAAAGCAACTGCCACAAACCAAAACTGACAAGCGCCACCCCACCAAACTTTTTATCAATGAAGGTTAATCCTAAAAAACAAATAGATAGTAGTACTTGGTAAAGTAAAAATTTTTTGCCAAACAACTGGGCAATAATCAATGGAATTAATGCAATCCCCAAATAAATAAAATAACTCAGAGTTCCATATGGTAACATTAATTTCTTCCTTACTATTTATTGAAAAATTTTCCTTTTATCTAGCTTAAAAAAACAAGAAGAAGATTCCGATTTGAGAATCCGTTAAATTGCGCTTAAAACCTGTCAAAATCATCTTTAATTTAATTTCTTACCGTTGCTCTATCAACTTCTCAGTTAACACGTTTCGATCTACCTTACCATTTTTATTTAGCGGAAATTCTTCCATCAAAATAAATCGAGCAGGCATCATATAATCCATAATTTTCCCTTTCAATCCTTCACGAATGAGCTTTCCAAACTCTCGCTCATTATTAACTTCTTCTTTAGGAACAATAACCGCTATCAAACTACGTACACGCTGATCATAATCCATCTGAGGTAAAACAATCGCTTTTTCAATCGCTGCAAAAGAAGAAAGATGAGATTCAATATCTTGTAATTCAATTCTATAGCCATTCATTTTCACCTGAAAATCAATTCGCCCCTGATAGAGAAGCTGTCCTGTCGTATCAATTCGCCCTGCATCTCCAGTATAATATGCTGGCTTTCCATCTATTACTCCAAAAACCTCTATCGTTTTTTCAGAATTTCGATAATAGCCCCTTGCTACTGAATCTCCAACAATGACAATTTCTCCTTGTTCCCCTAAAGAGACCGGCTGTTTCGTTTCTGGATCATGAATTCGAATCTCCACACCAGCTTTTGCTTTTCCAATAGGCAAACGTTGATATTCTTCTAATAAATCAGCAGTAACTTGTACAGATGTTACCGCACCCGTTGCTTCCGTTGGACCATAAGTATTCCAAACCACACTGTTTGGGAATTTTTCTAGCAATTTACCAGCAACTCTTACAGTTAATTCCTCTCCACAAAAAATAAACTGCTCCAACTTTGGATGATTCTTCTCCGTAAATGAAGGATCAATTAAACAAATATCCACAAACGAAGGAGTCGAAATCCAAGTATTAATTTCCGTTGTATTTAACCGCTCAAACAATTTCTTAAAATTACTTGTCTCTTCTTTCGATAACGACACAAGTGTTCCACCCGATAACAACGCTGGATAAAGAGAAAAAATCGACAAATCAAAAGAAAATGGAGCTTGTAATAACACTTGATTTTCTTCGATAGACTTAAAATCACAAAGCATCCATTCCGTAAAACTCAAAAGATTTTGATGGCTCACTTCCACTCCCTTAGGAGCACCCGTCGTTCCTGAAGTATAAATAAGATAATTAGTATCTTCCCCGCGCACAGCTTCTTCTAAAGATATCGTTGTTAACTCACTTTGATAATCAAAGTCTTCCAAAAAAAACACTGGATAACCTTTAAAAAGTTTTCCATTAAAATCATCCATATTCTTAGCTGATACCACAATTATAGCCACAGGTTTGGAAGAATCTATAATTAGTCTCACTCGTGAATCCGGTGTGTGTTCATCAACAGGAATATAAGCTTGACCTGCTGCATTAACTCCAAGCATAGCTACTAGCATGTCAAAATCATTTGCACCATAAATCAAAACTGGATTTTTACCGGAAAATTCTTTATTTAATTTATTTGCAACACCAGAAATTCCTTGCCATAACTGAATATATGTATAATTTTTATTCAGATCGGCAAAAGCAATACGCTTTGGATGCTTCTTTACAACCTGCGCTAGACGCTCCAAAATAGACAACGTTTTCACAATCAAGTCCTCCTTCTCATGATTATTTTTATCTAAAAAACGGCTATAAATCCTAAGAACCTGTTTACGATCCAAGAGGTACATACCACCTAAACTATGACGCACTTTGTGCGCTAATCGTTAAGACAGTTCGCACCAAAATAGGTACATTCTGCCTAAGTTCTGCTGCACTACGTGCTACAATCACTAAGACAGTTCGCAATTTTTGCTATTTACGGAGACAAGTTAGAAGACTCTAAAACTCATTATATATAAATCCTCCACCGCTAAACCCTTTGTAGTGGTATAAATATAATAAAATTAGAATAATCGTCGTATAAAAAAAAGTTTTTGCTACAAATATCCCCACATTTTTTGCCCGATCACTCATATGAATACGGACACCATCCTTCACATTTCTAATAATAGATAAATTCAAACATAAAATTGATTAAGTCAGAATTTAAATACTCAGTCTCTAATATAAGTATAGCCTTTAACAGCCAATTTTTATGCAAATCAGGAAATTTATCCTAGCATATTTCTCAAAAATATATCTACATTTTTAGTTTACAAGAAAATTAGTTAACAAGATACTAACATTTTTGAAATATTTAATTTTTGGATTCTTACCAAAAAAGATAAATCACACTTTTGGCTCTTTTAAAGGAGAATTATATAAGCAAAAATTTATTAAGAATTTTTAAAGTATACCACAACTCTTCTCAATCGCACTCCATGCATCTTTTTTTCCAAATTTAGTCTCCGCAGAAAAAAGAACAAATCCGTCTTCTTCATCGAATCCAATTTCCTCCTTGAGAGCATCAACATGTTTCTGCCATTTCCCACGAGAAACCTTATCTGCCTTAGTAGCAATCAAGATCACCGGAAGATTATAATATTTCAAGAATGTATACATTTGCTTATCTTCCACCGTAGGCAAATGACGTAAATCAACTAGAGAAACCACTGCACGTAAAGATTTTCGTGCAATCAAATACGTCTCAATCATCTTACCCCACTTAGCACGTTGCCTCTTCGAAGTTTTTGCATATCCGTACCCAGGAACATCCACAAAATATACCTGATTCTCAATCAAATAAAAATTAAGTGTCTGAGTCTTCCCTGGTTTACTGGAAATACGAGCCATACTTTTGCGTCCCAATAGTGTATTAATAAACGAAGATTTACCCACATTTGATCTTCCTGCCAAAGCAATCTCTGGAAATTTACCTTCGGGATATTGCTCTGGCCTCACTGCACTAATGACTAATTCCACTTGATTAACCTTCAAATTTTTTCCTCCAATTTATTTTCTTAACGGTGAATTGTAAAATGAAGTTAGCCACCCATACATATTTTAAAATTAAAGTTATTTAAAACTTACTTTAAGAAATTAAACAAAGATGCAAGTTGTAACATAAACCCGTCCACTGAAAAATAAAAAAAGACAGATCATCAAAATTCTAATAAAATGTTTAAAGCACCAACCCAAAACATTTAGGAGGAATAAAGATGAAATGCCTTCCCCAACAGAATATCACT